>DAIOVO010000020.1:0-2482 GCA_036758965.1 Chthoniobacterales bacterium
GGCGGGGTTTGCGCGAAGGAACAATCGCGACGCTGGCGACCGATCACGCTCCGTTCGATTTCGCGACCCAAAAACAAATGGGCAAAGATAATTTCACGCTGATTCCCAATGGCATTCCGTCACTGGAAGATCGGGTCAATCTTTATTTCACCCACGGCGTGAAGGGTGGACGAATCGACCTAAAGAAATTTGTTGAGACGGCGAGTACCGCGGCCGCGAAAATGTTCGGACTCTTTCCGCGAAAGGGCGCGATTCAGACCGGGAGCGACGCGGACCTGGTCGTGTACGATCCAGATTATAGGGACACGATTTCAGCAAAAACGCACCAGATGAATCTCGATTACAATTCTTTTGAAGGAATGAAAATCGAGGGCCGGCCGCACGTCGTGACCGTTCGCGGAGAGCTCGCGACGCGCGATGGAAAATTCGTTGGCGAATTTGGCCGCGGAAAATTCCTCAAGCGCGAGCCGACGCATTTCTGACTCGTGCTCCTGCTCGTGATCGTCCTCGTAATCGATCCGTGAGAATTCGAGCACGATTACGATCACGAGCATGAGCACGAGTGTGGATGCGCCCGATGTCGAAGTTTCGATCGAGCTCGAGCCCAGCACTCTATATAATCGCGACCTCGCGCCCGTGCCGCGGGAGCGACGCACCTGGCGCGTGGGAAGTTTCGCCGCGCTCTGGATTTCGATGTCGGCCTGCATTCCCACCTACATGCTGGCTTCCTCGCTCATCGGCGGCGGGATGAATTGGTGGCAGGCTATTCTGACAATTTTTCTCGGCAATCTCATCGTCCTTTTCCCAATCATCTTGAACGCGCACGCTGGAACGCGTTACGGAATTCCGTTTCCAGTTTTTTGTCGCGCTTCTTTCGGCACGACCGGCGCCAACATTCCGGCGCTCATGCGGGCCCTCGTTGCCTGCGGCTGGTTCGGAATCCAAACCTGGATCGGCGGCAGCGCGATTTACAAAATCGTTTCGATTTTCGCACCCGCGTTCGCCCGCAACTCGCACGGCGCATTTGGAATTACTCTGCCGCAATTGCTCTGCTTTCTCTTTTTCTGGGGCGTCAACATGCTGGTCGTTTACAAGGGAATCGATTGCATTCGCTGGCTCCTGAATATCAAAGCGCCGCTCCTCATCGCGCTCGGTTTGCTTTTGCTTTTTTGGGCTTATCGCAACGCTGGCGGTTTCGGGCCAATTCTTTCGCAACCTTCGGCGTTTGATCCTGGCCAGCCTAAGGCGGGCAAGTTTTTCGCGTTCTTCGTGCCGGGCCTTACCGGCATGATCGGCTTCTGGGCGACGCTTTCGCTGAACATCCCGGATTTCTCCCGTTACGCGCATTCGCAACGCGATCAGATTCTCGGTCAGGCTGCCGTTAACGATGGCGCTTTATTCTTTCATCGGCGTAGCGGTGACTTCGGCGACGACGATCATCTACGGCGAGACGATCTGGGACCCGGTAGATGTGCTGACGCGCTTTCGCGATCCCGGCGTGCTGATCATTGCCCTGGTCTCGCTTTGCCTGGCAACGCTCGCGACCAACATCGCCGCCAATGTCGTCAGTCCAGCTAACGATTTCTCGAATCTTTCGCCCACGAAAATTTCCTTTCGCCTGGGCGGTTTGATCACCGGCATCCTCGGCGTGTTGATGATGCCGTGGAAATTGGTGGCCGATCCTTCCGGTTACATTTTCACCTGGTTGGTCGGCTACAGTGCGCTGCTTGGCCCCATCGGAGGAATTTTGATCGCGGATTATTTTGTTTATCGCCGCACCCAGTTGAATCTGAGCGCGCTTTATCGAAGCGACGGCGAGTATCGTTTCTGCAAGGGATGGAGTTTGGTGGCAATTTTCTCGTTAATCGTCGCGGTCCTGCCGAGTCTGCCGGGATTTCTGGTGAACGTAAAAGTGCTCGTGCCCGCCCACGGGATGCATTTTTTTGTGCGGCTCTACGATTACGCCTGGTTCGTTGGATTCGGGATTGCGTTTGCCGTTTATCTCGCGCTCCGGCGAATTTTTCCTGAGGGCTAGATCGCTCTATATATATTAGAGTGATGCAAACGCCCGAACTCCCGCTCTTCGATCATTCACCGCAAAAGTATTCAGGGCCCTCGGCAGAGGAAGTGCTTCGTCTGCGCAAACAATTTCTTAACCCGGGAATTTTCCTCTACTACAAAAACCCGCTCATGCTGGTGGAAGGCCACATGCAATATGTGTGGGACGAAAACGGCCGGCGCTATCTCGACGCACTGGGCGGAATCGTGACGGTAAGTGTAGGTCATTGTCATCCTGAGGTGGTGGAAGCGGCGCGCCGGCAAAACGAACTGCTGCAACATTCCACCACCATTTACCTGCATCCCAACATAGGCGAGTACGCACAAAAGCTGGCCGCGAAAATGCCAGGCGAGTTGAAGATTTGTTACTTTGTTAATTCCGGCTCGGAAGCGAACGATCTCGCTTTGCTCATGGCGCGCGCCT
>DAIOVO010000020.1:2492-21259 GCA_036758965.1 Chthoniobacterales bacterium
GCGCTGCGAAATTCCTATCACGGCGGCAACGCTTCCGGCATGGGCCTGACCGCACATGCCACCTGGAAATTCAACGTGCCGCACAGCTTCGGCGTGCATCATGCAATCGCGCCTGATCCCTACCGCGGTTTGTGGGGACACGAAGAAGCGAACGCCGGACGCAACTACGCAGCTGACGTCAAGAGCTTGATCGATCACGCTACTTCGGGGCAGATCGCGGGCTTCATCGCAGAGTCGATTCAAGGCGTGGGTGGGTGCGTAGTTTTTCCGGACAATTATCTGCAACACGCCTACGAACACGTGCGCGCGGCCGGCGGCGTTTGCATTGCCGATGAAGTGCAGGCCGGATTCGGCCGCACCGGAACACATTATTGGGGATTTGAAACGCAGGGAGTCGTGCCGGACATCGTGACAATGGCGAAGGGAATCGGTAACGGTGCGCCGCTCGGCGCGGTGGTGACGACGCCGAAGATTGCGGCGGCTATCGCGCAACGGACGCACTTCAATACTTTCGGCGGCAACCCAGTGGTGATGGCGCAAGGCAGCGCGGTGCTGGATGTAATCGAGCGCGAAAAGTTGCAGGCCAACGCGCTTACCATTGGCAACAAAATTCTGGGCGGCCTGAATCGTCTGAAAGAAAAGCACAACATCATCGGCGATGTGCGCGGCAAAGGTTTGCTCCTGGGAATCGAACTGGTGAAAGATCGGCAAACAAAAGAACCGGCGAAAGCCGAGTGCGCGCAGGTGGTGGAGTTGTGCCGGGAAATGGGTCTGCTTCTGGGCAAAGGCGGATTGCACGGACAAACGATTCGTTTCTCGCCGCCAATGTGCCTGAACGAACAGGATGCGGATTTTCTGATCGAGGTGCTCGATCGCGCGTTTGGCGCCTTGTAATCGTAGGCAAGCGCTCCGCTTACCCAGGGCAGGCGAAGCGCCCCGCTGACAACTTCCGATCGGCACATTGCGCGGATTTAGTTAATAACCAAAACAACCGCGCCTTCGAGTTTACCATCGCGAAATTTTTTCCTTCGGGGCGGAGCTGCTCGATGCGTCCCACAATTTCATGGCCGAGAACTAATGGCAGCTTAGGGCTTGTTAGCTCGCCATCGAAAATATGGAGGTCGGTGCGACAGACGGCGCAGGTCAGAACCTTCACGAGGATTTGATTCGGGCGCGGCTTCGGTTGCGGGAGCTCGCGCAATTCGAGCGCACGCTTGGGCTGCTCGAGCACCATTGCCTGCATGCAGAAAAACTATCGGGCGGGCATGGAGCGCGGCAACAGGTGAAAGACGATGGCTGCTGATGTAGGATATGTGAATGGTTGCGATCAACGAAGAGGCGCTAACCGAACGTGTGCTCGCGGGTGAACGAGTAACGGAGGAGGAAGCGCTGCTTTTGTATGCGATGCCGCTGGAGGAATTAGGCGCGCTGGCGGACGCGCGCCGCGCCCGCGCCAAACGCGCCGCTTACGACGGCGAGGGCAACGCGATCGTGACCTACATCATCGATCGCAACATCAATTACACCAACGTCTGCAACGTCTATTGCAAATTCTGCGCCTTCTATCGCACCGAAAAAGATGCCGATCATTACGTGATCTCGTTCGAGGAATTGGACCGTAAACTCGATGAACTAAGCGCGGCCGGCGGAGTGCAAATTCTCATGCAAGGCGGCCATCATCCGAAACTGGATTTGGATTGGTACATCGCGTTGCTCGGGCATATTCACGAAAATTATCCGCACATTAACATTCACGGTTTCAGTCCGCCGGAGTTCCAACATTTCGCGGAAGTGTTTGGAATGCCGCTGCGGGAAGTGATCACGAAATTCAAAGCGGCCGGACTCGGATCCATTCCCGGCGGCGGCGGCGAAATTCTGGTCGATCGCGTGCGTAAAAAAATTTCGCCGCTAAAAATTAACAGCGCGCAATGGCTGGAAGTGATGCAGGTGGCACACGAGCTCGGATTAAAATCGAGCGCGACGATGATGTTTGGCCATGTCGAAACAGTAGCGGAACGAATCGAACATTTGGCGCGTATTCGGACGCAGCAAGACCAGAGCGGCGGCTTCACCGCGTTCATTTGCTGGACTTTTCAGCCGGAAAATACGGTGCTGAAAGTGAAGCAGAAAACGGGTGTCGCAGAATATTTGCGGATGCAGGCGCTGGCGCGAATTTTTTTGGACAACATCGAAAACATCCAGAGCTCCTGGGTGACGCAGGGGCCGGAGATCGGACAGATCGCGTTAAAATATGGCGCGAATGATTTCGGGAGTGTGATGATGGAGGAGAACGTGGTGAGCAGCGCGGGCACAACTTTTCGACTCGACGCGCCGCAGATTGAAACGCTCATTCGCGATGCGGGTTACGAACCGCGCCGGCGAAATAATTGGTACCAATTGTTAAATTAAAAGCGCCGCGAGAGGACTTGCAGGAAATGCTGGCTTGACGATAATCGCCTCCTTGTCGAAGTAGTAGCCGGCTTTCCCGAAGCGGTTACGGTCACTCCCTTAAATGTTTATCGATTCGATCACCCGCCGCCTGTGGCTCGCCCTTCCGCTCCTCGGCTCGTTTCTTTTTATTCTTTCCGCGCCGGCGCAATCGCCGCCTGATGCCGCCGCGCAGCGGACGGGACCGCCGATCGTCCATTCGATCGAGGTGCAGTATTCCGGGCCGATGACGCTCAGCCGCGAGCGCGTGCTGGCGCAGATGCGCACCAAAGTCGGGCAACCTTACTCGGAGATAGTCGCGGAGCAGGACATCCGCAGTCTTTACGGTACCGGCGCGGTGCAGAATGTCCGAATCTTTGGGCAGTTAGAAGGCGAGGGCATCAAGGTGATCGTGGCCATTCAAACGCGCGCAAATTTGCGCGAAATCCAAATCGATGGTGCGACTCGAGTGAGCGCCAAACGGCTGCGAAAAGATATCGGGGTGAAATTAAATGCGCCGCTGAACGAAGACGACTTGGAAAAGGGGCGCCAAAAGATTTTCGATCTTTACCAGGCGCGCGGATTTAACGATGTGAAAATTTCCTTCCGGGTCGAGCCGATCGATGCGGCCAGGGGAACGGCGCGCGTTATCTACACCGTCGACGAAGGCGTGCGCGGCCAGATCGTGAACATCCTTTTCGAGGGCAACAGACATTTTAAGGATGGCATCCTGCGCAAGCAGATGAAAACGAAACGGAAAACGATCATCTCGTTTCTGGACAAATCAGGACGGCTCAATGAAACACAATTAGAGAACGACCTCGATAGCGTGCGCGAATATTATCAGAATCACGGTTACGTCGATGTCGTGGTGCGCGAGGTGCGCCGGGAGCGACGGGCCAACGGCGCCATGAACATCATCGTCGTGGTGGACGAAGGTCCGGTATATCGGGTGGGCAAAATTTCGCTCGTCGGTTACAAAGCGACGACGGAGCAGCGGCTGCGCCTGTTCATGAAAGTGAAAGAGGGCGCGATCTATTCGCCCAAAGCCATCAAGGACGACGCCAAGGCGATCGCGGACGGGTACGGCGCGGGCGGATATGTCGATCTTTCGGTTCGAACCGAAAGCGCCCCGGCCCGCGGTGGTGTAATTGACCTGACTTATCATCTCGAGGAAGGCCAGCGGTCGTTTGTTCAGCGGGTCAATATTACCGGTAATACTCGCACCAAAGACAAAGTCCTTCGGCGCGAAATTCTGATTTCGCCCGGAGACGTTTACAACACCGTGCGAGTCGAATCGAGCAAGAAGCGGCTGGAGAATCTCGGTTATTTCTCGAAGGTCGATACTTTCCCAGTCGATACCGATGTGGGAGGCCGCAAGGACCTCGACGTTGAAGTGGAAGAAAAACGGACCGGCTCGCTTAACTTCGGCGCCGGCTTCAGCACCATCGATAGTCTGGTGGCGTTCGTTGAGTTAACACAGGGAAATTTTGATTTGTTTAACTGGCCGCAATTCACTGGCGGCGGACAAAAATTTCGGCTTCGCCTACAGGCCGGCACGCAGCGGAGAGATTTCGAGCTCGCCCTGACCGAGCCCTGGTTTCTCGACAAGCCGATCTCGCTCGGCGGCTCGGTCTTTTATCACGAAGCGAATTACTTCAGCTCGGTTTACGACCAGCGGAATTACGGGTTATCGGTCGAAGTGCGTAAAGGCCTGATGCCTTTTCTTTACGCCATCTTTTCCTACCGTCTCGAGCACATCTCAATTCTTAATCTTTCCGCGGACGCGACGCCGGAGTTGCGCGCCGAAACCGGCGCCACCACCAAAAGTCAGGACACCCTCAGCTTCGTCTATGACCGGCGCGACAGTTCTCTTCTCACCCGCACCGGTGAGCGCATCAGTTACACCACCTACGTCGCCGGCGGGCCGCTGGGTGGGAACGAGCGAATTTATGGATTTGATCTCGAGGCTTCGAAATATTTTCATTTCAAATGGGACACCATCCTGCTGATTAACGCCGAAGTCGCGGGCGTGGACACCTGGGGGGTCGGTAAGGAACCGGTGAAAATTTTCGATAAGCTTTTCCTCGGCGGAGCCAATAATTTGCGCGGATTCAATTTCCGCGATGTCGGACCCAAAGACTCGCATGGGGAGCCACTCGGTGGGCAAAGCCTGGCCCGGGCAACGATTGAATATACTTTTCCGATTATTGAAAAAGCGCGCGGCGCCCTCTTTTACGACACCGGTTTTGTGAACAGCGGCGCCTACCAATACGGCTTCAATAATATTGCATCCGATGTCGGTTTCGGTATTCGTCTCGACTTGCCGGTCGGCCCGCTGCGGATTGATTACGGCTTTCCGCTGCAACGCGCCGGCAACAAGGGCGGCGGCCAATTTAACTTTAACGTCGGCTATCAATTTTGAACACAACACAACCAGGGTGGTCTAACGCCACTTATCTAACTAATCCTATGAAGAAATTGTTCTCTCTCGCGCTGCTTTCTCTATTCGCTCTGCCAGCCGCAGCCTTCGCCGATCTAAAAATTGGCACCGTCGATATGGGGCGCGCGTTCAAGGAGTATAACAAGACGAAAGACGCGGAAGCGAAAGTGCGCGCCGCCGGCGACTCCGCTAAAAAAGAACTCGATGACCGGATGGACGCCTACAAAAAGTCGCTCGACGAATTGAATACTCTTACCAAACAGCTCGATGCCACGGCGCTGAGCGCGGAGGCGAAAGCGCAAAAAGCCAAAGACCGCGACGACAAGATTGCCAGCATCAAAGGGATGGAACGCGAAATCACGGAGTTCCGGCAAACGCGCGATAAACAACTGCAGGAGCAAATGGTGCGCATGCGCGAAGGAATCGTAAAAGAGATCAGCGACATCGTAATGGAGCGCGTGAAAACTCAAAACTACGACCTGGTTCTCGATCGATCGGGAGTGAGCCTGAACAGTGTTCCCCTCGTGATGTACGCGCGCGATAGCTACGATTTTACCACCGACATCATCGCCACCTTGAATAAACCAGGTCGCGTGACGGCAGAGCCGAAAGTGGAAGCGCCCACTGCGCCCGCCCGGGCCGCCGCCACCCCGAAGAGACCTTAGCGCTTTTCACATTTTTTTTTGAAGCGCACGCAGGCCGCCGCCAGCGTGCGTTTTTTATTCTGGTGAAGCCGCTCTCTCTTCCGCGCTCCTCGCCTCACTCTGTCGCGATTTTTTTTCTGGGCGCGCTCTGCTTTTTCCTGGTCGCGCCCGCGCCCGCGCCCGCGGCCAATGATTGGGCCGCCACTTTATCACGCGATACGCGCGGCGATTTTCCCGACCTCCGTCCCTTCCACGCCAGTTACGCTTTTAGCTGGGCCGGAATTACTGCGGGCACGGCCGAAGTTTATTTCCATCGCGACGGCGAGAACTCTGTTCTGGAAGGCAAAGGTCGCAGCATCGGTCTCGCGCGCGTTCTCTGGAAGTACGATGTCACTTATCGATCCCTCATCGATGCTCGCACTCTGCGACCAAAGGAGGTGCACCAGCTCGAAACCGAACGCGGCAAGCGCATTGAAACGACCGTGAGATTTTCCGATGCCGGCGCAAGCAGCACTCGCCTTGACGGCAACCGCCCGCCGCGCACAAAAAATTTCGCGCTCGAAAATTTAAACGATTTACAATCAGCCCTTTTTTATTTGCGCAGTCAGCCGTTGCGCGATCGCTCCGTTTTTCGCCTGGCCGTTTATCCGGCCGATTCCGCTTACGTTGCCATCGTCACCGTTCTGGGGCGCGACCATCTCAAGACGCGCGCAGGCAGCTACGCCGCGATCAAACTCGATCTGCAGTTAAAGCGCGTGAACAAAAAAAATCAGCTCGAGCCGCATCGGAAATTTAAGCGTGCCACGGCCTGGGTTTCGGATGACGACGATCGCCTGCTTCTGCGCGTCGAAGGTCAGATTCTGGTCGGCACTGTCGTGACCGAATTGCAATCGATGCGCTTTGAAAAATAGCGCGCGCTAATCGTCGTTTCCTGGTTCGCGTTCTCTAATCCATTTGCCGCGCACCGGCGGTTCGCTGCGGAGATTCGGCATGAGCCGCCGTCGCGGGCTCATCCGCGGTCCATGCTGGCCCGGCAATAGTCCCAGCGCGGACAATGTCTCCATATCGAGTTTTCCGCTCGGCGAAATGCCAATGCTCGATTGCAATGCGCGCAACGAAAACTCCATCTCCCGCCCGAACTCGCCGTCCACCTCGCTTTTGAAAAAACCGCGCTGCCGCAAAATCGTTTGCGCGCCCCGGATCACTCTCTGTTGCAACTCCGGCGGCGCAGCCACGTAGGGCGTGTTGCTAAAAATGTCGCTCGCCACCGCTTTTGGCGTCGGTCGGATTAGTTCTCCATTCGATGGCGCGGGCGGCGCGGTAGTGGGCGCGGTGCCATGGTTCACTCCTGCGCGCGGACTGGCGGCGGGCGGCGGCGTGGCACTTTGCACGCCCGTGGAAGAAGCCGGATTGGCGCGCAACGCTCGCAGTGTTTCATCATTTAATTCTCCAGTGACCTGCAGGCCGCTGCGAATCTGAAAGCGTCGAATCGCCGCCACCGTGTCCGCGTCTTTCTGCCCGGTGATCTGGCCGTAGTAAAAGCCCTGCTCCTTCAACGCCGTCTGCGCTTGCTGCACTGGATTTTGGGCGCGCGCCGTTTGCAAAAAGGCCAGAAACAAAAACGCCGCCGCAAATTTTGCCGCTTTCATCGCAGGAAAAAATTTCGACGCGACTTTCATTTACTTATTCAGCGTCCGTTTTCGCCATCGGCGGCGGTCGCTGCCGGAGCGTTTCGCGATAGTTAAGAATGCCGGCGCTGATGGCGTTGGCAAGCTGCTCGCGATAATTCGGATCGCCCAATTTCGTTCCCTCATCTTTGTTCGTGAGGAATCCGCCTTCTACCAGCGCGGCGGGATGCCGCACATTGGCCAATACATAAAATTGCTCCGCCTTCGTCCCACGATCGATCGCTCGCGTGCGCGCGACCAGCTCCTGCTGAATAAGTCCTGCCAGACCCTGGCTCTCGAAGTCCGGCGTTTGCCCGGAGATTTTTTGCAGGAACGGCAGCCAGGCAGCCAATCTCGTGCCGAAACCGAAGCGATGCGGAGCAAAGTAAGTTTCCACCCCGCTCGCCAGCGGGCGATCGCCATCGTTAAAATGAATGCTAACGAAAATCGCGTTCTGCGCCTTGTTAGCAAATGCCGAACGATCAGCTAACGAGATATAAGCATCGTGATGTCTGGTCAGGACGGTTCCAATTCCCTGTCCGGCCAGAAGACGCTCCAGCCGCTCCCCCACGTCGAGGGTCAAATCCCTTCTCCGCCATTCCGCCCACGATCGCACCCGAATCCTGTCCGCCGTGGCCGGGATCGATCACCACCATCGTAAACGGTTCCGCTCTCTTCGTCCCGGTGGCCGACGGAAAGGAGCCGGTGACGACACGCATCAGTTGGACCAGCGACGCCGTCATCAATGCCAGGCCGATCCACGCCACCGCCGCCATCAGGCTCGCCGGCAGTCGAATGCGCCGCATGAACTAATTTTTCTGAAACGCTTCCAATTCCTTTTCCGAGAGGGCGCGATAACGCACCGCCGCGCCGGTATGGCGATCGAGAAGCGCCGCTTCCACCACGCCGCTATTTCGCTGGCGCATTTCCCGCAGTTGCCCGCGCGCCGGAATTTCATTTTCCTGCGCGGTCGCGGCCTGCCCGAGAGTCCAGGTATCCCACGCCAGCTCCAGCGCCTCCGGCAATCTCTTGGTCCCGGGCATCTCGCCGCGCAGAAATGTTTCCATTTGTTCCGTGGCTGGGTTTGTTCCGGCGAGCACGGCGAAGCGGGCGCCATTTTGATTCGTCAAAATGGCACCGTCGTATTCGACCCGAAGCAGTAGATCATCCGCCGCGCTTGCGCCGATTTCAGCAAAAAGCAGCCGAGCCAAAAATGGCGCGCCATAAATTTGCTCGAACCCGTTTTTCATTACCGGGCTGAGAGAATAAAAAGCCAGTCGCCGCAGCGAAACATCAGCGGCGGAACGGGTGAAACCTTCGCTGCTCGCAAGCTCGATCGCCGCCAGGCGCAAACGCTCGATGTCGCCCGGATGCCCGATCGCGCCCAAGGCGATCCGGTCGTAAATCTCGAATAATTTTTGCTGCCCAATAGCGAACAACAAAATCCCGTCGTCGAGACTGAGCGCGACAATCGGGCTGCCACCGGCGAGTTGCGTCTCGATGTATTCGCGTCGATTCGCGATTGCTTCCACCCACCGATACGGCTCTTCGATCATGCCACCCGTTTTTGAAACAGCTCCGCGATCTTTTCTTCCGGTAACGTGCTGATTCCATCGGCCGAAACCGTTTTGATCACCGGAAAAATTTTTGCGTTGCGATCAATTCCGCCGGTAGCGGTGTCCGATTCGGCCGCGGTATCGAGTGCGCGCAACGCCACCACCACCGCGTCATCAAGATTCAATTTCTCGAGCGGTTTTTTCGCCCAGGTATTTTCGTAATACAAAATCCCGCGCACCGCCGGCGAACCGGAGCCGGTGGCGGCGAAATCTGCAGATTCGAATTGCGCCCCCATCGCGTCGTAAAAATAAAGTCGTGCGCCCGGCGCGGCTTTTGGATCGAAAGTAGCGAAGATCGGCACCACTACGCCGATTCCCTGAAGCGCGAACCCAAAATTATCGCGCAACAATTTCGAGAGCGCGCGCACTTTGCCATCCACGCTCATTTCCTGCAGCTGGGTGCGCCGGAAAAATTGAAATGAATGCTCGAGCACACGCGCCATCTCCCAGGCCGTCGCCGGCACGCCGGCAATCGCCATGATGGAATGCCGATCGATCTCCAGCACTTTGTCGGCGCGATTATAAACGACCGTGTTGCCAGCGGTGGCGCGGCGGTCACCCGCCACCAGCACGCCCTCGGAAAATTTAAAAGCCAGGATGGTGGTCGATTCCGTCGGCACCATTTCCGCATGCGCCGCTGCGACGGTGATGGGCGCCGGTGAGGCAAGCAAACCCTGCCGCCGCAAAAGTGCGGGGAAATCTTCCGCGCCGCTCGCGCCCGAGCCGAGCGGCTGCATGCGCGCGTCCATTATTGACCGGTGCGCTGCCGGTAACGTTTCGATTGATTCGGGTCCACCTTGCGCATTTTCTTGAGCAGATCCTTCGTGTCAGGGCGCGAAATATCCGGCGAGCGCGGCCCATCGCCGTCTCCCTGTTTCGGGCCCCATGGCACCGGTTCGACCGGTTTTTGAATGCGCTCCGGCATTGCAAAAAATTTACGGGAAGTTTTTTTAATCGCAACCATCGCCTGCGTGCGGAAACAGATTCCTTCCACTTGCCTCGCTTTCGTGCTGGTGCCAAGCTGAACGATGAAATTTCTCCCCGCCATCGCAGCCTTTTTTATGCTGGGCGCAATCGCCGCGGCGCAGACACCGGAGAGCACGCCTTCGCAAATCGAAGCGCTCTCGAAAAAAGTAGATGAAGTAAACGCCAAACTCGACGCGCTTTCCCAGCAGTTGCTAAAATTGGAGCAACAAATGCCGAAGCCAGGCGTGATGGTCGGCGAAGCTACTCCTGCGCTCGCGGAACCGGCGCATCCGGCGGCGACTGCAAATATCGTCGCTGGAAGTAACACCTACGTTGTGGCCAAGGGCGAAACCCTCATCGCCATCGCCAAGCGATACAAGGTGAGCGTGGAAGAGTTGCAAAAATTTAATCACATCGAGGATGGCCGAAAGTTGCAGGCCGGCCAGACGATTCAGATTCCTCCAGCCGCGGCCACGCCGGCCGCGACTTCTTCGCCCACGCCGTAAAATAAATGATCGACCTCTCTTCGAGTTGGTATTTGCGCAAGCATGAAGATGGCAACGTCTTCGGACCGCTTGGATTTGATCAGCTCACCGGCTGGGCCGCACGCGCACGCGTAGCGCCGCACGATCTAATCTCCTCCGATCAACAGCTTTGGATCAAAGCGCCGATGCTGGAAGAGCTGGCGATGGATTGGCTGGTGGAGGTAACGAGCGAACGTTACTACGGACCGACCACGCTCGGCGCCATCCATGAATTCGTTCGCCTCGGCGAGGTCACGCCGGAGAATTTTGTCATCAACACCCGCGACGGTTCGCGCCGGCAGATTCAGGAACTGGCCGCGCTTTTTCCCGAGCCGGGGGAATCGGCGAGCGATTTCGACAATGGCGGCACGCCCGCGCCCAGCGGAATGTCGATCAAGTTTGAAGAACGCATTCGCGATCTTGAGCGCAGCCTGCAGGAGGAGCGCCGCGCCACGCGCGAGCTGGAGGCGCGTCACCGCGAGCTGGAAGCGCGTTACCAGCAGTTGCTCAATGCCAGCTCGGGCGCGTTTAACGCTGGTTAGGCAGCCACAATTTCACTCTCGCTCGAAGTCACTTCGAGCAAACTTTGCTCGCACAAACGCGCATATTTTCCGCCGAGCGCGAGCAGTTCCTCATGCGTTCCGCGCTCAATGATGCGCCCGTGGTCGAGCACCAAAATCTGATCGGCGTGCACGATGGTCGAAAGCCGGTGCGCGATCACAATCGAAGTGCGATGAAACATTAAATTTTCCAGCGCGCTCTGGATCAATCTTTCCGTCGCGGTATCGACGCTGGCGGTCGCTTCATCGAGAATCAGGATTGGCGGGTCTTTCAAAAGCGCGCGCGCAATCGAGAGCCGCTGCTTTTCGCCTACGCTCAATTTCACTCCGCGCTCGCCCACCGCACTGCTCAAACCTTGCGGCAGACGATCGACGAACGCGCGCGCATTGGCCGCTTCGATCGCTTCGAAAATCTCCGCGTCCGTCGCATTGGGTTTACCCATCAACAAATTCTCGCGGATCGTGCCGTTAAAAAGAAAACTCTCCTGCGTCACCATCCCGATCTGCTCCCGCAGGGCGCGCACGTTCAAATCGCGAACCGACTGGCCATCAATCAAGATTTCGCCGTGCTCGCTCTCGTAGAAGCGCGCCAGCAGATTGATCAAAGTTGATTTTCCCGCGCCGGTCTTTCCGACGAGCGCGATGGTTTCGCCCCGCCGGGCGTGAAACGAAACCTCGTTCAAAGCGGAAAGGTCCGAGGAATAACCGAAACTGACCTCGCGAAACTCAATTTCTCCCCGCACTTTTTCCGGGAAATTTCGACCGGTCTGCCGTTCCGCGGGTTCATCCAAAATTTCGAAAACGCGTTCGCCGGCGGCACGACCAGCCTGCACCAACTGATTGAGCTGGTGCAATTTTCCTACCGGTTCGTAAAGGAAATTTGCAAGAACCAGGATCGCGACGAGATCGCCTTGGGTAACGGCGCCGGAAACAACGCTGTGCACTCCGACCGCGACCAAAAGCATTACCCCGAGATAGCCGAACAAATACATCGACGGGTTGTAGAGCGCCCAAACCCGCATCACCACCATCGTCGCCCGGCGCAATTCGTCGCTCACCTTATTGAATCGCCCATGCTCTTCGCGCTCGCGCACAAAGCTCTTGATTTGGCGAACACCGGAAAGATTATCGTGGAGAACGGAGTTCATGGCGGAAGCCGCGCGACGCTGTACGCGATAGCGCCGATGCGCGGTGAGGGTGTACCAAAGCGCGCCGGCGGCCAGGAGTGGGACCGGCGCCAGCGCCGCGAATGTGAGTTTCGCGCTTACGTAAAACATTGCGCCGATCACGAGCACGATTTGTAGCACCGCAGTAGTTCCCTGCTCGACGCCGTCGATGAGCACGCGTTCAACCGAACCAACATCTTCCAAAACGCGCGTCATCAGGTCGCCGGTTGCGCGATTGTCGAACCAGCGCAGGGGCAGCAATTGAATGTGCGAATAAAGATCGCTCCGCAGATCGAAAATAACTTTTTGTTCCAGGGTGTTGTTAAACACCAGGCGCAGTGAGTTCAGTCCGTTCTGCAAAACGGCGGCAGTTACTCCAATTCCAATTAGTGGCCAGAGACGATCGAGACGATGGGCAACAATAACATCATCAAAAATTTTCTTCGCCAGCGCCGGGAAAACGAGGATTAGCGAAGTGTATCCGATGGCGCACGCCAGCATCGCAATCGCGAGAAATGGATAGCGCTTTAAATAGGCGAAGACTCGCCAGACGGTTTTCATTTTTCCAGCCTTCAAGCTCAACGACGCTGACTAGCCGTCAAGTAAACGCGGCTTGCGAGACCAATCGATTAGACGTGATCGCCGCCATGCTTGTGACGATTTTTAAACGTCAGCTCTGCAATCCCGGATTTGTCCAGCTCGCCCAATCCTTCGCTCACCATCGCGTCGTATTGCTGTTTCGTCGCGCGCGCCAGCGGCAGCTCGAGGCCGAGTTCCCGCGCCAAGTCGAGCGCGATGCCGCTGTCTTTCGCCGCGTGCGCCGCCGAAAAGAAAACGCTGTGCTCGCGATTTTGCATGTCCTCTCCATCCGTTTCCAGAACGCGGGAAGCCGCACCGGTTTCGGAAAAAACTTCGCGCAACATCGTCAGGCCGAGTCCGAGCGCCTCGCCAAGCCCGAGACCTTCGGCCAGTCCGGCCGTGTTGATGTTCATCACCATGTTGACCAGCGCCTTCACTTTCGCCGCTTCCCCGGCCGCACCGACGTAGCGCACCGTTTTCCCGAGTTTCTCCAAAACCGGTTTCGCTTTTTCAAAAGCTTCCTTCGCTCCACCGCACATTAAATAGAGCGAACCGTCGCGCGCCTGCGTGATGCTCGAGGCCATGCACGCTTCCAGAGCTTGCGCGCCGGCTTCGCTCGCAATGTTTTCCACTTCAATGTGGACCAGCGGTGAAATCGTGGCGCAGTTGACGAACAATTTGCCGCGCGCATTCACGAGCAAATTATCGCCGGTGGCCGAAAAAATCTGCCGCATCGCCGCGTCGTCGCTTACCACTGTGAAGACGACATCGGCCTGCGCCGTCACTTCCGAAACGTCCTGCGCCGCCGCGCAACCGAGTTCAGTGGCAAGGTCTGTCGCCGCCTTGCGATTGGAATCGTAAACCACCGTGACACGAACACCCTGCTCCTTCAATCGCCGGGCCATGTTCGCACCCATGCGACCCACCCCCACAAAACCGACATTCATTCCAACCTGCCCGCAAAAAATGGATTGTGGGCTTTTTCTTCTCCGACGGTCGTGAGCGGTCCGTGCCCGGGACAAATAATGGTGTTGTCCGGCAAGGTTAAAATCTTCTCCAGGTTATTTTTGAGCGCCTCTTTGTAAGACGAATTTCCGCCGCCCATCGATCCGGCAAAGATCGAATCTCCGACCACCGCCATCGGCTGTTTCAGACCGGTCACGAAGAAAGTCATCCCGCCGCGCGAATGTCCCCAGGTGAGCAGGGCTTTAATTCGCAATTTTCCGACCTCGAACTCACGCCCTTCCGAAATTTCCTCCGCGCCAGCGATCGGTTCACGCTCGGAAATATAAACCGGCGCGCCCGTTTCTTTTTTAAGTCTCGTTAGATCAGCCACATGGTCGGTATGGGCATGGGTAAGCAAAATCATTTTCACTTCCAGCTTCTCTTTCTTCACCTTCGCCAGCATCTCGCGGCAATCCGCGCCGGTATCGAACGCGACTGCGGCGCGCGACTTTGCATCCCACAAAAGGTAGGCATTGACCTGCATGTCGTGAAAGGGCGTGTTGAACACTGCCAGCCCATCGATCTCCTGCACCGATGGCCGATATTCATTTTGCGCCAGATCGGCCAAAGCTCGCGCCCCCAGCCCCAGCACCGGCGCGATGCGCCAAAGGGCCAGCTCATCGAATTGACCGTTGCGCAGTTTGCGTAGCAAGCTGGCGTCCACGCGCGCTTTCTCCGCCAGCTCCGCATCCGAAATTTCCAGCCCCTTCTGCGCTTTGCCGATGACGTCGCCGAAATTGTCTTCCAGAGGAATCATAATTGAGGAACCGGCTCTCTCCGCAGAACTTCAATCCGCTCCGCCGCCAGTTCTTCCATCATGGCAGCCGCTTCTGCCACCGTCACGCTTTTCCGTGTTTCATTTTCAATCGATGTCATCGTTACGTTGGAGATTCCACACGGAGTAATGTGACTGAAGGGCGTCAGATCGCCACCCACGTTCAACGCGAACCCGTGCATCGTGATCCAGTGCCGCACGCCCACCCCAATGGAAGCGATCTTCCGCGGTCCAATCCAGATGCCGGTCAACCCTTCGCGCCGCGTCGCCTCTATTCCATATCTCGTTAGGAATTCGATCAGCAACTCTTCAATCCAGCGCAGGAATTTGTGTAAATCCTGCCCGCAATTCCGCAAATCGATAATGGGATAGCCGATCAACTGCCCCGGCCCGTGATAAGTTGCCTGGCCGCCGCGGTTGATCTGAAAAAGCGGGTGCGGCAAATGGTTAGCGCCGCGCAAACTACTTTGGTCGGGCGTGCGCCCAATAGTGTAAACCGGCTCGTGTTCCAGCAGCAGCAGCGTATCAGCTGTGCCAGGATCGCGACGTTTCTCGGCCACCAGTTCTTCCTGCAATTTCAGGGCATCAGCAAACTTCATTCGCCCGAGGCAGCGCGTTTCCAGTTTCATATTTGCGCCGCTTTGGTAATTCCGAGCGCGACGCTTTCTTGTGCGCGCAAATGCGTGAGCGCGATCGCCAGCGCGTCGGCCGCGTCCGCATCCGGCGTTTCCGTTAAGCCAAGCAGCGCGCGCATCATGAACGCCACCTGGTTTTTCTTAGCTCCGCCGCTGCCGACAGCCGATTGCTTCACTCGCTTCGGCGCATATTCGAAAACCGGCAAACCGTTTTCCGCTGCCGCCAGGATGGCCGCCCCGCGCGCCGCGCCGAGGATGATCGCCGTCTTGTAGCTTTGCACATAAATCACCGCCTCCAGCGCACAGCAATCCGGTTCATGCTCGCGAATCAGCTGCGCCAGCCGGTCGCGAATTGCCACCAGACAGGAAGACGATCTTAGTGCGTCGCGATTGTGAATCGTTCCGAAAAAAAGCGCGCGAGGTTTTCCATT
Organism: Chthoniobacterales bacterium; assembly: GCA_036758965.1. Lineage (GTDB taxonomy): Bacteria > Verrucomicrobiota > Verrucomicrobiia > Chthoniobacterales > UBA10450 > AV69. Next base: position 17,931 of record DAIOVO010000020.1, read on the forward strand.
CGCCCCGTCCACAATTGCCACGCCGGTATGTCGCAGCGAAGCATCAATCGCCAGCACGCGCATAGCTCAGTGCTGCAAAAAACCAAGCACCAGGAAAACACCGCCGGCCGCGCCGATCACCATGCTAAAAACCCAGTAATGCTTACGCCTTGTTAAGGCAGAAATGGCAGCGACCGCGATCGCAATCTGAAACAACGTTACCCCACGCGCGAAGACTTCGTGCTGATGAAAATTCTCCTTTGCTTCCTCTTGTTTTTCCTGCGCGTTCTTTTGAATTTCCGATTGTTCCTGTGAATATTTTTCCACCTTCGCGCGATCGGTTTCAGTGGCGGCGCCACCTAACGAGACCTTTGCATCGAGCACCGCCGCTTTGATTCCTTTGGCCTGGTAAAAAGCCCATTGATCGGCCGACTCGATTTGCTTCATCATCGCTTCGTTGGCGTGACTGCCCGAAAGCAAGCCGGCGATCGCCGCCAGCACCGCCAGGATAGCCGTGCTCAGCGCCGCCCACCCGATCCATTTCTCGCCCGAATGCTCCGCGGCGTGATGCACCTGCTCATGCAAATGTTCCAGTGGAACTTCAGCTTCTTCCATTTGTCGCGAGCGTACTTTTGCCACGCCGCAATCGCAATTGCTCAAATAATAAAATTGAGGTCGCCGAATTCGTGCCAGAGATAGCGGCGCCCGATTCGCGGACAATGAAAGCAAAGTCGGTGCGGCGCATGCTTCACAACGCTACATATCTCAACTGAGCATCGGCTGAAGACGGTCGATGACGCGCCACCAGCGACAATCCGGCCACGCCTTCTCGCGCAAAGCTCAGCCCAAGTTCCCGGACGAGACCTTGTGACGTGCCGGTGATGAGAATGTTTTCCCGTTCGATTTCCCCGTCATCAGCAATAACTTCGGCAACGCCTCGCGATGCGCAATCGCTTCTGCTTACGTTAACCAAACGCTCTTACTGGCGGGACCAATTGCCTGACGTAATCGAAGGTGACGCTGGCCCGCAGACCCACAGTTCAATTTTCTCCTCCGGAAAGACACACGTCGATAAATGAACGAATCTAATCGCGCTTAAGACAGGCTCGATGAAGGCGGCGGAGAAGGGATTGTCAGCTTCCGTCGAGCGCACGAACAGAAGCTGATCGAGCGGCGTGCGGGCGTTGAGGGTGCGAATGTAAGCGCTGAGCTTTTCCGGATCTTTCGAGTAGAGGTCTTCAGGGTAGAGATCGAGATAGACGGAACGAAGCCTGGCTGGTTCCTCCAATCTCAGGACGACCCGGCGCAGCGCATCCTTCAGCGAAGATGGGATGGGACGATTTTGCAGAACGCGCCAGAGTTTTCGATTTTCCTCCGGATCCTGGATGATGCCGGATTGGTTTATCCCTAGCAATTTCTTCTTCACTACGAGTTGCCAATCGAGCAGAGGCGGTGAAGGCAGTGTGTGGCGGACGCCTAACAAAAGTGTGGATTGATTTCTCCAGGTGAATTCGGCGAGGCTATCGGCGACTTCGGAATAGGCGGGCCGGCTGACCGGCTGCAAAAGAGTCGGGAAGTTCGCGAGCGCGCCGAGACAAAGGACAAACGTCGCCGTGCACGGCAGCCATCGGAATCTTTCCCGGGAAGCAGTCCACCATTCGGCAGAAATAAAACCGGCGAGCAAAGCCAGCGGCGGCACCAACGGCAACATGTGGCGCTCTACCCGCTGATGATGGAGCTGGCTCAACCCGAAATAAACAATGACGAGGATGAGCAAGAAACGGATACGAGGGTCGCGCCAATACTTAAAGGCAACAATGAAAGCGACCAGGACCGGGATCGATAGCCAGCTTGGACCAAAAAGATGCAACAAAACTCCGGGGTAAAAGAGGAAGCCCTCGAGCGAATAGGGATTCTCCATTCCCCATGGAACGTTGACCAAAGCAGCCCAAGTGCTGCGAATTTTTGGTGGATAAGCGAACCAGAGCACGAACGCTCCCGCTAACGGGAGGAAGGAATAAAGATTGACCCGGGAAAAGATCGCCCGCCGCTCGATGAACGCGTCTAACAAGACGTTGAGCGAGAGCACGAGGGCGAGCAGAACCCCATAATTCGTCCTCGCGAAATAGGTTAGAGTGATGGCCAGCCCGAGCCACAGGTGCGCGGCCGGAGAACGTAACCCAGCGCGAAGCCAGAGGTAGACACATAAAGTCGTAACAAAGAAAAAGAGGGCCGGGATTTCGAGCATCGCCTGCCCCGAATAGAGCACCGCCAATGGTGCGGTCAGGAAAAGCACCGTGGCGACGTTTGCGGTAATCTCGTTTTTCGAACGCCGGAACTGGAGCGCTGCGATATAAACCATGAACGCCGCGAGTAGAAATAGAATCAGGCTGACACTTCGGGACGTAATCGCGCTTGGGCCGGCAAGGATAAATCCAATCCCGCACATCCAGGAGTGCAGCGGCGGCCAGTAGACCTGACGATAAGTATCAAAGAGAAAAGCGAGCCAGTCGCCGGCGCGAAGATCATTCGCAATCTGAAGGGCTCGCAAGGAGTGAGATGCTTCATCCCAGCCAAAAGCCGTGCCGGGACGAATCGTGTACCGATAAATGCTCCACCCAATCAACAACGCGAAGACACAGAAAAAGAGGCGCCAGAGCAGCAACTTGCTCGTCCCGCTGTTCCGTCCAATCTCCGGCCTGAGGGCATCAGCCACTTTTCGCGATGATTCCCCACCCGGATCGCGTTAGCAACACTATAAGCGCGGAGGCTAGCCTGCCAATTCGACGGAGGTCAGCTGTCGAATCGAATCGAGGTGTCGCGGAGGTGGATCAGTCGCGCACCTACGAATCGCGCTCCCTTCCTCATCTTCCATCGTCACGTCGGGCACGCCGATTCGGCGCGATATCGGTGAGTCAGCGCCGGGGAAAATTTGCCTGCGTTTCTCTAAAGTGTCTTCTCCGGCGCGCCGAACGACAAAGGCATTCCAGCGTGATCGGCTTTCTCCTGATAAAATGCTCATTAATCGGCGGCCTCGATCCGTTTCATCATCGCTTCGTTGCTGACTGCCGGAAAGCAACCGGCGATCGCCGCCAGGACAGCGCTGCTCAGCGCCGCCCACCGGATCCATTTCTCGCCCGAATGTTCCGCCGCATGGTGCGCGTGCTCGTGCAAATGCTTCAGCGGCACTTCGGCTTCTTCCATAACGTAAGCCTAAAGTTGAGCGGCCCGCGTTCAAGATCGAAGCGCGACTCTATTCGACCACGATCGTTTCTTCGGCCGCGCCGGCGCTGCTGCGTGCACGGACCTTCCATTCTCCCGCTTCGAGTTGCCAAAAAAAGCGATGATCC
>DAIOVO010000020.1:21269-25998 GCA_036758965.1 Chthoniobacterales bacterium
TTAACAAACCATCGTACCTCCGGTCCAAGCGTGGCGGTAAGCTCGATCATTTGTTGCGCACGCGGCAGCGTGGAATCGATCGCGTAACGCGCGTTGGTGGCGGGATTGATGATGCGGACGCCAGAGCGAACTTGCGCGCCATCGGTGTTGGAAGCGCTGGCGCACCAGCCCGCATATTCGGTTGGAAGCAGTAACTTACCTTCGGGAGAAAACCAATCCGCCGAGCTCATTCGCGGTTCGGTCTCCGCCAAAAACCATTCGTTGACTGCCGAGCTGCTAAAAAATGACGAAACTAATCCGGTGGTGGCGCAGACTTCTTGGCGGGTGAGCCGTTCGCTCGCGCGTGGCGGATCGAGAGAGTGATCGCCGCGGCCCAGCATTTCATGCATAATCGCCGCCCACAAGGGAGCCGCTGATCGCACCGCCAGCGTGTCGCGCATCGGCTGACCATCGAAGTTTCCCGCCCAGACGGCGACGGTATGATCTTTGTCGAATCCAACCGTCCAGGCATCGCGAAACCCGCTGCTCGTTCCGGTTTTGACCGCAATGCGCTCGGAAAAGGCGAGCGGCGAATGAACGCCGAAACTTTTCTCGCGCGCATCGTTGTCGCACAATATGTCGGTTACGATTGTCACCGCCTCCGGCGAAGCGAGACGCCTCATGGGATGATGGTCCCCCGTGAGAAACTTCGTCTCCATCGCGAAACCGCCGCGCGCGAGACCAGCGTAGACCCCGGCGAGATTCGTTAGCCGCACCTCCGCGTTTCCCAAAACGAAACCGGCGCCGTAATCGCTTAGTTGCCGCGGAAATTCGAAACCCCATTTTTGCAGGTCGAAAAAAGTTTGGCGAACGCCGATACGTGCGGTGGTAAAAACCGCCGGAACATTCAGCGAACAGGCCAGCGCTTCGCGCAAACGCACCGGACCGAGGTAACGGTGATTGTAGTTTTGCGGATCGTAATCGGAAAACTCGCCGCGAATCGCGTCCGGCGTATCGGGCAGCAGACTGGCGGCGGTAAAAATTCGCCGCTCAATCGCGTCGAGGTAAATAAACGGCTTAAGGGTGGAACCGCAGCTCCGCAATTGGGTCGCACCATTGATTTGATTGCGGGCATAATTTCCGGAACCGACCATTGCACGAACCGCGCCCGTCTCATTATCGAGAATTACAATCGCAGCCTGCGAAATGTCATAGCGATTCAAATCCGCTAAGTGCGCGGTTAGCAGACGCTCCGCCATGCTCTGCAGATCCAAATCGAGCGAAGAGCGGACGGCGCCCTGCAGCGCGGGACGTTTTGCGAGCACGGCGTCCACGAAATGCGGTGCCATGCGCGGCGGGTCGGAACGACGTACGATCGGCGGCGTTTTCGCCAGCAGTTGTCGCTGAGCCGGCGAAATGAGGTCCAGTTCCCGAAGACGCGTGATCGACCGCTGATACTTTTGTAACGCTGCGCCGGGGTGCGTCCATGGATTGAAGCGCGTGGGAGCCTGCGGCAACCCGGCCAGGAAAATTGATTCCGCCAATGTGAGATCGTGCGCTGATTTCCCGAAGTAGGCGCGCGCCGCCGCTTCGGCACCGAGACGCCGGTTGCCGTAGCTGCTTCGGTTCAAATATTCGGCCAGAATTTCTTGCTTGTTCCATTTCTGTTCGAGCCTGCAGGCGACGATGGCTTCGCGGAATTTTCCCAGCCAACTGCGCCCGCGGCGCGCGTTGCCGATTTTTGCCAACTGTTGCGTAATCGTTGAGCCGCCGGAAACGATGCGGCCCGACTGTAAATCGCGAACAGCCGCGGCCGCGGTCGCGCGCCAATCGACCGCGCCGTGTTGGTAAAAACGATGGTCTTCCAGCGCGACGGTGACACGCGGCAACCACGGTCCCATTTCATTCAATGCGCGCGGTAACTGCACCCGCGCGTCGGCGGAAGCGATCTGAGCAAACTCCCGGCTGCGGCAATCGAGCAACGTCAGCGTGCCGGCAGCCGGTTTTTGCAGGGAGATAGGAAGGGGGCAAAAGAAAATTGCCGTCGCGCCCAAAAGAGCGCCAATTGCACTAACGAGAACTATTCTCCGCCAATGACGCATACGCTCGAAGGCGAGAGACCGGAGAAACGGCTGTCGTACATCGGCACGACCTGAGTGGCGGGCCAGCGGAATGTGCCGGCGGCGGTGGCACGGGCCAGGACGGAATAGGTGCCGGTGCCGGGTGCAAAATCGTCGAAGTAAAGCAGGGTCGCGCGGTCGCGCATTTCGGAATGGGAAAGCGCCAGCACGCGGTCGCGCGAATCATTCTCCGGCAGCGCAAAAAACTTCGCCACCTGGGCGAGATTCGGATTCACCGTTTCGATTCCCGCCGGCAGCGAGTCTTCTAACGAGACGTAGTTTTGTTTTTTCTGACTGTTGATGCGGTAGGTGAGCAGGAGCTGGTCGCCAATTTTAAATGGTGTCGCGGGAAGACCGGTCCGCTTGGCGTCGGTCAGATTTTTGACAACGCGCTCGACTCGGAATCCGCGATCGACGCGATCGGTCTCGACTTCATCGGTGGAGAATTCCGCTTTGAGCAAGAAGGTAAGCGCGGCGCGATTCAGCCCATCGATCGCCAGCGACTCGTTCATTTTGCGGTTGGGCCACGCCGCTGAACGGCCGTTTTTCGAAACCATTCCGGCAGGCTGCGCCGGTGTCAGAGCAATTGGTTTCTCCGCCTCCACCATCGATTTGAAGGCGAGCAGGAGCCAAAGATTTTCCTGGGTCGAAAGCGCCGCCGACGAATCCATCAACGCCAGCATTCGCTCACGCAGTTGTTTGCGTTCGGGCGCATTCCAGCTTTGTGGAGAAACGGTTTCGAAGGCGAGCGCGATGATCGCCTCGGCGCGCGGCAGGGAGCTCAACGTTTTCGGATCGAAAGCTCGATCTTTCGCCGGCGCTTCGACTTCCTTGAGCAGTTGCTCTTTTTCGCGCGGCATGATGTTCAGGCGATGGAGCGCGACCGCGAGCAAGGCGCGATCTTCATCGCCCGCCTTATTTCGGCGCAGATATAATTCCTGAGCCGCGGCCGAGTAATCTTGCGCGGGTTCAAATTGGGAAAGAACGAAAAGCGCGAGGACTTTGGTGAACGATTCGCTTGCAACCTCGTCATTGAGGATTTTTTTTGCCCCGCGGGCGAGCTTATCGCGCAAGCCTTCCGGGACTTCGAAGCCGGCCGCGGCGGCCTCGTTCACCGCCCAAAAGGCCTCGCAGGTAACGAACGGATTCGGCGAATCACCGCCCGGCCAATAGGGCAACATTCCGTCCGGAACTAACGATTCGTTGAATTGCTTCATTCCCTGTTCGAGCACCCGCCGGTAATCTGCCGTCTTCGCTTCGGTATCCGGCAGGTAAGCGAGAAGATTCGCGAGCAGGCTGTAGCCGAGAAGTTTGGTTGAAATCTGATCGAAACAGCCGTGCGGATAGTCGAGAATCAGCGGGATTCCCGCCAGCTTCGGGAGCCAGGGCGAAGTTGAAATCGTGGCGTTGAAGGTGCCGTGGCCTCGCCGCCAGACTTCCGGCATCCGATCCTGCGCGATGAAGCGCGGACCGTTAAAGCTTCCTGCGGTAGCCTCTTTGCGCACAATCGTTGGTGGCAGAACTGGCAGGGTTATCTCCACCGCATCGGACATTTTCGGATTTGTCCCTGAATTCACCTCGAAACGAATTTTGGCCGGCAAAAATTCCGGATCATTTATTTTCGCTCTGAAGCGAAACACGACCGGCGCATCGCGGGTGGCGGCTTGCTTCGCCTCTGTTTCCGCGATCAGCTTGCAGCTTCCGTCGGTCACGCAACGCGCAGTAATTTCATCCGAGTTCGCAAAATTTTGCTGCGCCACGGCGCGCAATTCGACCTCGTCGCCATCCCGGAGAAAACGCGGGAGCGCGGGATTGATCAGCAGCGGTTTTGAAACCTGAACCACAGCGCTGGCGTCGCCGCCGAATTGATTGGTCTTGGTCTCGCCTACTGCGACGACGCGGTAAGCCGTCAGGTTGTCGGGCGCGCTAAACTCGAAAGTAGCCTTGCCGTCGGTCCCGGTTTTCAAGCTGCCTTGCCAGAAAGCCAGCCGCTTAAATTCTTTTCGCACGTTGGTGACATTGCCGGCGACATCCTCGCCGCCGTCGCCAATGACAAAACCTTTTTGGGTGAGCGTTTTCGGCGCAATCGATTCGATGAATCGCTCCAGTGCCTGATAGGTCCGGACGCTAAAGGGATTTCGACCGTAAAAATCCTTCAGCATTTCCGGCAATTTCCAATCACCCAATTTCAGAACCGCGTCGTCAACCGCGAAGACTGCCAGATCGGCGTCAGCGACGGGTTTGTTTTCCGAAACGACGTGCACTTCTCCGCGTACAACTTCACCCGGTTTTACCTTCGCGCTCGCGAGCTGAGTGGTGATTTCCAGTTTCTGATCGGGCCGGCGAACTTCGATTTCGCTCGAAGCAAATCGCTCGCGCGGCATTTCGTTCCCGCCTCCCGGTTTGACCAGATAAACAGTCACGGTGGCGTTCGGCGCGTATTCTTTTTTTATCGGCAGTTCAATCCGGCCGGCGTTACCCGCGATGGGAACAAGCTGAGTATCGAGAATTTTATCGGTCTCGACTGAAACCCAGGCAACGCCACCGAACGGCGCGGCGATCGACAGCACCGCATTCTCGCCCGGAAGATAAGATTTCGTTTCGTGATCGAGTTTAAAACTGGTTTCGTT
>DAIOVO010000020.1:26008-32420 GCA_036758965.1 Chthoniobacterales bacterium
TACTGACAAGCGGACTTTTATTTTGGAGCGCGCCCAAAGCGACGACGTAGCGCCCGGTCTCAGTTTCCGGGAAAACAAAATCCTCCGGCGTCTTCAGTTCGTGCGATGCGACCTTGGTGAACTGATCGGTATTGCGATAGCGAAAAACGAACGGGGCGATTTGTTCTTTGGCCGTTTTCGTGACGACGTGAAAAAGATCCGCGCGAACGGCGACGCCAGTTACCGCGTTGTTTTCCTGATCGATCGCTTCGGTCTCAACCTTGATCCCGCGGTCCTGCCCGATTTCTTCTCTCGCTTTCACGCCCAGCCGCGTTTCGCCCGCAAAAAGCGACGCGGTCACGCCGCCGGTGATTGTCTGGCCGTCGAGCGAAGTGACTTCGGTGCGCCAGTAAACGCTGGTTTTGCCGATCGCCGCATTGTCTTTAAAGGGCGACTCGCACGCGAGAGTCGCGAAACCGTGCGGGTCGAGTTTTGCATCACCCTCAATGGTTTTGCTCAGCTCTCCGTTGGGATCGAGTCGGGGACCGAGCTCCGAGTAGGCATTGTAACGTTTGTAATTTTCGCCTTCCCCTCCGTAATCAAACGGCACCGTCCAGGTCGCTTTCCAATGAACTCGCGCCCCGACATTCGGTGCGCCATGGAAATAGGCCGACGAAACACGCGCACGTGCGGTCTGGCCAGTTTCGTCGTCCGCCTCTGCGACAACAGAGAAAAGTGGAACGCGATATTCTTCGACGTTGAAAAAAGCGCTGCTTTCGTATTCGACGCCGCCGATCTGGCAACGGATGCGAAAATTTCCGACCTTCAATTTCTCCGGAATGGGCCACTCCGCTTCCCATCCGCCGTAGCCCGAGAGCGTCGCCGCGCCTTCGCCCACGATTCGATCGCCGCTCGATTCAGTGACGCGCCATTTCACTTCGTTTCCGGCTGGAATGGTCAGGCGGTCTCCTTCGCGTTTGCGCGCCAGCCCTTTCATTTTTACGATCTGACCTGGCCGATACAGATTTCCGTCGGTCACAATTTCGGCGCGATCTTTTTGCGGGAGGGAAGCGCCCTCGTTCGCGGAAGAAAAGAAAATCGGATTGTCGGCAAATTGCAACGCGGCGCCGTCCGTCATCTCGGCCGCAAAAAGTGCCACCGCCGGCTTTTTTTCCGGGAAAAGTTTCGCGCGCGAGAATGTCGCAATTCCATCTTTGTCGGTCGTTTCGCGCGCCAATTCCGCGTTATCGCTTGTGACCGCGCGCACCAGCACGCCCGCGACCGGACGCGCGTCGGACATTTTCGCCACTCGCATCAGCACGGTTTCGGCCGTGCGCTTTTGCGTCAGGATGTAGTCGCTCACGCAAATGATTGAGCGGTTGCCGAGGACGCGGCCGTCCGGCAAAACCGCGCTGGCTTCGATCAAATACGAGCCGGCGCGGGCGAGAACTTGGCTTTCCACGTTGCGCAACACTTTGGCGTCGCCGCCGCTTGCTTCCGTTTTTCCCTGCGCGATCACCGGCAGACTGAAGCCTTCGCTCAATAGCTCAGTCTGAAATTGTTTCTTTAAACCGGTCCGCGGATCTTCCAATTCGCTGCCGCTCACCGGGTCGATCGCATTCCTTTCAAACTCGCGCACGCGCGCGCGCACCACTGGCAATTTTTCTAACGGGATCTGTGCGATCTTCCAGGTCAGCGCCGGGGTGTTGATCTGGAAAAATGAGAAACGCAATTGCTGGCGTTGCCGCAGAAAAACCTGGGCGGCGGGAAAAAGAATCGCCGGGTCTTTTGGATGAAAGGTTGCTCCCCAGTTGGACTCGCTCGCCAGCCCGTAACCGCGCTCGCCCTTTAACGCGGTCGAAATCTTTACCCGGTAACGCAGCGCAATATCGAAACGGCCTTTGACGGCAACTTCATCGCCACTCGCGAGCAACTTCAGCCCGAGCACCGTTGGTTGAATTTCGATTTTGTTCGCGGTCGCCTCGGCCGGATCAATGCTGTCGCTGAATTTTATCCGAATGACCGGATCATCGAGCGCAGAATTAAATGCGCCTACCCACTCGACCTCCATCGGCTCCGTCGTACCGGCGGGAAAGACTTTCAAATATGGTAACGGCTGATGGCTGTTCGCTTCGACCAATCCATTCACGATGACGTCGTAGGTTCGTCCGGCGGGAAGCGCTTCTCTTGGAGTCACGCGAAAATCCCGGCCTTCCAGTTGTGTTGAAGTTTGTGCTTCCGCTTCAACAATTACTTCTACCGGAAGACGCGCCCGCGAATCGCGATCTTGGAAGTAGACATGCTCGGCCACGTCTGCCAAAACCACGTCGTAGTTGGTTTCGAGCGAAACTTGCGGACGCACGTTCAGGTGGTCGCGTTTCTCAAAGTCGCAGGTGACGGAAAATTCTGGCGCCTTAAAGTCAGCCGACCAATTTCCCGGGCCCACCAGTTTTCCTGCCAAGTCGCGCAGTCCTGGAGCGAGCGCCAGCCGATGTTTCGCTCCCGCCACCACGCTCTTGACGGTGAAAATGCCTTCTGTCTGACTTTTCCAGATAAAGTCGCCCTCTATTTTCGGCGAACTGACGAGAGGAGATGGCTGGTTTGCCAAATCGATCTTATCCGCGCTGATCATCGCAGCCGGGAAAGTGAGGGTGAGTTCCTGTCCGGGTGAAATTTCCCCTTCGCCTGGCTCGATTGTGATCGTATCGGCGGGGCTTGTTTCCTTGGCACCGCTCCAGCCGGCCAAAGAAAATAAAATGAGCGTGCAGAGAAATCTTCTCATTCTGTGAGCGGCGCCAATTCTGTAAGGCGCTTCGCGTCTGTCTCTGCGGCCGCCAGCGCGCCACTGCGCCTTTCGCATTCTTCGCGCAGGCGCAACGCCGGAACCGATTCTTCAATCGCGAGCGAACGCGTCAGCGACTTGATCGCGCCGGTAAAATCCGCGCGGGCCGCTTCGATCTTGCCGCGTAAGAACCAAATCGCGGCATCGTCGGGAGCGAGGTCGGTCGCCTGCCTAATTTCCGTTAGGGCAGTGAGCGACTGGCCAAGCTCCATCAGACACCGCGCGGCCTCCGCATGCGCGCCCGCGTTTCGATTGTCCACTTTCGCAGCCGCCCGGGCGTCCGCCAGCGCGAGCGTAAATTGCTTCAGCTCGCTTAATGTTTTCGCGCGAGCGGCGAGCGCGTCGGCGCTCGAATTTTGAATAACATGCGCGTCGTTTTGCTCGAGGTCGCGCAATTGCTGCTCCGCGACATGACCGTCTTTGCCTCGCGGCAGTTTCGCGCTTACCTCGAGTTTGATCGCGTCTTGCGGGCGATTTAGATCATAGAACGCTTCCGCTCTTTGAATGCGTGCGCACATCGACGCCGGCTCCAATTTCATCGCGCGCTCGCAATTCTCTTCCGCTAACGGCGTCCGTCCAGCGAAGGTGAACAAACGCGCCTGATCGAGCAACGGCCGGTAATCATTGGGCGACTGCGCCAGTCGTTGATCGAGCGCTTTAATTGCGGGCAGAAAATTTCGGAGACGCTCGAATTCCGGCAGCCATTCCTTTACCTGCGCATCGCTGCCGTCCATTCGATTTGTTTTTGTCATTTCCGCCAAAGCCGCGTCCCAGCGATGCAAGCGCAAGAGACCAATCGCATGCGCGACGCGGCGCGCGGCGGAATCCCGCGCGGCGATTGCTTTCGCCAAATACTTTTCATTATCGGCCCAGCGCGATTGCTCTACGCACGCATCGGCCAGTTTTTCGCAAATTAAGGCCGCATCTTCCCGCGATGGCTTGCGCGTCAGGAAAGCGAGCCAGTGTTTCTCCGCGTCCGCGTAATTTTTTCGCTTGTTCGCGAGATCGCCGCGAAAATCTTCCATCGCCGCCGTGATCGTCTTCTTCGCTTTCAGCCAGGCATCGAGGGTCTGTTCGAAGCGATCGAATTCCTCCAGAGCAAACTGATTGGCAGCGACCTCGTCCCAGGTCGTATCGTCACTCGGCACCAACGCAACGATTCGCTTTCCCAGCTCTACGATCGCCGGCTTGTCATCGGCTGTTTCCGCCGCCTCGAGTTGTTTGCGCAGTCTGCTCAAATCCGCTCCCGGTGCGCTCCAGCCAGTCGCGGCGCCTACGCTCAAAAGAAGTAGGGTAAGGACGCTTCGAATAATGTTGAATGATGAGCGAAGACCGGCGTTTTTTTCAACGCAATTTTTCGCGCGCATACGGCGGCCAACGAGGGATTGACCAGCGAAATCTGTTGTATGCCAGAAAAACAAACTCTCGAACGGGCGCGACGCGATGCGCGCGAAGGGAAATCGCCCTCAACCCAGGCGGGCGAATTTGTGCGGGAAGAAATGGATCACATTCGCGAAGGAAGACATGGCGCGGCTTCGGCGAAGCAGGCCATCGCGATCGGGCTTTCGAAAGCGCGACGCGCGGGCGTAAAACTCCCGCCGCCGAAACGCGGCAGCGTAAAGTTAAAAAAACAGGCTGCGCGCGACGCCGCCAAAGGTCGCAGCAGCGCGAGGCCATCTCCTGAAAGGTGGTCGCGCGCCAGTAGCAAGGCATTGAAAGGGCAGCCTCGCGTGGCCGCCTCGCATCGCGCGCTGTCGCGCCAGGCGCATTCCGCCGCGAAAAAACGGACCGCGGCTAGGCGTTCCAGCGCTGCCAGGAAAGCTGCGCGAACCAGAAAGCGAAATCGCTGAGTTTCCTGGCAACAGACTGACCTTGCCAAGGATGAAAGCCATCCGTGACGATTTTAATACAGGCGTTTTGCGTTCAAGATGGATGTTGAAGAACCAATCCGGCGACGTGACTTTGCACGCTCATGTCCCGTGAATATATCCTCGAACGCGCACCTCATTCTCATGGGAGTGGGATTGATTACGCGGGCGAATTAAACGAGCAGCAATATGCGGCCGTAACCGCGCCGCCCGGGCCGTTGCTCGTGATTGCGGGTGCTGGCTCGGGCAAAACGCGCACCCTCACTTATCGCGTCGCCTATCTGCTCGAGAATGGGGTCGATGCGCGCAACATTTTGCTGCTCACGTTTACAAACAAAGCCGCGCGCCAAATGTTGGAGCGGGTTTCGAATCTGTTGCCGGTCGATGCGGCCGGAATTTGGGGCGGAACATTTCATTCCATCGGCAATCGCATGCTGCGGCGGCACGGAAGCGCGCTCGGTTATTCGAGCGGCTTCACCATCATGGATCGCGAAGATCAAAAGGATTTGATCGCGACGGTCATTGCCAGCGCGGGCATCGATCCCAAGGAAATTCGGTTCCCAAAAGCGGAGGTGCTGGCGGATATTTTCAGTTTCGTCGTCAATACCGAGCGGCCGCTGGAAGCGTTGCTGGCGGAAAAATTTCCCTATTTCCTGCCGTTGCTCGAACAGATCAAAGATGTGCAGGCGCGTTACGAACGAAAAAAGAAGGCGACCAATTCGCTCGATTTCGATGATTTGTTAGAGAAGACGCTGCGGATGCTGCTGGAACACGAACACATTCTGCAATTTTATCGGCGGCAATTTCAATTCGTGCTCGTCGATGAATATCAGGATACTAACAAGATCCAGGCAGATTTCATCGATACTATCGCGGCCGAGCACAAGAATGTGATGGTGGTGGGCGACGACGCGCAATCGATCTATTCCTGGCGCGGCGCGAATTTCCAAAACATTTTGGAATTTCCCAAGCGCTATCCCAATGCGCAGGTTTTCAAAATTGAGCTGAACTACCGCAGCGTGCCGGAAATTCTCGAAGTCGCGAACAAGGCGATCGCCGGGAACATTCAGCAGTTCCGAAAAAATCTGAGCGCAACCCGTGATTCCCACGGCGCAAAACCAGCCTTGATCGCCCTTAACGACGGCGGCGAGCAGGCGCAATTTGTTGCGCAAAGGATCCTCGAGCTACGCGATGAAGGCGTGGAGTTGAACGACATCACAGTGCTTTATCGCGCGCATTATCACGCGGTCGAATTGCAACTCGAGCTTTCGCGCCGCGGCATTCCCTACCAGATCACGAGCGGAATTCGCTTTTTCGAGCAGGCCCACATCAAAGATGTCGCCTCTTTCATTCGCGTAATTGCCAACCCCCGCGATGAAGTCGCATTCAAGCGCATGGTGCGACTGCTGCCCGGTATCGGCGGCAAGAGCGCGGACAATCTTTGGAACGGATTTGAGAAATCACTTATGGAAAAGGGAGAAATCGAATCCTGGAATGCGCGTTTGTTGAAGCTGAACGTCGGCGCGCGCTCGAAGAAATCGTGGGAGCAGCTTGCCGCCACCCTCGATGAAATAGCGCCGGGCGGAAAACCGAAGCCGCCGAACGAAATGATCGTGTTGGTTGTGGAAGCGATCTACGACGATTACGCGAAGGTCAATTTTACCAACTACGAATTGCGCCGGGAAGATTTGAATCAGCTTGCGGCCTTTGCGCGCCAGTTCAG
>DAIOVO010000020.1:32430-39611 GCA_036758965.1 Chthoniobacterales bacterium
ACGTGCAGGAATTTCTTTCGCAACTGGCGCTGATCAGCAACGTCGATGCGGAAGCGGCGCCGAACGCGGCGGCGGATAACGAAGCAGTAAACTTATCTTCCGTACACCAAGCGAAAGGATTGGAGTTCCACACCGTGTTTGTCATCTGGCTGACCGACGGAATGTTTCCCAGCAGTCGCTCGCTTGAAACCCGCGACGCGATTGAAGAAGAACGCCGCTTGTTTTACGTCGCGATCACCCGCGCGCGCGATGAACTCTATTTTAGCTACCCGCACATGCGCCTGAGCGGCGGTTTCGGCGATGTCTTCCAGCGACCTTCGCGGTTCCTGAAAGAAATCCCCACCGAGCTGCTGGAAGATTGGAACATCAGAAGAAGTTGAATGACGAAGTCCGAATCAAGATTGAATGACGGAGCTCGAAGGCCGGTCATCGCGAGAGTTTTTCGTCATTCGGATTTCGTCATTGTTTCGGCATTAGGTTTTCGGATTTCGTCATTTTCATTGTGAATCTTTCCCCCGACCAGCGCATTGCCGGTGTGCTGGCGCCGTTGTTTGCGCTGCGCGGGGAAAATGATCTTGGGATCGGCGACGTGGGAACGCTGCGCGAATTTATCGAGTGGGCGAGCGAGAATGGATTTCGTCTGGTGCAACTGCTGCCGATCAACGAATTCGGCGGCGACCATTCTCCTTACAATGCCATTAGCTCGGTCGCGATCGAACCGACCACGTTGGCTCTCGCGCCGGGCTCGCCGGTTGAATTGACGGAAGAAGATTTTGAAATCGTCACGGCTAACGAGACCTGGGCAACGTTGCGCCGCGGGCCGGTAAATTACGGCCGGGCCCGAAAATTGAAGCGCGCGTTACTGGAGAGGGCGTTTGCCAATTTCGAGCAGCAAGGGAGCAATGCGCGACGCCAGGCGTTCGCCGAGTTTTGGGAAAGGGAAAAAAGCTGGCTGGACGATTACGCAACCTTTCGAATGCTAATGGAACACAACGGCGAAAGCGAAAAATGGGATTCGTGGGAGCCCGACCAGCAACACCCGGAAAGCGCGCGTGTTTGGCTCGGGTTGGCGTCGGAAGACCTGCGCACGGAAACTATCGCGCGCAAAAATTTCTTCCGTTACGTGCAATGGATTGCTGATGAGCAGTGGCGCGCGGTCAGTCGTTTCGCGGAAGAACGCGGCGTCGCGCTCATGGGCGACATTCCATTCGGCATTAGTTATTACAGCGCCGACGTTTACAGTCAGCGGGAAATTTTTTATTTGGATTGGTGCGGCGGTGCGCCGCCGGAGCCGTATTTCAAAGACGACGCGTTCACGATGAAATGGGGACAAAACTGGGGCATCCCGCTTTACAATTGGGACGCGATGCGGGCACAGAATTTTCACTGGTGGCGGGAACGCGTTCGCCGTGTTCGCCGCATTTTCCATGTCTTTCGCATCGATCACGTTCTTGGTTTTTATCGCATCTACGCCTTTCCCTGGCGCCCGGAGCGAAACGCCGAGTTTCTGGCTTTGTCGCACGACGAAATGCGAGAGGAAACCGGCGGGCGCGAGCCGCATTTCTCGCCGCGCGATGACGAAAGCGCGGCCGATTGCGCGGCGAATCACCGCGATGGCGAAGAATATTTACGCTTCGTTTTAGAAGAAAGCGGCGACACGCGCGTAGTGGGCGAAGATCTCGGAACCGTGCCTGGATATGTGCGGCCGAGTTTGCACGCTCTTGGAATTGCCGGCTTCAAGATCCCACAATGGGAAGTTCATCACGGACGCGCCACGCCCGGCGCGGAGTATGAGCGGCTGTCGGTCGCGACCTACGCCACCCACGACCACCAACCAATTCGCGAGATGTGGGCGGAAGCGCACGATGAAAATGCGCCAACCCGTGAACAGGCGGTGAACGATTTGCGGTTAATCGCGCAGTTCGCCGGGATTGCGCCGCGAGAAGGTTTGGATTACGAGCGCGATTTTTATCCGCCAATCATGCGCGCGCTTTTCGCCAGCAATTCTTGGATTGCAATCGTGATGATTACCGATCTTCTCGGCCGCCGTGATCGTTTCAACGTTCCCGGCACTGCCGTAAAAGCAAACTGGTCGCGGCGCTTGCCGAAAACTGTCGCCCAAATGCGCACGAGCCGCGCAATTCGGCAGCGGATGAAATTGATTCGCGGATTGATAGAGGAGAGCCACCGTGATCCGTCGGCGTCGAAGGAAGCGTGACGGCGAATCAGTTCGTCAGGACTGCAAAAAGCTCCAAGCTCCAATTTCCAAGCTCCAGAGAAGCGCCAAGCGCCAAAAAAACGGAGGCGATGCTTTTGATGTTTGCGATTTGGAGCTTCCCTGGAGCTTGGTGCTTGGAATTTGGAGCTTAACGGCTAGCCACCCAAGCCATCGCCTTGTCGGCTAATTTATCGAAAGCGGTCGCCTCAGGAATTTCCAAAATCCGTGTTTCATCTGCGTTCATCCGTGGCTAAATAATTGAATGCATTCTCCCATCAAAGTCGCCGTTACCGGCGCTGCCGGACAAATCGGATATTCGTTGCTTTTTCGCATCGCTTCCGGCGCGATGTTCGGAGCGGATCAGCCAATCCAGCTCTCGTTAGTCGAAATTCCGCCGGCGCTGCCTGCGCTCGAAGGCGTGGTGATGGAGCTGAATGATTGCGCCTTTCCCTTGCTAAAATCGATTACGCCAACTGCCGATTTAGCCGAGGGATTTCGCGATGTGAATTGGGCGCTGCTTGTCGGCAGTATTCCGCGCAAGGCGGGAATGGAACGCAGCGATTTGCTCGGGATTAACGGCAGGATTTTTATCGGTCAGGGTCAGGCGATTCAAAAAAACGCCGCGCAGGACGTGCACGCGCTCGTGATTGGAAATCCCTGCAACACTAATTGTTTGATCGCGATGAACAACGCCCGTGAGATTCCGCGCGATCGCTGGTTTGCGATGATGCGATTGGACGAAAATCGCGCGCGGGCGCAATTGGCGCAGAAGGCCGGCGTCGATATCACAGCGGTCACAAACATGACGATCTGGGGAAACCATTCCGCCACGCAGTACCCGGATTTTTATAACGCAAAAATCGACGGCAAAGCGGCCAACGAAGTAATCGGTGATGAAAGTTGGCTGAAGGAAACGTTTATCAAAACGGTGCAGCAACGCGGCGCTGCCGTGATCAAAGCGCGCGGAGTTTCCTCGGCGGCATCAGCAGCGAACGCGGTTGTCGATACCGTGCGCTCATTAACTAACGACACTTCAGCAAGCGACTGGCATAGTGTGGCACTCTGCTCGAATGGTGAATACGAGATCGAAAAGGATCTAATTTGCGGATTTCCGGTTCGCTCGAAAGGCGGGAAGGTCGAAGTCGTGTCCGGGCTAACGATAAATGAATTCAGTCGTGCGAAAATCGACGCGAGTGTGAACGAATTAAAGGAAGAGCGCGAGCTAGTGAAAGAATTACTCGGCTGAATCATCCCAGGCGCGGCCAATCCCCCGTTATCCCGAGCGAAGTCGAGGGATCTCGTCGCGTAAACTTTAAGGTAACTTCCGCGGGCTCCCTTCCCGCCACCGCGAGTAAACTGTTCCGCTCAGGATGACAGGGAGTGACCAGTCAATTTCTCGAACGCTTCGCGATATTTCGCGCTGGTCTTTTCGATTATTTCCGGGGGAAGTTTGGGGCCGGGCGCGGTTTTGTTCCAATCGAGCGTTTCGAGATAATCGCGCACGAATTGTTTGTCGAAGCTAGGCGGACTTTGGCCGACGACGTAACTGTCGGCCGGCCAGAAGCGGGAGGAATCGGGCGTGAGACATTCGTCGATTAACAAGACTTCGTCGCCGAGTTTGCCGAACTCGAATTTGGTATCGGCAACGATAATGCCGCGGGCGGCGGCGTAATCGCGGCCGGCGGAGTAAATTTCCAAACTGAGATCGCGCGCCGTCTCCATCACCTCCGCGCCGGCAAGGCGGGCCGCTTCTGCGCTATCGATATTCAAGTCGTGTCCAACGTCGCTTTTGGTCGAAGGCGTGAAAATTGGGCCGGGCAATTTGGAGGCGAGCTGCAATCCCGCGGGTAATTGCACGCCGCAAACCGAACCAGTTTTTTTGTAATCACTCCAGCCCGAGCCGGCGAGATAACCGCGCACAACGCATTCAATCGGCAACGGCTGGGTCTTGCGCACCAGCATCGAGCGGCCGGCCAGTTGGTCGCGGAAATTTTTTAGCGAGGCCGGAAATTCATCAAAACTCGCAGTGATAAAATGATTCTTCGCGAAATCGAATTTCTGAAACCAGAAGGCGGAAATCTGATTCAGGACCGCGCCTTTGAACGGAATCGGATCTGGTAGAACGACGTCGAAAGCGGAAAGGCGATCGGTCACAACGAAAAGCAACGTTTCGCCGAGATCGAATACTTCGCGCACTTTTCCGCTGCGCAGTTTTTTGATTCCGGGAAGTTCGAGGTCGCGCACGGTTTGCATAAGGAAGAATTGGTTGGGGAAAAGAGAAAAATCAATACCGCATCTTCGTTCGGAGTGAGGTCGAGCGATTCTGTGGAAGTTGCCTTCGAGGTCTCGCAACGGGATCCCTCGACTTCGCCCGGGATGACGGCACGTTCTGCCGATGGCTGGAATCGTCGTTCGACCGCGCGCGCGGATTTTGCACGGACACGACTGGGTTTTTTCCAGCGAAGTGTTGAAAATTTTTGGTGCGCCGGCGGACGGCGACGTTATATCGATCAAAGATGGCCGCGACCGGATGCTGGGGAGCGCGATTTGGAATTCGAAATCGCAAATCGTGGCGCGCCGTTTTTCGCATCGGCGACAAGAGCTGGATCTCGATTTTTTCAAAAGACGAATCGCGCAGGCGGCGGCTTATCGGGCGCGGCGAGAGGTAAATCCGCAACTGCGTCGGGTGGTCTGGAGTGAGAGCGACGGCTTGCCGGGCGTGATCATCGATCGTTACGGAGCGCAATTTGTCCTGCAAATCACCACCCTGTCGATGGAACAGCGCCGGGAGATGATCGGGCAGGCGATGGAGGAAGTGCTCGAAGCAAAAAATATCATCGTGCGCAGCGACAGCGGCGCGCGCCGGGCGGAAGGGCTGGACGAGTCATCCCAGGTCTTGTTAGGAGAGTCGGGGGAAGCGGAGATCGAAATTTGCGCGGTGAAATTCTCGGTCGATCTCCTGCACGGACAGAAAACGGGATTGTTCCTCGATCAATTGCCGCAATATCCGGTCATCGCCGGCTTGGTGCGTGAACGGCGGGTGCTGGATTGCTTTACCAATGAAGGCGCGTTCGCGCTGGTTTGCGCGCGCGCCGGTGCGAGCGAAGTCATCGGCGTGGAAGCGCAAACGGAGGCGATCGCGCGCGCTCGTGAAAATGCGAAACGCAATCAACTCAGCGTGCGCTGGGTGGAGCAGGACGTGTTCGCGTATTTGCGCGCGGCCGAGAAATCCGGGGCGCAATTCGATCTCATCGTGCTCGATCCGCCCTCGTTCACGAAAACGAAAGGGAGCGTGCGCGATGCGATGCGCGGTTATCGCGAGCTGCATGTGCGTGCTTTCAAATTGCTTTCCCGTGACGGAGTGCTGGCGACCTTTTCCTGTTCGCATCACATTACTAACGAGATTTTTGCAGAAACCATTTCAGCCGCTCTGGTGGACGCCCGGCGGAGTGCGCGACGATTGCGCCGCTTCGAGCAGGCGCTGGATCATCCGGTGCTGCCAACTTTGCCGGAGACGGAATATTTCAACGGCGTCCTGCTGGAAATGATGGCGGCGCGTTAATTTGATTTCCGCCGGGAAAAATTGTGGAATTCTTGGACGCGCTTATTAATGTCCGGAAAAGTTCTGCCGCTGGAACAAGATTTGGAGGGATGCGACGGAACCATTCTCATGCACGAACGACTCCGCCCGACTGAACAAATGCTGGAACTAAACGACGACGATTCCGTTACCCCCGAACTACTCGATTCCCAGGTGCAGCGCGCGCAGGAGCAATTACTCGCGCTCAAGCGGCAGCAGGACCAAATCGAAAAACAAAAACGCGAGCTGGAAGAGCTTAGCCGCCGCCAGGAGGAACTCGATCGCGGCCGCTCGGAAATGACCGACAAGCTGACGCGTTCGCTGGTGATCCTGGAGCGCGAAGCCTACGACGCGCAGAAAAGACTGGAGCAGGTGCGGGCGACGCGGGAAAGCTTCGGCCAGCATCTGGAGTTTTTGGAGACGATCGATCCCAAGAGCTGGAATGCTTCCGATTTGCACAAGGAATTGAGCCGGGCGCTGAGCACGGTGGATGATGCGCGGACCGAGTTTAGTCAGCAGCGCAGTCGTCTGCAGGCGATCGCGACGCAGGATTCGGCGGAGGACACGGCGCTGCCGGAAGCGGCGCCGGAGTTGACGCGTGGAACGGGCGAGCGCTCCTTCGGCGAATGGGTGCTAATTGGGTTTGCGCTTTCCCTGCCATTGATCGCGGTCGGTTTGGTCGCGCTGGTCATTTCTTTTTGGATGACGAAAGGTTGAAGGTCGCGGAATGGCTCGTCGTCCACGCAAAATTGGTTCGCCGATAGATCAGCAACAGGAGGATTTGGCGCGGCAGGAGAATGAGCTGCGCGAACAGGTGCAGCAATTACAGCGCGCGATTGAAGAGGCGCCGCGGGTGGCGGAAGAAAAATCGCGGCAGCAACGCGAGGAATTGTTGCAGCGCGCGAACAACGAGGGAAGCCGGCTGGATGCTTCCTTTGCCCGGCGAGATTACCGCTGGGGCGATGAAGATTTTGGGTCCCGCCGCCGGCCGGCGCTACGCAAGGAGCGGCGCGAAGGGCGGATTCGGCGTTGGCCGCATCGTCTGCTCGGGCGAAGATAAATCCCAGGTAGCTGTTGCCTTCGGGCAGCGGCACTAGCTTCTCGCCCGGTTTAGCCGTGATGATTACGTCTTCGATGCCGGGAATTTGTTTCGCGGCATCCACACCGTCGGCGTTCTGGAAGATTCCTCCGCGAGGGATCGGGATCATCATCACTCCCGCGGCCTGGCGCATCGTGCGAATGGCGGGCATATCACCCGCGGCCTGTTGCAGAATAAGCTCTGGCAAGCCTGGCAGCACTTTAGCGCAGAGTCCGCCGATCGGGCGTGCCGCGATTTCGAGCATCCAGACGCCCTGGTGATTGACACGCATTTCGGCGTGTATA
>DAIOVO010000021.1:0-24224 GCA_036758965.1 Chthoniobacterales bacterium
GCTACGAACCGTTAGACGAACCGCTGGCGCGTCTGCTCTCGCGCGCGGAGGAAGCCGGCATCGCCGAAAATGTGCTGGTGATGACCGAAGGCCAGCCGGTCGTGCTGTAACCGCCACCGTCATTCCAGCGGAGCGAAGCGCAGCCGAAGAATCCCGTCGCAGTACCTTTAAGATAAGCGCTGCGGATATGACGCCACTTCCCATCATCAATCACCAATCACCGGTCACGATTCACAATTTCCTCGGCGCGCTCATCGCCGCGCTCCTCGTCATCGCCTTTTCCCTCGCCCTCCTCGCGCACGACCCGCTCGTTTTCTGGAACGACGATTACCAAATTTCCGTTTTGCCCGTCTGCGCCGATATCGCGCGAGCGTGGAACTACGGTGAATTCCCGCTCCTCAGTCCCTATTCCTGGGTCTGCGGGAATCTCGCCGGCGAATTTCAATACGGCATTTTTTCCGCTTTCATCAACGCCGCCATTATTTGCATTTGGAAATTGCCGCTCACTTTCCCGCAGCAGGCGGCCGCGCTTTCGATCACGCATCTTGCGGTCTTGAGTGCCGGCGCTTTTCTCTTGGCGCGCGACCGGCTCTCGCGCCTGAACGATCTCGATTCATCTCCGGCCGGCTTTCAAAACAAGTGTTCCCGCGATGCTATACGTGAATCACGTATAGCATCGCAATCCAATCGGGCGCTTCATAAGGGTAACGGCTCGATCGCCCTCTCGATTTTTGTCGCGCTCGTAACTTCGCTCAGCGGCTGGATCATTTGCTGGGGCGCAACCGATTGGCTCGGCGCTCTCGGCGCCTTCACCTGGCTGCCGTGGTGCTGGTGGGCGGCGGAACGCGCGCTCGATTCCAACCGTTCGCGCTGGCGTTTCCTGTGGCCGGCGCCCTTTGTTTATCTGCTCGTGACCGGTGGTTTTCCCTACACCGTCTTGATGCTGGCGCTGGTGCTCGGCTGGCTCGCCGCGCGTGAATTTGTGCACCGGCCCCGCCTAACGAGAATTATGCCGCTCGGCTTTGGCGTCGCCCTTGGCATCGGCCTGGCCGCGCCGGCGTGGCTGGCATTGTTCGCTTACATTCCGGGCTCCGCGCGCGCGGTCCAAAACCCTTCCGCGCATTTCCAGTGGCTTGTACCCTGGAACGCATGGCCCGGCCTCATTTTGCCGCCTTGGACAGTCACTTGGACGAATTTTTGGACGCAATCGCAAGCGCACGGCGCCACCGAGCTGACCTGCGGCCTCGTCCCTCCCGCGGCGCTCATCGCAGGTTTTCTTCGCCACGGTCGTGAGTTGTTCAAAAAAATCCGCTGGGAAATCGTGCTTTTGATTGTCGTCCTCATCCTGGCGATGATTCCAACCGCGGGCGTATTTCGCTGGAGTTTCCGCTGGCTGCCGTTGTTTCACCTTGTCCTGGCGCTTTGCGCGGCCGAAGCGCTGCAATTCACCGCCGCGCGCGCAGAGTCCGCAGAGTTGAAACAAAAAAAGAAGTTCTCTGCGTTCTCCGCGAACTCTGCGGTGAATATGCCACTCGTCGCGTTCATCTGCGTTCTCGTCGTAATGTTGGCTGCGAAAATTTTTCATGCCGCGGGGGAACATCTCTTCCCGCTGACCTGGATTCTTCTGGCACTCACCGCCATTTGGTTTCTCGGATTGCGTTTTAATTTTTCCGCCAGGTGGATCGCACCGGTCATTACTTTCGCCGCCTTGCTCGCGACTTACTTATCTTTGCCCACAAACTGCGGCGTCCCCAAGTTCAATCTCGCGCAATCCTTGCTTCAGTCCGCGCCGCTCGATCCGCAACGTCTTTATTTGAGCGTTTACCCGCCGCCGGAGATCGACTACCGCACCGAAGCAAAACCGAATCCAATCGGCCAGACCGTTCGCCCGGGCAGCACTTCGATCTGGGCTGGCTTACGTTTTGTTAACGGTTACAGCCCGATCCGGCCCGCCGGCGCCGCCCGCGAATTCGCCAGCTCCATCCACGGCGAGATCGATCCCAGCCTGGCTGAATGGTTGCTCGCGCACGAAGGTCAAAGCGACGGCTTGCTCGCGCGCATCGGCATCGACGGTATCATCGTCGCGCGCGAATTCAATTTTCGGCCCCAACCCGTCGGCGAATGGAATCTCGTTTCTAGCGACGACGAAGGCCGCGTTTTTCACCGCCGCACCGGGCCACTCGCGCGCGTTCGTTCCATGAATTTCGGAGGTCAAAACGCCAGAGCCGGAATTTCGCATATTGTCGAGTCGCGCAACTCGGTGAGCGCGACGATAAAAGTTCCAGGCGGAGCAAATCCCGCGCTGATTGCATTTTCGCGCCCGTTCTTCCCGGGTTACAAAGCCAGGCTGGACGGTAAGCCACTCCCAGTCAGCTCGATACGAAATCTATATCCAATGGTGGAAGTCCCGGCTGGGAGTGAAGGGACGCTGCGCCTCTACTACCGCCCAACCTGCCTCATCTACGGCGCCGCGCTCGCGCTCCTATCGGCTTTTATTTACGCCATTTCGTTAGTTTGCGCTATTCTAACAAATCGCAGATTCGCAAAATCCTCATCTGACCGCGCTGAAATCGCGTCGTAGCTAAACTAAACGAACTCGCGCCTGGGTCGCTATTAACTCAGCTGATTCTACTAATTTAAATGTCAATTCTTTAAGGCGCGACCCCGATTCTTCCCGCCTTCCTGAACATGAGAAGCCGGACGTTAGAAAGCAATCGGCATGGCGCGAAGGAATTCCCGCCTACTGCTGCGAAGCGCTTTTTCCTTGAAATTATAATACTTCTATTTCTACAATGACCTTTCCCTTGCGAGGGAATAAATGAAGACCGGGGTTTTGGATTTGATGGGGAGCACCTCGGCAGAGTCCATTATCAACCGAGGTCGCTCAGCGCCGCATTCGACGTCTCGTTGTTGCGCGATCATTCCAGTTCGTCATGGAGGAGAAAAGTTTGAGGCCTGCCTTGCGTCGGTTATTGCAGCGATCCACCCTGGGGATGAAGTGATCGTCGTTGCGGATGGGGAAGGCGACGGCTCATGGCGAAAAGCGCTTGGAACTATCGCGCGCATCGTTCGCCTGCCGTCGTCGGTCGGTCCGGCTTGCGCCCGTAACGCGGGCGCCGAGAAAACGCAGTCGGACATTTTATTTTTTGTTGACGCGGATGTTACTATTCCCACTAATGCGGTGACGCGCATCCGCGAAACCTTCGCTACCGACAAAGAATTGGCGGCCTTGATCGGCTCTTATGATGGCGAGCCTCGCGAGGCGAACTTTCTTTCGCAATACAAGAATCTTTTTCATCATTTTGTCCACCAACATGGATCGGCAGACGCATCAACCTTTTGGGGTGCGTGCGGCGCGATCCGCCGAGAGGTTTTTGTCCAGATGGGTGGATTCGATCCGACTTACGAAAGACCTAGTATTGAAGACATCGAATTAGGCTATCGCCTGAAGGCCGCCTCTTTTCGTATCCGTCTGCTGCCAGATCTCCAAGTCAAACATCTCAAACGCTGGGACGCAAGATCGCTCATCAAAACTGATCTGCTCGACCGCGCGGCACCTTGGACGGAGCTTATCTGGAGTCATTTTATTCGCCGCAAACCCAGGGTCGTGAATGATCTGAATCTAGGTAGTTCTTTCCGCCTCAGCCTGGTCCTATCGTTCCTGCTCGTTATTGGAATACTAGGAACTCTTTTTACGCTTTGGATTCTGCCGATTGTCCTGGTAGTAGCCTTTTCGTTTGTGCTACTTCAAGTTCCATTTTTTCGATTTTTTAAAACCAAACGAGGATTTAACTTTGCCCTTCGTGCGCTCGCCTGGCGCTTCGGCTACGACATCTATAGCGGCCTGGGATTTTGTTACGGCTCGCTGCGTTTTGCTAACTCATCCACCCGAAGGATTTTATCTCAGGCATTTGCCAGGCTCGATCCGATTGCGCTCGGCGTTGGGGTAGGCGGCGCTTGGGGTGGGGGTGTTTCTCTAGCTACAATTATCCTTCTAATGAAAGGTGGCGACCCTGTTCGGCCTAACCTTTCGCTGCTTGGGCAGTTCTTTCCCGGATATAACGTAACCTGGTTGGGCAGTCTTGTCGGTCTGCTATATGGTGTGTGCGCTGGCTTTCTTTTTGGTTTCTCTTTCGCCTTTCTTCGCAACATCGCGATGAGATTGCATCTCAGCTCTCGCAGGGTGCAGCGATTCGTCGAAAGCGTTCGACATTCGCAAGTCAATAAGGAAGCAGCCCGTGCTTGACCCTGAGCCGGAAGCGGCGCCGGAGTCCGGCGCTTCAACCATCATATCCGAAGGAGCGCTTGCGCAGGAAATCATCCGCTTAAGTCGCAACGTCCTGGGTTTAACTCTTGGCTTTCTTTGCGCCGCCGGGCTGTTTTTAGCTACCAACATTCTCGTGCTGAAAGATGGACCTCACGTAGGTGAGCATCTTCAGTTACTAAGCCAGTTTTTCCCGGGCTACAAAGTTACCTTCCTCGGCAGCCTGCTTGGTTTGATCTACGGCTTCGTCGCAGGATACCTGAGCGGATGGGTTATTGCCGCCATCTACAATAGGGTTGTTTTGATCAGGCATCGATTTTGACTTTGCTGCCTGGAAGGTTTTCACACATGCACTCAGCAGAGAAACCGAATCCGCGTCGGCGGAGCGCCGAAAAAGCAAATTGAATCGTTGGCTGCGCGAACTCATCGCGAGGAATCGCACGTCATGACCGCGCTGCGCATAGGTCTAATCGGCTGCGGACACATGGGCGGCATCGTCCATCTCAACATCCTGCGCCGCTTGCCCCTGGTGGAGCTCGTCGCTCTGGCCGAGCCGGACGCGCAACGCCGTGAGGCGGCCAAACGGCAGGCGCCGCGAGCTACGACTTTCGCCGATTACCACGAGCTGCTCGATTCTCCGGAGATTGACGCCGTCATTGTTTGCCTGCCAAACGCTCTGCACACTGAGGCCGGCATTGCCGCTCTAGAACGCGGCAAGCACATCTATCTGGAAAAACCGCTGGCGGTTAATCTCGATAGTGGCCGCTCGCTGCTCGAAGTCGCAGAGCAGAGCGGGAAAGTGGCGATGATCGGTTTCTGCTATCGTTTCAATCCACTTCACCTCGAGGTGCGCCGGGTTCTCAATGAAGGCCTGCTCGGAGAGATCATCGGCGCCCGTTCGGTTTTCACCAGCGCACCTGATCGGGCGCCGGAGTGGAAGCACACTCGCAAGAGTGGCGGCGGCGCGCTTCTTGATCTGGCTTCCCACCACATCGACCTGGTGCGTTTCTGGTTCAATAAGGAGATCGTCGAAGTGCGGGCGAGCGTGACTTCAAAACGCGCGGAAGCCGATAGCGCAACACTCGAGTTACGACTGGCGGATGACGTGTTGGTGCAATCGTTTTTTTCCACCAGCTCGGTCAATGAGGATCGCTTCGAAATTTACGGGCGCGCCGGTAAATTGAGTCTCGACCGCTACAATTCCTGGAGCGTGGAATTTACCGGGGGCATGCACTCTCCTATGGCGCGCCGGCGTTTTGAAGAGGTGCTGTCGTGGATTCCGCGTAGTCGGTTCGCGATAAACAAAGTGATCGCGCCCGCACGCGAGCCTTCTTTTTCGGCGGCGGTCGAGCATTTTGTGGAGGCGGTGCGGAATGGTGAGCAAGCGAGCCCGAATTTTGAGGACGGCTTCCACAGCCTCGCGGTCGTTATCGCCGCCGAGGAATCCGCCCGCAGAGGTTGCCCGGTTTCGCCTTTGCGGGAATGAAAATTTTGTTAGTCAACGATTACGCCATCCCGCAAGGCGGCGCGGAAATATTGCTTTTGAAGATGCGCGCCGCGCTTCGCGAGCGCGGACACGACGCCCGCCTTTTCGCGAGCAACGCAGGCGAAAACGGAAGTCAAAGTCTGGCCGACTATTCTTGCAAAGGAACTACGTCGCGTTTTCGGGCGCTGCTTCAATCCGCCAATCCCTGGGCGGCGCTAAAGCTTAAGCGCGTGCTGGCAGAGTTTCGCCCGGACGTCGTCCACGTGAAGATGTTTCTGACCCAACTCTCGCCGCTGATCCTCCCGCTCCTCAAGAACATTCCGAGTCTCTTACACGTCGTTTGGTATCGACCCATTTGTCCGTTGGGTACCAAACTATTGCCGGATGGAAGTTCGTGCTTCTCGCCGCCAGGAGCAGTTTGCTATCGCTCCGGTTGTTTGCCGTTGCGTGATTGGATGCCGCTGATGTTGCAGATGAAACTCTGGCGTCACTGGCGAGAAGTATTTGATCTGATCGTCGCTAACAGCGAACCGACCAGAGAGCGGTTGATCGCGGAAGGGATCGAACCAGTCGAAGTAGTGCTCAATGGCGTTGCCGTGCGCACGGCGCGGGCGCCGCTTTCGAACGAGCCCACTCTCGTATTTGCCGGCCGGCTGGTGCGGGAGAAAGGAGTCGAAGTATTGCTGCGCGCGTTCGCGACTTTGACCAGGTCGGTCCCAAACGCCAGCCTTATCATCTGCGGGGACGGACCGGAGAGAGTGCCCATCGAAAAACTCACTATTGAACTTGGTCTCCGCGACCAAGTTTCCATGCGCGGGTTTCGGCCAAATGAGGAAGTAGAGCGTCTCTTTCGACAGGCATGGGCGGTCGCGATTCCGTCGATTTGGGAAGAGCCTTTCGGACAGGTCGCGGCCGAGGCGATGATGAACGGCGCTGCCGTCGTGGCCAGTAGTTCCGGGGGCTTGGGCAAAATTGTTCGCGACGGCCAAACCGGATTTCTGGTTCCGCCAGGCGATCCCGATGCTCTCGGCGCCGCTCTTCTCCGAGTTCTGAGTGATCGCGAATTAGCGGAGCGTCTGGGTCGGGCTGGGCATGAACTGGCAGTGGCGGAATTCAGCGAATCCAGATTGGTTGATCGGTTGCTGGAATTTTACCGGACGCTCGCCAAACCAGACCTGTCTCACACAATAGGTTGTCGGCAGCCGCCGAATATCTCATAATCGACGACTCGACTAACTTCCCGATGCATTCCCCCAATCAATCCGAAAAGAGCGTTCCCGATCTCTCCGCCATTATCGTTACGGCTGATTCCTACCAGCAGATCCGGAAAGCTGTTCTTGCTCTGTCCACGCAAACCGTTTGCGACCGGGTAGAGCTGGTGATTGTCTGTCCGTTCCAAGAATCGCTCGGGCTTGTTGAAGCGGAATTATCGGGATTTCATTCCGTTCAGGTTGTTGAAATTGGAAAAATGACGACGACTTCGGCGTCGCGCGTTGCTGCCATCCGCGCCGCCGCGGCGCCAGTCGTGGCGCTCTGCGAAGATCATGCTTATCCCGAGCCTGGATGGGCGGAAGCGATGATTGCAGCTCATAAGCAACCGTGGGCCGGGGTAGGTTCGGCGTTGACCAATGCGAACCCTGGCGCCACCAGTTGGGTTGCAATGGTAATGGATTACGGTCGCTGGGTCGACCCTGTAGCGAGCGGCGTGATCGACGACATCCCTGGCCACAATAGTAGCTGGAAACGCTCGCTTCTACTTGAGTACGGTTCCGACCTTGAATGGATGTTGCCGGCGCCGACGTTTTTAAACTGGGATTTGAGGTCAAAAGGTCACCAGCTTTATCTTGAATCCGGCGCGAAAATGCGTCACCTCCAGGTTTCGAATCCCTGGGCGTGTGCGGTAGAGCAGTTTTACGTCGCGCGCATGTTTCCATCCGAGCGCTCGCGGAAGTGGCCCTGGTATCGGCGGCTCTTCTACATCTGTGCTATGCCGGTTCTTCTCGCGCGTAACCTTCGCGGCTGGCTCGGTCATTTTCGGCGGATTGATCCAACTGGGAAGATACTAGCCAGGTCATGGCCAGTCTTGCTGGTCGCGGTCGTCGTTTGGGGAATAGGAGAAATCATCGGCTATAGTGTGGGTATTGGCTCGGCAGAAGAGCGCACTCTCTGCTTCGATACCGATCGCGCCAGCTACCTAAGTCGGCGCGACCGCAGTCTCATGGCTGCAATTGGTCAACAGGGCTGATTCATTCAACGTAGGAACGCGCGCTCCTTGAAGGTTTTGATTACAGGAGCAACGGGATTCATCGGCGGTCATCTGGCCGAAGCCCTCGTTGAAGAAGGACATGAGGTGAGAGCTCTCGCGCGGGAAACCAGCGATACTTCAAAGCTAAAGAAATTAGATATTGAGGTCCTTCGCGGAGATATCAGGGACGCGGCAGTGCAGCGGGCCATTGAAAAGTGTGACTCAGTTTACCATCTCGCTGCGCGGACGACGAAAGATCACTTGTCGCGCAGGGAATACTACGCCCACAATTTGCAAGGAACGAAAAATGTCGCAGAGGCGTCGCGCCGTTGCGGAGTGAGTCGCGTCGTTTACGCGAGCAGCGTTGGAATCTATGGGTCGCTTTGCAATTCGTCCATCAATGAAAACACGCCCCCGAACCCTGATTCATATTATCGCGAAACAAAGTTGGCCGGCGAAAAAGAGGTTCTGCGCTTGCATCGCGAGCACAAACTTCCGGTGGTCGTAGCGCGTTTGGGAAGTGTCTATGGACCTGGATCGCTCTCCTGGATCGACCTCTGCCGCAAGATAGCGATAGGTAACTTCCGGATCATCGGCACAGCCGAAAACTACGACCACATGATCTATATTGACGACCTTATCGAAGGTTTGCGGCGTTGCGGCGAGGTGAAAGATATCGAAGGAAGAACCTACATCCTCAACGGGTCAGAACCGGTCCAGTTGGAACGAATGCTTAAGATGATCGCCCATGAGTTGGGCGTGAATTCCTCCCTGTCGCGCTTACCTGCGACTCCGTTTCGAACTTATCACCGGTTCAACCAGTTCATATTTCAATCCTTCCGAATCCAACTGCCGCGCGCCCTTTACTACAGTCTCTTTTTTAGTAATCACCTTTACGATACCTCCAAAGCACAAAAGGAGTTGAACTACTACCCAAAGGTCTCGCTCAAGGATGGCTTCCGGCGGCTTATTAAATGGTATCGCGAGAGTGGACTGCTTTCGACTATAAAATGAGCCGGACGCCCCTCGTTATCATCGGATTTGATTCTGGCGATCCGCGCTTTTTACAAGAGTGGGCCAAGGAAGGGAAACTGCCTACGCTTGCTTCGCTGATGGAGCGCGGATGCTGGGCGGAAACAAGCAGTCCGGAGCTAACGCTCGAACACGGCGCCTGGGTTTCGATTTTCAGCGGCGTATCGCGTAGCCATCATGGGTTCTACTATTTCCGCCAACTCATTCCTGGATCGTACGATCTTCAACTAACCTATGGAGCAGAGCTCAAGGTGGCGCCATTCTGGGCGTCCGGGCTGGGCGCAGACAAACGCGTAATCGTCGCTGACGGGCCTGAGATCGCACTTATCCCCGCACTACCTGGCGCCCAACTCGCTAATTGGGCCGTTCACCGTGGTTATATCTCACGAGCGATCGCTCACCAACCCCGTTCCGAGCCGGCGCCTTTGCTGGGAGAGATCACCCGAAAATTCGGGCCGCCGGTCGAGATCATCGAATCCCCGGAAGCTAACGAGAACCAGAATCGGCAAATCTACCGCGACTTGCTTGCGCGCGTAGCAAAAAAGGGCGAACTCTGCCGCTTCCTCATCGCACGCGAACAGCCCGATCTTGTTGTTTGTTGTTTCGGTGAATCGCACACCGCTGGCCACCAGTTCTGGAGCTATCGCCAAGGCTCTCACCAGCCAGCACCTAACGGCGAGTTTTCGCATGCCATCCGCGATGTTTACCAGGCGATCGATCATCAGATGGGCCTTTTACTTTCACAAATGCCGGAATCATCAAACGTAGTCGTGCTCTCATCGCTCGGACTAACTGATCATTATCCCACTGGAGGTTTGATGGAATCTTTTTGTCGCGAGCTTGGCTACCAGGCCACGCCTGAATCTAGCCAAATTAAGTTGCGACCGGCCGCCGTCGCCCGCAGGATGCTGCCGGAAAGCTGGCGGATCGCGCTAAGTAGGAATCTTTCCCGGGAGGCTCGTGAGCGTCTTTTCGCGCAGCAATTTCGTGCTGGCTCGGATTGGCAACGGACGACTGCCTTTGCGATTCCTTCGATCTACACTGGTTTCCTGCGCGTGAATCTTCGCGGTCGTGAACCGCAGGGCATTGTCGACCCCGGCGCGCATTACCAGAATATTCTCCAACAACTCGAGACTGATCTACACCAATTAATCGACCCGCAGACAGGTCAAACCGCGATTGAGAAGGTTGTGCGGGTCGGAGAATTTTACGAGGGTAAGCCCCCCGATGTTTTACCTGATCTAATCGTGCAGTGGAAATCCTCTACGCATTTTCTGGATCGAGTTACCCATCCCAAGGCGGAGCTGACTCAAAAGAAACCGGAATTCTTCAGGAACAGCGAGCATACTGATCGCGGTTTTTTCGCCGCGGCCGGACCCGCGATTCAGGACCGTGGAAAGGTTGCCGATATCGAAGTCTTGGACCTCGCACCTACATTCCTATCGTTGCTAGATGAACCAAAGGGAAAGCAAATGGCCGGCAACACGATACCGGACTTACTCAAACCTAACTTGGAAGGTCACGTTTCTTGAACTCATCCACTAACTCACTACCCGACCTTTCGGTTATCCTGGTCACACCTGACTGCTACGGAACAATCCGTAAAACGATCCAATCTTTGCGGGCGCAAACTGTCTGCGAAAAACTGGAGATCGTGATCGTAGCTTCGTCGGAAGCTGAACTCGGTCTAAACGAGGAACTAACAGAATTCCATTCTATCCGTGTAGTTGAGTTCGGCGAAGTCAAGTCCTTGGCCGGCCCACGTGTGGCCGGCATTCGCGCAGCGAGCGCGCCCTTCGTCGCGCTCGGCGAAGATCACGCGTTTCCGGAACCCAGGTGGGCGGAGTTACCACTTCAAGCGCATCGCAATGAATGCGCAGCGGTTGGACCGGCTTTCGTCAACGGCAATCCCGGGATGTTGAGCTGGATGAGTTTAGTGATCGATTACGGCCGTTGGATGGAACCGGTGGGAGCCGGTCCCACCGGCGATGTCCCCGGTCATAATAGCTCGTGGCGCCGTTCCCTTCTGCTTGAATACGGAAACGATCTCGAATGGATGATGCAGGCACCTACAATTATGCACTGGGAACTGCGGGCAAAAGGCCATCAGCTTTACTTGGAGCCTGCAGCCAAGGTGCATCATGTCAACATCTCGTTGCTGGCTTCCTTTGTGGTCGATCATTTTTATGGTGCCCAGATATTTGCGGCAGCGCGAGCACGAGACTGGACGCTATTTAAACGTCTCTTCTACGTTGCCGGGATGCCAGTCCTTGCCGCGCGCACATTTCGAGCGTGGCTTGGTCACATTCGCCGGGCCGGCTTGCGTCCCAAACTTTTGCCGAAAGGTTGGCCGCTCTTGTTTCTGTCGCTTGTAGTATGTAGCTTAGGCGAAATTGCCGGCTACGCGATGGGAACAGGCAAGGCCGAAGAGGGGACTTTGAACTATGATGCGCGGCGGGGTCCGTATCTTAATCGGCGAGACCATTATCTTCTTGGTGCAACCGACCGCCATCCCTAGAAAAATAACCGTCAGTCTGAGCGGAGTCGAAAGAATCCCGCCATGCCACCTCTAAGCTAACACCGCGGGATCCCTCCACTTCGTTCGAGATGACCCGTTTGAATGTATGAATAGACGTTGCGATGCAGACTAGCCCACCTCCGACGCATCCTTCTTCTTTTTCGCATGGCCGCCACATGGTAGGCGGCTCGGTTCGCGTGCTTTTAGCCGAAGCATTGTTTCCGCTCACCGGACTAATCACCACCGTTTACCTCACCCGCACACTTGGGAAAGCGGATTATGGACTGTTTACTCTCGCTTCCACCTTCATTGTCTGGATCGAATTTGCCATCAACGCATTTTTCGCTCGCGCTAGTATCAAACTAATCGGTACCGCTGACGACTGGCGACCGGTTGGCAGCGCTTTGTTACGTGCGCACTTGATCGTCGGCAGCGCAGTGATGGCGATATTGTGGTTGGTTGCCGGGCCGATTGCGCACCTACTTGGCGCCGCCAGCATCGCCGGCTACCTTCGATTGTTCGCCATTGATGTTCCACTTTTCGCGCTGGCACTAACTCACCGTAACATCCTTATCGGCATCGGTGGTTATCGGCAGCGTGCGTGGATCGGCGCCGGCCGCTGGATCGCACGCCTCGTTTTAATCATTCTGTTAGTCGGGCTCGGCTTGTCCGTCAAAGGCGCCATTCTCGGCTCGATCGGTGCGTCGATCGTGGACCTTGCCATTGGAAGGTTCTGTATAAGACCCAGGCTGTTTCATCCGGAGCGCTTCTCAACCAGGCGAATGTGGGACTTCGCCTTCGTTCTTTTTTTGTCGTCTATCTGTTTGCAAATGGTGCGAATCGATTTATTCGCGCTAAAGGCACTCGGCGCGCCGCTGGATCAGATCGGCATCTATGGCGCGGCGCAAAACCTCTCGTTCATTCCCGGTTTACTTGGCCTTTCGATCACTCCACTTCTCTTATCAACCGTGACGCGGTTGCGGCATGGCGGTGAATTTGCCGAAGCGCGCGCGATCGCCCAGAACAGTATGCGGGCGGTCATAGCGGCGACGCCATTTGTTGCCGCGGGCGCGGGCGCGGCGCACGAGATCGTTGCGCTGCTTTATCCACCGGAATTTTCTGCTGCTGGACGACTCGTCTCCATTTTGCTTTTTGCAGGACTGGCGACTGTAATGATCGCCGCCGCTAATTCGCTCTTTATCGCGAACGATCGAACACGCTGGACGCTGCTGCTGAATGCTCCACTCGTACCTTTCGCGATCGCTGGCTATCTTCTGTTCGTGCCGCGTTTCGGGGCGCCCGGCGCCGCGGTCGTGACCACGGTTTGCACGGTATCCATCGCGCTTGCCGGCGTTGCCGCCGTTACCTACCTCTGGAAATTTTCATTTCCATTAGCGACGATGACTCGCAGCGCACTTTTGTCGGCAGCGACCTTTGCCGCCGCGCGCTTTTGGCCTACGCCAGGGTTATGGGTTGCGCCGAAACTTGTTCTTCTTTGCGTGGCTATCGCAACCGGCCTTCTCTTGATGGGTGAATTTAAAAAGAAAGAGTTCTCTTTCCTTTATTTAATGTTTAGCAACCGCCATAGACCGGCGACCGGTGAGTAACCAGCATCCAACTATCTCCGTCATCATTCCGACGCGGGACCGGCCACGACAGTTACTGCTCTGCCTCGAAGCACTGGTCCGCCAGGATTATCCGCGTGATCGATTTGAAGTAATTGTAGTAGATGACGCCAGCCAATCCCGGCCCGCCGTCGATGATCTCGAAGTTGTTCATCAGCACATCCACTTGCACCTGGTAACTCAGCCGCAAAGCGCCGGCCCAAGCGTGGCGCGAAATCGCGGCGTAAGTCACGCGACCGGTGAATTCCTCGCCTTTACGGATGACGATTGCACTCCCGCGCCCGATTGGCTGCAACAGTTGCGCGCGCGATTCGCCTCAATACCTCGCCATCTTATCGGCGGTCGCGTCATCAATGCCCTGACCAATAACTCATATTCTACAGCTAGCCACGTAATCCTCGACGTCGCCTACAAATACTACGATCCATCCCGAGGCCGCGCGCATTTCTTCCCGACAAGCAACTTCGCATTGGCCGCCGACCTGTTCCGCGAGATGGACGGCTTCAATGAGAACTGGCCTTTGGCGGCAGCCGAAGATCGCGAGTTCTGCTATCGGTGGCTTCAACGCGGCTTCTTAATGACCTACGCGCCCGAGGCGCGAGTCTACCACCATCACGCCCTAAACTTGAGTTCCTTCTGCCAGTTACATTTTAAGTATGGCCGCGGCGCCTATCATTACCATCTCCTGCGTGCCGGTGGTCGCGGTGAGGGCGGTCTCCAACCGGCCTGGCGCTTCTATTGGGCCTGCGTTCGCTATCCGTTTCGACACATGACCAAACGCCGCGCGGTGACCATCGTGGTCTTGCTTCTTCTCTGGCAGATATCCAACGCCGCTGGATACTTCTGGCAGCGGTCCCACCACGACACAAAGTACCCTTGAGCTCTGCGGTTGTCGTCTGATTGACTGCCGAGCATTCCGACCCATGTTCTAGGACGAAGCGTTTTGCCGAATCAAGCAGAGTCTTCCAACCAGGGGAAGAAGTATGGAAAAGCCAGGTTGCCGCTGTGTCCCGCGCTCAGCTATGGTTGATATTCTAACGAATCGTAGATCGTAAAAATTTCGACCGGTTCTTCGATGCCTTTGACGACTTGGGACGGCAACGGACGCGCGTCATTTGGCGTTGGTAACTGGTCGCGCGTGCTGCGGCTGATCAGTAAGGAAGTTCCAAGGACTTTGTTTAGGGCTTCTATGCGCGCAGCGAGGTTGACCGCGTTGCCGATGACCGTGAACTCCATTCGCTCGGGTGAGCCGATGCTCCCGACGATCGCTTGCCCAGTATTGATGCCAATGCCAATCGCGATGGCGGCTTCACCACGCGCGCGGCGCGCTTCATTTAATCCCACCAGTTTTCTTTGGATAGCGCGCGCGGCTGCGACGGCTTCCGTGGCGTGATTGGTCGTGCCGCCGATGCCAAAGAGCGCCATGAATCCATCGCCGAGGAATTTGTTGATCATTCCGCCGTGCTCGTCTTCGACTACTTCCACCATCGCGCGCAAAAATTCGTTTAAGAGCGCGACTGTCTTATCCGGTGCGAGCCTGGCTGTCTGCTCGGTAAAAGCGCGAATATCGACAAACATGACGGTGATATCCTGCGTAACGCCGCCGAGTTTCGGATCGCGCGCGAGAATTTGTTCCGCCGCTTTTTTGCCAACATGCAAACCGAAAGTGCGCCGGAGTTGTTCCTTTTCCCGCAATCCTTCGGCCATGCGATTGAATTCGCCGATCAAAGCTCCGAATTCATCGGCGCGTCGCAAGGGAATCTCGACCTCGAGCTGTCCGCGCGCGATCTTTTGGGTGCCGGCTCGCAATTGATTGACCGGCTCTGCCACCGAGCGGCCGATCAAAAGCGCGGAGGCGAGACCAAAAACAATGCCGATCGCGCCGACGAAAAAGCCGAACCATTGCGGGCTAACGCCGGGTGAAGGCAGCGCAAAAAACAAGAGCAGGAGCGAGCCGATGGGACAAATGCTGGCGGAAACGGCCCACATAAAACCGCGGGTGCGCAAAGAAATTGGGCGGATGCCCTTCAATTGATCGGGACGGGCGTTGCGGAAAAAAGTCGGAAACAATCCCCATTGGCTGGCAAACTCGATCAGGTAAAAACTTTGGGTGAGGGCGATAAAGCCGGAGATGCAAAGCGAGATCGGCAAATGCCAATAGAGTTGAGACGCGAGCGGATGACCGGCCGCTCCTAACGAGATCAAGAAAACCGGTATGCCGAGCAGCCAGGCCAGGCCAGAAATGATCGCACCGAACCAGGGCAAATGAACGAGTCGTCGTCGCAGCGGTTCGAGCGACGCATCGGAAATGATTTCGCCGCGCCGCAGGCGCTGGAACGGTCTTTGGAGCGAAAGAATAAGCGCGCTCCAAATTGCGATCGCGCCCGGATAAACAATCGCATTCCAAACGATGACGGTTATGACGAAGCGATCGCTCAATCCTTCGGCGCGCAGGAGCGGATCGACGACTGCAATGTTGTAGCAAATGTTAAACGCGCTGCTCAATATTTGCGGAACGAGCGGGGCGAGCGCGGTAACGAGCAGGGGATGGCGCGGGGGCGATTTTACCGCAGCGTCCATGGGCGAAAATAGTCGAGCAAAATCAACTGGCCGGGGAGGTGTTCGCGCACGTGGGTGCGCGCAATGGCGGGAAAGTTTGTCAACTTTCCAAAGACGAAACCGTGTGCGAGTGGCGCGAAAAAATCGTCCTGATGACTCGGCAAAACGTAGCGCGGCTGCAATCGGCGGACGGTGGCCGCATAACGCGCGCGGCTGTCTGGCAGCGCGACCCCGAGGATCGCGAGATCGACCGGCGCAATATACGTTGGCGGCAGTTCATTCGGCGTTCCGCCCGAATCGATGTAGATGCGTTTACCATTGGCCTCGATCAGAAACGCCAGCGGTTCGCCTAATTTCCAATCAGCCGCAGTGCGTGGCGGCAGACGCGCCGCCTTGCCGGAAAAGGGAATCACGCCCAGCAGACGGTCATGTTGCGCTAACAAGACCTTGATTGTCCACGGCTCGACTCGCCGAACTGCGCCCGGCAAAACAGGATCGCACTTTCCGGCAGGAACTCCGAGTGATTCGGCAAACTTGATGGCCGTCGGCCCGGCGATCAATTTCGCACTGGTGCGCCGCATCAAGTCGGGCACATCGAGCAGGTGGTCAAAGTGCGCATGTGTGACCAGAATTGCGTCAGCCGACTTTTGCAGATGCGCGAAGCCTTCATCCACTCGTGCCGGCTGTGATTGGAGTGATTGGTTAAGGACGACGGCAGTCAATCCGACGCGAGTGAAATAAGGATCGACTAACAAGACGTGGTTGTTCGCTTCCAGTTGGTAGCCGTTCACTCCCAGGTAGGTGACGCGAATCGTCCTCTCCGAAGGGCGCAGGCCATTCGGATCAGCCACCTGCAGCCCGGAATATTTCCCGAACTGCCCCGATCCGATTTCGGCGGCGAAAAAAAATGCGAGAACGGCCAGCTTTTTCACGTAAGCGCGCCAAAGGATATGATTGATCTTTGCCTTCTCACCAGTCATAACCGGGATGGCAAAGCAAACGACCTGCTAAAGAAAGGAGTGCCAGATCATGAAGAAAACATGGATTGCTGGGATAACCGTCGCTGGAGTAGTGCTGTTTCTGATCGTGCCGGCCAGTTTTGGCATTACGATTGTATTTGATGATCTGACCGACAAGCTTGTCACGACGGTGACTCCGCCCACTGCCGGGACAATTTTCAAGCTTACGAATGAGGATTCCAATGTAACTTTGACCAACGCCTTCGCGGCAGATCAGGCTTTTACGGTGCGGGCCTTCGCGTTGGTAGAGCCGGCAAACTCGGATCGGCCGGCCGGCAGTCTGAGCGACATTATCATTTTCATTACTGCGCCTGATGCGCAGCACAAACGAGATTATCTCGTGGCCTTTGGATCTGATACCGGTGAATCGACGCCAATGACAACTGCAAAGCCGTACGGCTCGCTGGAAGAAAGCGGGGGCTTCCAAACTATTCCCTTGCCCACGGATGCGCCGGTGCCGGCCGATTTGATAGTAAAGGTGCGTTCCGACGCTCCGAGAGTTCGAATAGTGCGTTAGAAATCGCTGCTGTGCTGGTGTGCCTTTATTGCTTCCGACGCAAGACGGCGGCAGGGCGGCGATTCGTTTCCTAAGACTAGTGGTGGGGAATTTTCCCGCGATTGTCAGTACACGTCGCGCTTGTAACGCTTGTCCGCTTTCATTTGTTCGACGTAGGCGCTGGCTTCCTCGGCCGATTTTCCGCTTTGTTCGCGCACGATTGTGCGGAGAGTGGCATCGACATCCTTGGCCATGCGCAAAGCATCGCCGCAAACGTAAAACTGCGCGCCGCTCTCGAGCCAACGCCAGATTTCAGCGGCGTTCTCGGCCATGCGATTTTGCACATAAATTTTGTGCGCCTGATCGCGGGAATAGGCGCAATCGTACCGCGTCAATAATCCATCGCTTTTAAATTCTGCGAATTCTTCGCCGTAGTAAGCATCGCAATGCTGGCGCTGGGCTCCGAAAAAAAGCCAGTTGCGTCCGCGCGCGCCGGCCGCTTTTCGCTCCTGCAAGAAAGCGCGGAAGGGCGCGATGCCGGTGCCGGGCCCGACCATGAGGATATCGACGTCGTTTTCCGGCAGATGAAAATGTTTTGCGCTGGTCGGATAAACCGGCGAGGGATTTTCCTGGCAACGTTCGGCCAGAAAGGCGGAAGCGACTCCTTTGCGATTCCGCCCGTGAGATTCGTAGCGGATGACATCGACGATGAAGTGAACGGAATCGGGAAACGCGCGCAAGCTGTTGGCGACGGAATAGAGGCGCGGCTGAAGTTTCGTTAGCAAGGCAACGAATTCTTCTGGCGCAAATTTCACCGAAGGATGTTCGCTGAGGAAATCGACAATCTCCATTCCCCAAAGGTAGGATTGCAAATCGTGCTTCCGGTCGGAATGGAGCAATTCGCCCAGGAGCGGGGTGGCGGAAGCGCGCTCGACGATCGATTTCAAAAACTTCGGCGTGGGCGCGGTAATGCTGTAATTGCGCGAGAGTGCCTGGCGCAAATTGGCGGTTTCATTTTTGCCGGCGGCAACGATTTCATCGCCGCTCAAACCGAGCGCGTGCAGAATTTCTTCCACCAGCGCGGGATCGTTGCTGGCATAAACGGCCATGGAATCGCCCGGCTCGAAAGTTAAACCGGAGCCTTCTAACGATAGCTCGAAATGGCGCGTGTCCTTGGCCGAGTCTTCACCGCTCAGGCGACGATTTATTGTCATCGCGGCGGGAAAGGGATTGCTGCGAGTGTAAGGCGCGGAAGGCATCGCCGAATCTAGAAAAGAAGCGGCAGAAGGGAAGCGAACTTTCGCGGGCGCCAATGCTTGCGTATTGGATCACCGAGTTTTGAAACAACGAGTCATGTTCTCCTGCACGTAATAGCGCTCTTGCTCGCTGTTGCAGAACACTTCGATTACGAGCACGATCAGGAAGGCTCTGATAGGAAGCGGAAAATTTGTTTCGCCTGTTTACTTTTCAATGACTCATTGCGCTAGCCTCTCCTCACGTCGCGCCTGACGCATCGCATGGCCACTGAGGAATTACCAAGTGCGCCGGGAAAAACGCACGATCCCTACGCCGCTTTTCGGTTTCGCGATTTCAATTTTTATATGCTCGGCAATCTGCTCTCGATCGCCGGGCGACAAATGCTGGCGGTGGCGGTCGAGTGGGAAATTTATGCGCGTACGCATTCCGCCACCGCGTTGGGATTAGTCGGTCTGGCGCTGGCGATTCCGGTGGTGGCGTTGTCGCTCTGGGCGGGGCATTTGGCGGACAAATACAGCCGCAAATACATCATCATGATCGCGCAATTTTGCAGCGCCCTCACTTCTGCCGCGCTCGCGCTTGTTTCGTGGAAGCATCTCGCACTCCCGGCCTACCCGATTTTGCGGGAGGGAAATTCCTTGTTGGCGGCGATCGCTGGTATTTTTGAGCGGCACCATCCGACGTTTCATTTCGATGATAATTCCGTGCCGCTGATTTACCTTTTGCTCTTCATCGGCGGAACCGCGCGCACCTTTGCCTGGGCCGCGCGGAGCTCGTTTTTCCCCACGCTGGTGCCGCGAAATATTTTCGCCAACGCCGTTACCTGGAACAACAGCGTTTTCCAAATCGGCTCAGTGCTGGGTCCGGCGTTGAGCGGATTCATCGTGGCGCATATCAGCTTCGCTTGTGTGTATGTGATCGACGCGATTTTTGCGTTTTCATTTTTTCTGCTGGTGCTGCCGATTCGACGCGCGCTCCAGAGCATAAAACGGGAGCGGCAAAATACCTGGCGCAGTTTGGTCGCGGGAATGCGTTTTGTCTTGGGTAAGAAAGTGATTCTGGCGACGATTACGCTCGATATGTTTGCCGTTCTGCTTGGCGGCGCGACCGCGTTGCTGCCGATTTTTGCCGATCAAATTTTGCACGTGGGACCGATTGGGCTCGGCTGGATGCGAGCGGCGCCGGCGATCGGCGCGTTCGGCATCGCCCTGGTGGTGGCGTATCTGCCGCCGATGAAAAAAGCGGGGCGAACGCTGCTGTTTTGCGTGGTGGGTTTCGGACTGGCGACGATTTGCTTTGGATTGTCGCGCGCATTCTGGTTTTCGTTAGCGGCGTTGTTTTTTGTCGGCGCTTTCGATAGCGTGAGCGTGATTGTGCGTGGCACGATTGTGCAGTTGGTCACGCCCGATGAAATGCGCGGCCGGGTTTCGGCGGTAAACAACATCTTTATCGGCACCTCGAATGAATTCGGCGCGGTCGAGTCGGGATTGACGGCGGCGCTTTTCGGTCCGGTGATTTCGGTGGTGGCGGGCGGAGTGGGAACGATCCTGGTTGTGCTGGGCGTTTCCAAAATCTGGCCGCAAACCCGCAAGATCGGCGCGCTCGATCACACTTTGCGCTAGAATCAGTTTGTGAAAGTAGCAGCCGCTCAGATTGCCTGCGTCGTTGGCGACATCGCCGCGAATACGGAAAAAATTCGCGCGTTTGCGGCACGCGCGAAAGAGGCCGGGGCAGAATTGGTCGTTTTTCCGGAGACGAGCGACATCGGTTATTCCCTAACGACGATTAAGCAACTGGCGGTGTCGCTGAGCCAGGGCGCGGTGCCGGAATTAAAAGAAATCGCGCGTCAGGTTTCCATCGTTTTGGTGTGCGGCGTTTGCGAGCGCGAAGGCGATTCGATCTTTAATACTCAGGTAGTGATTGCCCCCGCCGGAGAAATGGTCGTGAAGTATCGCAAGACGCATTTGTTCAGCTTGTCGCCGTTCAGCGAGAGCGAATGTTTTACCGCCGGCAAAGAGCTAACAACTCATAGAATTGGTGATTTTATTTTCGGACTCAGCATTTGCTACGATTTCCGGTTCCCGGAGTTGTATCGCGTGCTGGCGATTCATAAACAGGCCAACGTGCTGCTGAACTCGTCCGCGCATCCCTTTCCGCGGCTCGATCATTTGCGGGCGGTAGTGCTACGGAGTAGTAATCGCGGCGGCGTCGGCAGAACGGGAAGAGTTAATCACTGCCGATATTTCCATCGATCTCCTCCGATGGGTGCGGGAACGGATGCCGGTATTCGCGAATCGGCGGCCGGAGTTGTATTGCTAAAACGCGCCGTGGAGCATGAGCATGCCGTAGGGCGCGCCGCCGTCTTCGTGGAAACGAATGTTGGCGCGGTAGAAATCGAACGCGCGATACGGTTGAAAGCCGCCTTCGGCATCGACCGAAAGCCAGTTGGTAATTTTCCATTCCAAGCCGCCGCCGGCGCGCACTTCGCTATAGGTAAGGACGGCATGATTTAATTTGGGAATTCGGTGTTCGAAGCCGAAATCGTCGTTCACCCGAAAGTTTGTTTCCTTTAGAGTCGCGCCGGCGTAGAGCGTGAGATTTTTGTTCCATTGATATTCCAGGCGCGGCTCGGGCAGGACGGCATTGAGCACCCATTGCGGCTGAAATTGCCAGCGAATACCGCCGCCCGGAAGCACGGGATACTTGCGCTCGACATCTACGCTTATACCAAGAATCAACTGCAGATCGGGATTGTAA
This sequence comes from Chthoniobacterales bacterium, assembly GCA_036758965.1. Taxonomy (GTDB): domain Bacteria; phylum Verrucomicrobiota; class Verrucomicrobiia; order Chthoniobacterales; family UBA10450; genus AV69. Next base: position 21,259 of record DAIOVO010000021.1, read on the forward strand.
ATGTAGGTGCCGCCGACGATAAACGGCATGTTGAAATTAGTAGTGCCAGGTTTGAACGCTTCGCTGTAAACGCCGGGGGTGAGCTGGAACCGAACCAGAATGGAATCGGAAAACTGGGTGTCCAAACCAACTACGGCCGCGACCGATTGCAGCGTGTTTGGAATCGGCGCGCCACCGCCGAAGCCAAAGGAAAATTGTTCATACTCGGCGCCGAGACGCAAAACGCCGAGCTTGATTCGCGGCGTGAGCACGATGTGGATGAAAGTGTCGCTCTCATCAAAATCCAGAACGCGCTTGGTGCCGCGCGCGACGTTGGCGTCGCCAACGTAAGTTTCTTCCACCGAATATTCGATTGGCAGAACGCCTTGCGCATGCGCCCAACTCGCTGCGAGACAAACAAGGGCGGCGAAGATGAAGCGAAGGCGGGGGCGCATCGAAAGTTAACGCGCTGTGTCCTTGCGGAAAAGAGTTACCGTCTTGCCTACTTCTTTCATCATGGCGGATTCGGAAGCGAGTTTTTCGACACCGTGCAGGCTGCCGAGCGTGCTGGAAGAAGTCATGTCGCCGCGCCAGACGAGAGTGGAAGCGTGACCATTCACCTGCACCGGCCAAAGCTGGTAAAGGGTGACGCTCGCGTAATAACCGCCGCTGGCGTAGTAATAAGTTTCTCCTGCCTGCACGCTTTCGCTGCCGCCGGCTCTGCCATAAAACGCGCCCAGGGTCGCAACCGCGATATCATCGATGCCCAACAATTCCCAATAAAGGTCCGGCCGAATCGAGCCCGGCCCGCGACCGATGCCAGTGTTGTCTAGAAAGCCGGCGAACTGTTTCCGAATCTTTGCCTGTTCGCGCAACAGCCCATTCATCTCCTCGCTCGCACGAACGGCGTTGCCGCTGTGATCGTAGGGCGGAAGTCCAGCGCTGCCGCCATTAACGAAGGCGCGCGCACGGCCGGCCAGCACATCCATCCAAAAATCGCCCACCGCACCATCGAGCGTGGCGTTGGCGCCCTTCCATTTTGCCGCTTCCTCTTTGCTCAACTGCAAATCGTTCGACATCTTGTTAGTCGCGGCGACAAAGGCGCGCGTGTCGGCGTTATCGGGCGCGCTTTTTATTTTGGCGAAACTGGCTGCGCTCGGCGAGTTGGAAACGTCGCCGTGCAGATAAATTTTCAGCTCGCGATGGCTCCCCGGGTTCCAACTGCGCAGCGCCTGCAAATGTTGCGCGGGCGAACCGGGCACGAGGTAGCAGCTTTGCACCGAAAGAAAACGCCCGTTCCGCATCGGTAGGCCATGCGCCGTTTTCACTTCGCCATTTGCCAGTTGCGCCAGATCGATCTTGTCGAAAACGGAAAAGCTGCTCAGCTCCGCCAGCGGATCAGCGGCGACGGCAGGGCGGGCCAGCAACAGCAACGCGCTGGCAGCGGCGAAAATTGAAAATCGAAAAATACTCATGGGCAAACTCTTAGGCGGCAGCGACAGCGGTTGCAAATTCTTCGCTGGCATCGCAATACAAAAGCGGTGAGCAAGCCAGTTATTTCCCTCCACCACCTCGGCAAAAGTTTTGGCGCCTTCGAAGCGGTGCGTGATTTAACCTTCGATATTTCGCCGGGCGTGATCTTTGGTTTTCTGGGCGCGAACGGCGCCGGCAAAACCACCACGATGCGAATGTTGTGCGGGCTGACCCGCCCTTCGCGCGGCCATGCCACGATCGACGGCGACGATGTGTGGCGGAAACGACAAATTGTGCGCTCGAAGTTTGGTTATGTCGCGCAACGCTTCAGTCTTTATCGCGACCTGACCGTGGTGGAAAATTTTCATTTCTTTGCCGGCGCTCATCGCATGCCGGCGCGGTTGATTGAGGAGCGAATTAACCAGGTGCTGCGCTTGATCGATTTGGAAGGAAAACGCGACGCGCCGGCCGGAAGTTTGTCCGGCGGGATGCGGCAATTGCTGGCGCTGGGTTGCGCGATTATTCACGACCCGCCGCTGCTCTTTCTCGATGAACCGACTTCCGGTTTGGATCCGGTGCATCGTCAGCAAATTTGGGATTTGCTCTACGATTTTGGTCATCGGGGCGTAACCATTTTCGTCACCACTCATTATATGGATGAGGCGGAACGCTGCACCGAAGTGGGATTTCTCGCGCATGGTGAATTGCTGGCCAAGGCTTCGCCGCGCGCTTTGATTCATTCGTTCCGCGTTCGTTTGCTGGAGCTCAATCTCGAGCCGGTGATGCCGGCGCTGATCAAACTGCGGGACGCGCCGGAAGTGCTGGGAGTATCGTTGCGCAACGGCCGATTGCGCATTTACTCGGCCGAGCCGGAGCGCTTGCTCGAACGCTGGCGCCAGCAGTGGCCCTATCCGGAGTTGGAATTTAAAGGCGAACGCTGGGTCGAACCGGATATGGAAGATGTTTTCACCGCTTACTCGCAGGGCTACGACGCGATGCTGAATAAAATTTCATGAATCGCAATTCTTTCCATGCGATCGCGAGCGTGGCGCGCAAGGAATTTCTCCACATTATTCGCGACCGGCGCGTGCTGGTGTTGTTGCTGGTGTTGCCGCCATTTTTCACGCTGATCTTTGGGCACGCATTTGAAGCGGGCGACCCGACGGGTGTGCCGGCGCTATTGATCGATCGCGACCACACTCCTCAATCGCAACGCCTGATTGAAATTGCCAAAAAAAATAAAACGTTCGCCTGGCAAATCGCGCCTGCCAACACGCGCAATGAAGCCAATTTGATCCAGCATCACGTGCAGGCGGCGATGATTATCCCAGCCGGCTGGAGCGAAAACCTGAGCAAAGGCGATCCGCATCCGCTGGAAATGTATCTCGACGGCGCCGATACCAACACCGCGGATCAACTGCAGGGCGCGATGCAACAAAGCCTGGGCGAATTTCAAATGGCGGAGCGCCAGGTGGTGATCGACGCGCTGCCGGAAGAAGTTTTCGAGCTTGGGA
>DAIOVO010000021.1:24234-37879 GCA_036758965.1 Chthoniobacterales bacterium
CGCTCGATGTGCGCAACCAATTCAGCTCCGCCATGACGCAGTGGACGATCGATCCGCATGTTCTTTACAACCCCAAAACGCGTTTCATCGATTACGTCACGCCCGGAATTATCGGGCTGATCTTGCAACTGCTCACCGTCACGCTCATGGCCTGCACCATTGCGCGGGAACGCGAGTCGGGCACGCTTTATCAATTGATGGTGACGTCGCTGCGCCGGGGCGAAATCGTGCTGGGGAAAATCATTCCTTATCTCGCCATCTCGGCCGTGATCATCTTCATTATCATTCTACTGGTGGCGTTTCATTTTGAAGTGCGATTTTATTCGCCCGCCACGCTGGCGCTGATTTGTCTGCTTTTTCTTTTGTGCTCGCTCGGCCTCGGCCTGCTCATCTCCGCCATCTCGCGCAACCAAACGCAGGCCATTCAATTCTCGGTTTTCTTTTTGCTGCCGGTATTCGTTCTCTCCGGCGCGTTCGCCCCGCTGGATCATCTTCCGCCGATCATTCAGTGGGTGGCGGAAATTTTTCCGCTGACCCATTTTTGCCGCGCGTTTCGGCTGGTGAATTTATATCACACCGGGTTTTCCTTTTACGCGCTCGATCTTGTGATTCTGTTGCTAGGCGCAATCGTTACCTTTATCGGCGCCGCCCTTTTGCTGCGGCGAATTGAAGAATGAAAAAAGTTTGCGGCGCGCTGAGTGTTTTGTTTTTGCTGTGGCAGGCGTTGGCCGCGGAAGCGGCGGGAAACAGCAGCCCCCAACAGGTTTTCGACGGGATGCGGGAAAGCTTCCAGAGCGGCAAAGCCAAAGGCGTCCATGCCCGTTACCAATTTCTGATCGGCGGAGCGCAGGGCGGAGAATGGTGGATCGAAATCAACGACGGCGTTTTCAAAATGGGGCGGGGAAAGATCGCCAATCCCAGTGTCACCTTTGTTGCCAGCGACAAAGATTGGGTGGCGCTTTCCAACGGCACGCTCTCCGGCGTGTGGGCAAACATGACCGGTCGCCTGAAAGTGCGCGGCGACCAGCGCCTGGCGCGGAAGCTGGACGAAATGTGCCCGTAGTGTTTAACGCCAGTTACAATACTCGGGTGCCCTTCACTTGGTCTGGTTTGGCGGGTAGGTTTCTTGGTTTGTTTGTCGCTCCTTTCTTCGACGATCCTCTTCCTTCGTGTAGCGTAACCTGTCCTTGAAGAGCTGCCACGGAGAAGAAGACCAACGCTTCTGGTAGAGTTCGGGATGGTAGCGCCTAATACTCTTCACTTTCGCGAGTGACTCTGCCGTGAGGCCGACGCGGTCGAGAAAGTGGTGCTCTTCTCTGGAGCAAAGTTGCTCGATGCGTTCTCGGGTGCGCGGCGTGAAGGGAATCCTGCGAGAGTAGAGTAGTCCGTGCGTTGCTTCATGCACGAGCATCGATGCTTCCCAGATGGCCGCTTTCCGGATTCCGGCCTCCGTTGGCGGAGACCGGAAACTTGTCGCATAAGCTTTTAGGTGCCGGATGTATCCAGCCCCTGAGTAACCGATGGGAAAGTTCATGATGCGGCGAATGTGGGTCACAACGCGCTTGTATCGCCGCGGGTCGCGCTGCCTCAGAACGTCGAGCGCGGTGGCGAACGTCTCGCGGAAGTATGGCGTGTTACGCGGATAGTCGATGAGGCCGCTGCCTTCGACTTCGCCAGCCGCGCGGGTATGAAGGAACCACTTCTCGTATGGCCACACTAAGATGCGCGTGATGATACTCGCCACGGGTTAAGACTTAACGAGAACAAGATCAGCTACGCCTACCGGGAGCGAGCGTGGCGCGGAGGTAAAGGACTCTAGCTATCATTGAAAGTGGATCGTACAGCGGGTAGGAGTTAGCTGCATGTCTGGTTAGTGCTTCGTGTGGCTTCATAGATCGCGTGGCGTCAGACCTGTCTTCTTGGCGATGCGCGCCAACATACGTGGACCTATCTCCTCGGAATCGTGAAATCCAAACACCGTGTCGGGCCAGCCGGGGCGCGAGAGAATGCGGTGTGAACCGTGAGCCTCGCGCTTGATGCTCCAGCCGATCCGCAGAAGCGCTGCTAATACTCGGCGCGCTTTGGCGGAACCCCACCGGCTCATGCTGCCGCAACGGTGAAGACCTGCTGAATCTCTGGCGAGCTCTCGCCCTGCTCGATCCGCTCGGCGAGCACGCGGAGCCCCAACGCCTCTACGCGAGCCACTGCCTCATCGCGGGTCTGGCCATAAGCCATCGCGCCGGGAATCTGCGGGATCTCACCAATCCAGCGCCCGTCGCTCTCCTGCTCGATCTCAACTGTGAATGTCACGATGCCAATGATCGCTCAAACGCGGCGCAAACACAAGGCCGCGTCTCACCATCTAACGAGAACAAGATGAGCTGCTGCGAGCGAGACCGCGCGTGGCGGCGGGTGAAGAGGTGCTAGTCATGCAGACGAGGAGCGTTGCGGGGCAAACCGGTGGCTGTTAGCCATGAGAGATTGTAGGGCGGGCGCTCCGCCTGCCACGCCTAAACTGGGCAACCCCCCTGAGGCGGGTCGCCCTACAATTACTCGCGGAAAAAAGTGGTTTCGGTCTGAGCCGTCAAAAGAACCCCGACCGCATGCAACAGTTCTTGAATCTGCGCGTGGAACCGCAAGGGCATGGATCGTCGCGGCCGAGCTTTTCTAAGAGGTGTTTATCGCCGTGGACGATGCGAACACCGCGCTTGACGTGTGTCTCGGACGGGAATCCTCGACGGCGCTTGCTAGTGCGCTCGAAAAAAGGAGCCGTCGTGAAGTGACTGGTGTGCCATACAGCCTCCTTGTTGAGTGGACAAGCATTGCATCACAAGGAGCGTCGTGAGTCAATACGCCCCCAGCAGCTGACGAGATCAAGCTCAGCCACCGCTGGCGGGAGCGAGCTTTGCTAAGATCGACAACTGTTTCATAAGCTAGAGTAAGATAACGTGCCGGCCAGCGGTTAACTGCAGCGATTGGTTAGACGTTTGGCGTGGCAGCATCTGTTGGTGAAGCCTGTCCTTTCTGAATTTCTGCGGCAACTTCAGCGTCGCGGCTCGCAAAATACAAATACTCGTCATGCGAAATATAAAAAGCGTCTTTGCCAGAGGCAGAAATGCCAAAGCAATCCCAGATGAACAGCAGTGAAGTCGAGATGATAGAAATGGCGTCATCCATCTCGGAGGATGTGACTAAGTGGCCGGGGGCTTCGATGAGAGGACGGTGCTCGCCTAGCGCTTCGCGAAAACGGGTGAAAAGCGGCATATGTTGAGCGGATGGCCACACAGCCCAATCGTCGACGAGGAGAAGTGTCTCAGCCTCTTTTGCGACAAGCGCAAAAAGATGTCGAGCTAAGTTGACCTTGGCACCTGAATCCGCCGGGTAGGAAAGCTTCACGATATGAAAGTCGTCCGGTCCAATGTCGGGGCGAATCCAGCCAACTTCTCGCAACGCAATTTTCCGCTCGGTGCACCATGCCTGCCATTCAACTGGTGTGAGAAAACGCATGGTGCTGCTTACGTCTAACGAGGCGGAGCTCAGCCACCGCTGGCGGAGGCGAACGTTTCAAACATCGAGAGGCGTTTCATAAAATCAAATCTGGTCAGCGCGACGGCCAGCGGTTAACTGCAGCGATTGGTTAGATGCGTTGGGTTCACTTCCTTGGAAACGCGCTTACCACTGCGTCAAACACCAAGAACTCTGCTCTCTCGCCTAATCTGTCGGAATGCTCGCTTAAATACTTGTGAACGATCTTGGCGAACTTCTCCGCTATGAGCTGGTCTGACGGCACTCTGAACGGAGTTGTCTCTGGCGTCTTCATTTGCCACATGTAGCAGGCTTCCGCGAATGGTTGCGTGTATGTAGCAGCTTCTGTCCCTCGCACCGTCTCTTCCCACGTGACCCGTCGGGTGCCCGCGCGAAACTGAAGATAAATATCAAGCCCGTCCTTCAACGATTTGCCATCAGTGATGACGTAGGACTGCTGAGCGTGGGCTGTTGAGGCGAGTAATAACGCGAGCAGGAGAGGTTTCATCGTGTGAATGCGCGGTAGCATCTAACGAGCTCAAGCTCAGCCACGGCTCAGGAGGACGCAAGTGGCAGCTCTTGACGCACACTAGCTACGCTGGACATCCAGAAGAACGACGCCGTCTGAGCCGTTGGCTGCAGCGTTTGGTTAGGTCTATAGAATCGCGCCACTCCTGGTATAAGTGACCGGGGTGGTAAAGATCCGACGCGCCCCCGGCATGAAGCGCCACCTTCGAAATGCGCGAATGGCTGCCTGGTCGAGAATAAGGTGGCCAGTGCTCTTGACGACCTGGACCGACGAGACGCTGCCATTACTTTGAATATGTAACGCGAAGACACCCGCACCCGTGAGGTGATTGAACCGAGCTTGATATGGATATTCCGGGCGAGGAACAGAAACAGGGACCTCGCCGTGACCGTGATGCGCAGGATCAGCGGCGAACGAATGGGAAACGACTGTCAACAAAAGAAAGATAGGAATTAAACGGCTCATAGTGACCTAACTACAATTAGACGAAAGTTCGTAATTAAGGCGAACATATTTTGACCTGTCGCGACTGTCAACCGGCTGTGGCCGGCAAAGGGGCGATAGCGCAGTATTCCTTTTATACCCCGCTCGTAATCGAAACATCGCGTTAAGATCGAGCAGGAGTACGATTACAAACACGAGTCGCGTTTGCAGGCAAGGAGCGTTGCTGCGCAAGCCGGAGGTTGTGAGCCATGAGAGATTGTAGGGCGGGCGCTCCGCCTGCCACGCCTAAAGTGGGGCAACCGGAGCGGTCGCCCTACAATTACGGTGCGATTGCAGGCAGGGATGCCTGCGTGACTGGTCAGGCTGGAAGCCTGAGTTACACTCTAACTAACCAGCTCTAGAAATGCGCTTTGATCTCGAGCCGGACGTAGGGCGATGGGTCGGTGCGGAAATTTTCGCCGGCGCGATGGTAACTGAACTGCCGCTCAATCGAAGCGCCGCCGCCGAAATCGAGCTCGATGTTTTTGCAGACCGCGTAAGTCACGCCGACTCCGGCGCGATAATCATAAAAATCGAGCTGCGCGTTGCTCAATTTCCCGACGTGCGGAATTCCCAGGTAATCATCGTGATGATCGGTGCGGAAAGAACCGCCGACCAGCTCGCCGCCGATCCAGGCGGACAATTGTTTGGTGGGCGAATAAATCAGCCGCGGCTCCGGCAGCACGCCCATCAATTCCAGTTTGTCGTTGAAATGATAAATTACCCCGGCCAGCGGGAAAACGGGGTAGCCGCCGCGCAAGAATGCGCCGGTGACGCCGACCAGCACATAAAATTTATCCTGTTGAATGGTGAAGAAGCGCCCGACATAAAACGGAGCGTCGAAGGAATTAATGCCAAGATTGTCCTCGGTATAAAATCCCGGGCGCACGAGCAGGAACGCACCTACATCCGCCCCGCGCAGGTATTCGATGCCGACCACACCGGCGAAGCTCTGCAAATGCACCGGCACCGGCGCGCTGGTTTCACTAAAATCGAAACGATTATAGGCAACGCCGGCCAGCGCATACCAATTGCCGCTAATCAAAAAGCGGTGGTCGTATTCGATCGAGTTTTGGATTTCGGCCTGGCTGCCGAAGCTTCCACCGTGGTTTAGATCGCTTCCGAACACGTAACCGGTCTCGGTTGTCACCAGATCGACTGGGGTTTTCTCGATCTCAGCGGTCTGAGTCATCGGCACCGGTTGTTTATCGCCGGCAAAAGCAGGCAGGCCCAAACCCAACGCTAATATAAGAGCAGCAAATTTTTTCATGCGGTTTCTTTCGATTCGCAGGAGAATAGCACGGCGGATTCCTTTTGCAGCTAATTGGATGAAATGTCGAGCGTTTCGCCGATTTTTATTATCCGCATCTCCGCCTGCGAACCGCGTTTTTTCATTTCCGTCGCCAGCATTTCCGGCGTGCCTTTGAGGGGCGGGAAAGTGCCAAAATGAATCGGGACGACGACTTTTGGTTTCACCAATTCGATCGCATCGGCCGCGCGCGACGGGCCCATGGTGAAATGTCCGCCCATGCAAACCAGCATCCAATCGATCGGCTGCTCCCGCGGAACCAGCGCCATGTCGGAAAACAAATCGGTGTCGCCGGTGTGATAAATTGTCGGGCCGCCGCGGATGGAAAAAACCAAACCGCTCGGCATTCCTCCGTAAACCGGAACGGCGTTTTCTTTGGGTACGACCGCGCTACCGTGCAAGGCCGGCACGAAACGCACGGTCACTTCGCCGTCGCACGCCGTCACCTCGCCGCCGAAATGGCCGATGAGAGAGGAATCGTCATCGTTGGTCGGAAAGCCGAGCACGTTGCGCAGCGCGAAGGCCAAATCGTGAGTGCACAGAAGTTTCGGGTTCGTTTTTTTTGCAATCGCAACCGACTCGCCCACGTGATCGTTGTGGCCGTGGGTGAGACAAATCACATCCACCCGCTCGAACGTTTTCAATTCGTCTTCCGCGCGTATTTCGAAGAGCGGATTTTTTAGCCACGGATCGATCAGAAGAACGTTGCCCGCGGGCGTGACCAGCTTGAATGCGGATTGTCCGTAATAAGTGAGTTGCGTCGCCATACCGCTGATAAAAACGAGATTTCGCCCGCGAGCAAATTCCGGTTTAATAAGCGCGCATGTCGCATGACAAAGCACACCTCCATCTCAGCCGTGGCGACGAGCGGCTGGCCGAGTTGATCAGCCGCGCCCGCCGTTACGAGCTGGTGCCGCAAAAAGGCGTGCGACCGTTCGATGCGCTGGCGGAATCGATTGCCTATCAACAGTTGAGCGGCAAAGCGGCGGCGACAATTTGGAAACGGGTGCGCGCGCTTTTTCCTGGCCGTAAAATTCTCGATCCTAAACTTGTGCTCAAAATGCCCGATGAAAAATTGCGCGGCGCCGGATTATCGCGCAGCAAAGTCGCGGCGTTGAAGGACCTGGCGGCGAAAACGCTCGACGGCACCGTGCCGACTTCGCGCCAACTGGCGAAAATGACCGACGAGGAAATCATCGAGCGGCTGGTGCAGGTGCGCGGCATCGGGCGTTGGACGGTGGAAATGCTCTTGCTCTTTGAGCTGGCGCGGCCGGACGTCTGGCCGGTACACGATTACGGAGTGCGGAAGGGATTCGCAAAAATTTTCGGCAAACGAAAATTGCCGACGCCGAAACAGATGTTGAAGCACGGAAAAAAATTTTCGCCCTATCGCAGTGCGCTGGCCTGGTATTGCTGGCGCGCGCTCGATAAAGCGGAGCCATCTGCTAACAGGAGCTAGAATGAAATTTCGGGTAGTGATTTTGCGGCGGGCGTTCGCCGGCGCAGCCATCGCGCAGTCGAGCAGCAAATCACGTCAACGGAAGACAGGCGTCCGCGCCTGTTGGTGGAGTTGATCTGATGGAAAAACGCTCGGGCTGCTGAAGTCTGGGCGGGACGCTGAAATTTTGGATGCTGCCACCGCAGTAGCATCGCGGCGGCGGATTGACATTTGCCTCGCGCGGAAATAAAACCCGATCTTATGGCGACTTATCACCTTAATCGCGCGGGAACGACGCTCGGAACATTTTCGGAAGAGGAAGTGCGCGAAGGTTTGCGCAGCGGAAAATTTCTCTCATCTGATCTCGGTTGGCGCGAAGGGATGGCGCAATGGCAATCGCTCGCGCAATTTTCCGAGTTTGCCGCCACCCCGTCAGGCGCGCTCCCGCCGCCGGTAACTGCCGGCGCCCAAATTCCGATGCCACCGGTGATCGTGGCGCGCAGTGGGTTGCCCTGGGACGAGCGGCAGACGCGCGGATTTTTTTCTGCATTTGCCGAGACGCTGATGATGGTTCTAACAAGACCTGGAGAGGCTTTTACCCGCATGAAACGCGAAGGGGGCCTGGTTGAGCCGCTCATTTATGCTCTCATTGGAAGCTGCGTCGGTTTTATGGTTTACTGGCTTTTCCTTATGATTTTGCCGTCGGCCGCCGCTCTGGGCGGCGATCAGAATCCGCTCGCGCATCTGGTCGGCTTCGGTTTTATCGGGATTCTTTGGATCATATTCTGTCCCGTCCTGTTCTCGCTTTTCATTTTTATCAGCTCCGCCATCCTGCATGTTTGCCTGATGATCGTCGGTGGAGCGAAGCAACCATTTGAGACGACGTTTCGGGTCCATTGTTTTGCCCTCGGCTCGGTTGGCCTCCTGATCATCGTGCCTTTCTGCGGCGGTTTGGTGGCGGGAGTCTGGTCGATCGTTCTGCACTGCATCGGCCTTGCCCGGGCGCACGAAACGGACACCGGGCGCGCGGTTCTGGCTGTTTTTCTGCCGCTCATTGTCTGTTGTGGCGCCGGATTGTTGCTGGCGATGATTTTCGGCGGCATCGGCGCCTTGATGCAGCACACCCATTAATAACCGATGCAGCTCGTTCGCCGGCCACTGGCGCCGGGTGAGCTCGATTACGAACTCATCTGGTTGCTGGTTTCGCTTTGCAGCCTTTTGCTCGGTGGCATCTGGCTGACATTGAATTTGCCGTGGCCGATTTGTTTTTTCCACGCTCTAGCGGGTCATCCCTGCCCGAGCTGCGGCGCCACCCGCTCCCTCCTCGCCTTGTCCCGGGGACAATTTCTCGCTTCCTGGAAATGGAACCCGCTTGCTTTCATCGCCTGCATTGCGCTGGCGATTTTTAATCTTTACGCGCTGGCGGTGCTTCTGAATCGCGGCCGTCGTTTGCGCCTGGTGCGGCTAACGAGGGCTGAAAAACTTTGCGCGCGAATGTTTCCGCTCGTTCTTCTGGGAGTGAACTGGGTCTATCTCTTGTTAGTCAATCGCTAACGACTCCGAGGTTGTAGGCCACTGCAACAGCTCACCTACGGCGGCGGCCGCCCCACGTCATCGGCCGGGGCGCCGCGATGATTGGCGATGAATTCGCTCGGGTTGAGCCAGTGTTCTGGCGATACCCCAGCCCGATGAAAGGCGGCAGGAAATCGCGCATCTCGAAGTGCAAATGCGCCAGGTAGCGGCCGCCGCCAGTGCCAACGGTCGCGATTTGCTCGCCCCGCCGCACTTCTTCGCCGCCTTTCACAAGAATGACGTCGCAATGCGCGTAATAGGATTGCACGTAACGCCGTGCGCCGTTTTCCAAAATCGCGTGCAGGATAATTACCACCTTGCCCCAACCTGGCCCGCCTTCGCCGGCGAACAAAACACGCCCGTCGGCCACGGCGTAAATAAAGTCGCCGAGATCGGAATTTTCTCCGCCGATGCCGTTGAGATCATCGCCGAGATGAAGATTGTCGGTGAACTTTTGCGCGTTGTAGGCGAACGCACCGTTCTCGCTCCCGAGCGGAAAATCAAAGCGGGTCGCCACCGGAAGGGATGCAAGCTCGAAGGGGGATGGTAATTGAAATGCCGGAGCGAGATGGCGCGGGCGAGTGATTTCCGGCCAAAGCCGCCAGAGAAGAACGCTGACTAACGAAACTAAGAATATTAAGAGCAGAAAGAAAGCGCGCTTCATTTTTCAAGCGGGAGCAGAAGCATGTCACCAACTCTTACTCATAATCCTAATCATGATCCTGATCGAAGTCTGAGTGGCGAATGGAGTGTTGAAAGGTTAATTGGTTGAAAGGTGATTGGCAGTTGCCGAAACACAGGCTTTTTAACCTGCGCGCCCGGCCGGTTTGCAACCCGCTGGAAAATTCATTGGAGGGCCGAGCGCCGTCCCGTTCCCGGCGGACACGATCATGAGCATGAGCATGAAATTGTAAATCCAACCGCGGGATCGAGATTGGCAAGCATCGCCCGCGAACTTACCCTGTCGCCATGCGAATTCTGGTCACGGGCGGCGCTGGTTTTATCGGTTCGCACCTGGTGGAACGGCTGCTGCGGGAGGGACACACCATCAGCATTCTCGATGACTTCAACAATTTTTACGATCCGGCAATTAAACACGCCAACATCGCGGGGGTGAAAGAAAAGGTGGGGGTGCACCGGGTGGATTTGCGCGACAACGCGGCGGTGCGGGCGTTTTTCGCCCGCGAAAATTACGATGCCATCGCGCACCTGGCCGCGCGTGCCGGGGTGCGGCCATCGATCACGCGACCGCAGCTTTACTACGACACCAATGTCAATGGCACCCTTCATTTATTGGAAGCGGCCCGGCAAAAAGGAATCGAGCGTTTCATTTTTGCGTCGAGCTCGTCGGTGTATGGAATCTGTTCGACGGTCCCGTTCGCGGAGGATTTTCATCTCACGCAAACGATCAGTCCCTATGCCGCCACAAAAATTGCCGGCGAATTTCTCTGCTCCACTTTTTCGCATCTTTATCAAATGCGAGTGGTGGCGCTGCGTTTTTTTACCGTCTATGGCGCGCGACAACGGCCCGACCTGGCTATTCACCAGTTCACCCGGCGCATTCTGGCGGGCGAAGCGATCCATCAGTTCGGCGACGGCACCACCCGCCGCGATTACACTTACATCGACGACATCATCGAAGGCGTGATCGCTGCGCTGACGTATGAAGGCGCGCTTTTCGATGTTTTTAATCTTGGCGAAAGCGAAACGGTCATGCTGCGAGATTTGATTCAAGCGATCGAACAGGCCGTTGGAAAAAAGGCGAAGATCAATCAGTTGCCGGAGCAGCCGGGTGATATGCCGCTTACCTGCGCCGATATTTCGAAGGCGCGCCGGCTTTTGCATTACAATCCAACCACCAAACTGGCCGAGGGTTTGCCGAAATTTGTGGAATGGTTTCGCGAAACCTATCGCGTACCGGCGTGAGCGAGCCATTGCCTTTCGCGGCGCGCGCTTGCTTCGCGGCTGGCCAGGCGAAATCGGGCACCACTTTGCTCATCGCGTTGCTGGACGGTCACCCTCGACTGCTCGTGCTCCCGGAAGAGACGGCTTACTTTCCCACGGCGCTCAATAAATTCGGCGGACGCGGGCGGCGCGCGCAATTCGATTATCTCACTCGGGAGGCGCTTTCCCGCATCCTTTTCGGCGGCCCGGCAGAATGGGAGGAGGCGGATTACGCGCATTTTCCCATGGCGGAATTCCGTGGCCGTTTTGAATCTGTCGCCTTTGATCCGAAAAACGCGGAGACCGATTTGCTGGTTTTGCTTTTTGAAACTTACGCGGCAATCCTCGGCCGGCCGCTCTCATCCATTGTGCGCTGGGTGGAAAAAACGCCGGCTAATCGTCGATTCGTTCCGCAAATTCTGGCCCGCTTTCCGAGCGCCAAAATTTTGCTTACCCTGCGCGATCCGCGCGCGGTCCTCGCTGCTCAGATTTCGTTAGAGAAAACGCGGCGCACCCGCGAGTTTTCGGTTTACTATTGCGTCTCGCACTGGCTACAGGCGGCGCGACTGGCATTGCGGGCGAAGGCGAAGGAAATTCCAGCGCTCACCACGCGCTATGAAGATTTGGTGGCGCAACCGGAAACAGCGATGAAATGGGTCTGCGATTTTCTGGAGATCGATTTTGAGCCGGATGTCGTTCTGCGCCCGACAAAAGCGGGGAAACTTTGGAGCGGAAACTCCGCCAGCGAGCGCGCCTTTAGCGAAATCAGCGCGGAACGAGTGAGCAGTTGGGAGAAGGAATTATCCAGCGATGAAATCGGCTGGGTGGAATGGCATTGCCGCGAGCTGATGCCGCATTTTGGCTATGAGCCAAGGGTGGGCCGGCGAAATTTTGCCCGGCATTGGGCGCGTCCGATTCAGGAGGAGCGTCCGAAACAGTATTTGAAGTCGCGCTACTATTCAGTGCGCGACCGATTGCTCGGTCCGCGCAACAAATAGGGCCATTTGCAAAGGGGGTCGATCGGGCGATATTGCGCGGTTAAGATGCCGGAAGTCTCGATTTCCACATCCGCAGAAACGATTCAGAATTTTGAGAATTATGATGCGAAGCTTCGCATTTCCCCTGTTTCGTTGGTCAACATTTGCGGTGTGCAAATCGCCAATCTTCCGGCTCCGCGCGGCGGAGTTTCCCGCGGCGTCGCAGATTGCTTTTGAGCTTGAATGGACCCTATCCGGTCCGCGCGCCGCTGGCCGTGCATCGCAGGATGCGCTCTGCCCGAAAACGAAGCATTGGGTATTGAATAAGAACAAAAATGAAATCTCAAACAAATGGGAGAAACTCGGGCCGCGGTGGGCGTGGGCGTTCTCACCGCCGTGGGGGAAGCGCGCGTCCGTCGCACGCCGTGGCAAAGACTCTGCCGAAAAAAAGCCTGTGGTCGAAAATCGCAGCCTTCTTTGGCAATGGGGCAAAGAACAAGACAACATCGTCTCGCAACGGAACCGAGACGCGCGAATCTTCGCCGCGGCCGGTGCGCCGGCCGGAAGCAATCGCGGTCACCTCGCCGCGTCTTTACGTGGGTAACCTGTCATTCGAAGCAACCGAGAGCGATCTCTCCAATCTCTTCAACGGGGTTGGCCACGTCGAGAATGCCGAAGTGGTGAGCTATAAACACAACCAGCGCTCGAAAGGTTTTGCGTTCGTGCAAATGCAAACCATCGAGGAGGCGCAACGCGCCGTAACCGAGCTGCACGACAAGGAATTTCTCGGCCGCAAGCTGGTGGTCAGCGGCGCGAAATCCAACGAGCACGCCCGTAATTAATCGGCGGGCAGTTTTCGAAATCGGGAGTCGCAGCGATGCGGCTCCCGATTTTTTTATATTCGCTAGAGAACGCTTGAAGTAGGTTGGGCTCGTGAGTTTGGAGCAACTGGAAGACGAAATTCTCAAGCTATTGCCGGAGGAAAAGCAACGGCTGGCCGCTTGGTTCGATGAAAATCGCCGCGAATTACTCGGTGGCGACGAGGAACTGGACCAGACGCAAGAGACGGAAATTTTGCGCAGAAGAGAGCAGGCATTGACGCATCCTGAATTGCAGGAGCCGTGAGATGGTGTGACTAAGCAACTGTAGGGCAAGCGCGCCGGCTGCCCGGCACAGCGGTTGGCAACCGGAGCGATTGCCCTACAATTCTTGGTGCGGCGCGAATTTTTTATCGTTGGCCCGACAGCCTCCGGAAAATCGGAGCTGGCGGTTGCCGTCGCCGAAAAAATCGGTGCCGAAATTGTCAGCGCAGACGCATTTCAGATTTATCGTGGGCTCGATTTGCTGACGGCCAAGCCGAGCCGTGAGTTGCAGCAGCGGGCGAAGCATCATTTGCTTGGAGTTGTGCCGCTGACTGAAACGATGTCGGCAGTAAAGTTTCGCGCGTTGGCGCTGGCGGCGCTGGCCGAAATTCAATCGCGAAAAAAAGACGCGCTGGTGGTGGGCGGGAGCGGTCTTTACGTTAAAGCGCTCACCGATGGCTTCGACAAAACTGCGCCGCCAAATAAAGAACTGCGCCGGGAACTCAGTGGACTTTCGATTTCCCAGTTAGCCGCGCGCTTACAAAAACTTGATCCTGAGCGCTCGGCACTGACAGATCTTAAAAATCCGCGCCGGGTCATTCGCGCGATCGAAATCTCCGTCATCCCGAGCGCAGCCGCTTGCCACGCCGTAGCTTCGCGGAGGCGGGAGGGATCCCGTTGCGAAAGCGCAAAGGTAACGCCGCGGGCTCGCTCGACCCCGAAAGCTTTCGGGACTCGGGATGACGGCGGCGGTGGAGCGCGCGGCGTCTTTCTCACTCGCGATCG
>DAIOVO010000022.1:0-37629 GCA_036758965.1 Chthoniobacterales bacterium
GCGTGCGCCCGGCCATTTCCGTCGGTCTGTCCGTTAGCCGCGTCGGCTCGGCCGCGCAGATCAAGGCGATCAAGCAGGTGGCCGGCAAAGTGAAGCTCGACCTGGCGCAATTCCGCGAGCTGGCGGCGTTCGCGCAGTTCGGGTCCGATCTCGACGCGGCGACCAAGGCCCGGCTCGATCGCGGCCAACGCATCGTCGAGTTATTTAAACAAAAGCAATATCATCCGCTGCCGGTGGAAACGCAGGTGGCGATCATGTGGGCGATGCAAAATGGGTTTCTCGATTCGGTGCCAGTGGAGAAGGTGAAGGAATTTCAGACGAAGTTGCAGGATTATCTGGAGACGCGGAAGGAGTCGGTGCTGGCAGCGATTCGAGAGAAGAAGGAGATTGATAAAGATCTGGAAGCGCAACTTAAGTCGGTGCTGGAAGAGTTTGTTTCGACCAAACCTGTCGGCTAACGAGAATTAGACTTATGCCTCGCCGTCGAATTCTGTCTGTGCTTGAGCCCTCGATTTTCATCATCCGCGGGCAGCGCGTGATGCTCGATTCAGACCTGGCGGAAATTTACGGAACGACCACGATGCGATTGAACGAGCAGTTCAAGCGGAACCGCAAACGGTTCCCAGCTGACTTTGCGTTTGTCCTTACGCGAGAGGAGTTTACAAACTTGATATCGCAAAATGCGATATCAAGTTCACACGGTGGACGCCGCAAGTTGCCCGTTGTTTTTACCGAGCATGGCGCAATCATGCTCGCGAGCGTGCTCAATAGCGATGTCGCGATCGAGGCGAGTGTGCGCGTAGTTCGTGCTTTCGTGAAGTTGCGCGAGATGGTCTCCAGCAATGCCGGATTGGCGACGAAACTGAGTGAGTTGGAGCGCCGTCTCGGTTCGCATGACGAAGCGATTGCACAATTGTTCGCGGCCATTCGGCAGCTTTTGACTCCGCCGGCGAAACCGAAACGCGAGATCGGTTTTCACGTCCGCGAAAGGACGGCGATTTACCGAGTGAAACGGCGCGCGGCATAATTTATGGCGAACACGCAAGACATCCGGCGCCGGATCAAATCGATCCGCAATATTGGGCAGTTGACCAAAGCGATGCAGATGGTGGCCGCCTCGAAAATGCGCAAGGCCCAGCAGCACGCGCTGGCTGGCCGCTCGTACGCCTCGATCATGAACAAAGTGCTCGTCTCGTTGCAACGGCGCACCGACCCGATGTTTCATGCCCTACTCGAAGTTCGCGAGGTGAAAAAGGAACTGGTGATCGTGCTCAGCACCGACAAAGGTTTGGCGGGCGCGCTGAATACCAATTTGCTGCGCGAAGCGGCAAAGTTCGAAGCGGAGAAAACAGGTTACGTGGTTGCCGGCCGCAAGGCGCGGATATTTCTTGCTCGCACGAAACGGGAGTTACTGGCGGATTTTGAACTCAAGGACGCGCCGTCATTTGTCGAGACCAAACCGATTGCGAATTTTGCCATCGAAAAATTTCTGGCGCGAGAAGTGGACAAGGTTTCAATCCTCTACACCCATTTCATTAACACCGTTAATCAACGCCCAACCCTGCGGACGCTCCTTCCGATCAGCGCGTTTGATTTGCCGAAAGAAGAAGCGGCGGCGCAGGGAAACGATCCGCTCCTGGGCTATCTTTTCGAGCCGTCCGCGGAATCGGTGCTGGATGCGATGTTGCCCTACTACATCCAGTATCAGGTTTTCCAAATGGTGCTGGACGCGCGCGCTTCCGAGCACAGCGCGCGCATGGTAGCGATGAAAAACGCGACCGATAACGCGCAGCAATTCATCAAAGACCTTACGCTCGAATACAATAAGATGCGTCAGGCCAGCATTACTACTGAGTTGCTCGAAATCGCCACCGCCCAAATGGCGCTTGGCCAATAAGCAGCAACCCAAAAAATAAGATGGCCGCCTCTTGCGGAGACGGCCACCTGGCAGCTAGCGGTGTTGAACAGTTAAATTTTAATCGCAGCGAAAGCGGCAGCGCGGCGACGACGCAGTTCGACCAATGCAACACCCGCCAGTAACGCAATCACCGGCAGCGTCGTCGTCATTTCCGGAATCGGCGCGGTCTGGATGGTGAACTTGATTCCGTCGTTAAAAAAGTGGCAATCGGGATCAAAACCAAAGGCGAGATCGTGGCCGTTGGCGATGTAATTTTTCAGCGCGTTCAGCTCCGCAGTGTCGAACGTCAGCGTGTAAGTCGTCGGCGTAGTCGTAAAATGTGGATTGCCCAGAAGGGTATCGGCGGTGCCATTGGCGACCAGCCAGCCCGGACTGTTGTGGTAGCGGGCGCTGACAAAATCGTCCGTCAAATCGGTCACGGGGACCTGGGTTTGGTCCACATCCTGAAAGGAGGCGACACCGGCATTGATGGCGGAATCGAGCAGGTGGAGGTGCAATACGTTTGGGTTTGAATCCCAGTTAGCGATATTGGTAAATGTGAGGGTGGCGCCCGTGATGGAGGCGGTGTTTACGGTCAAATTATCCAGCCGCCAGGTATAAACCTCGTGATGGTCGAGATCGTTCAGATCGACCGGGTTTGGCTGGTAAACGAGATTTGTGACGGCCGCCTGGGCTTGGCCGGCGATGGCGAAGAGGCTGAGCGCGAAGAGGTAGCGAAACAGTTTGTTCATTGTAGGAAAGGAGCCGATTGCTATAATTTCCATATTTCTCACAAATGAGTCGCAGGGTCAATAGTTATTTTCGTGCCAACCCTTCTTGTTCCTATCCAATTTCCGATTTTTGACCAGCTTTTTCTCTCCGTGCCCAGGAAATTTCACTCAATTGCTTGCGGCTTCCGGTGGATTTCGGCCTTCGCCGAATAAGGCTTTAAGAAAACTTGACCGCTTGCGGTACCGGCAAAGCAACAGCGGGCAAGGCAAGCTTTTTGCGCATGAACTTTTTCGCGGACGACACAGACGCACTCCCAAACCTGATTCTCAAAACACCCGCGTCCTGCGTGGTCGTTTCTCCAATTTATTGATCCGCGATCATTCGGACGGATCGCGATTTTTTCTTGTCCCTTAGAGGATCGTGGATAGTTTAGCGCCCTCGCTCGCGGACGGCGGCGCCGCCCAGCGGTTTTCTCTCTATGAATACAGGTAATATTGTTCAAGTCATCGGCCCGGTCGTGGACGTGGAATTTGCCGCCGGCGGGCAGTTGCCGCGCATCTACAATGCGCTCGACATCGAATACGAAGTCAACGGCAATCCGACCAAGCTAACCCTGGAGGTGCAACAGCACTTAGGCGACAACTGGGTGCGCTCGATCGCCATGTCCTCGACGGAAGGATTGAAGCGCGGAATGAAGGTGAACGATACCGGCGGGCCGATTACCGTGCCGGTGGGCGAAGGCGTGCTCGGCCGCGTTTTCAATGTCACCGGCGACCCGGTGGACGAGCGCGGGCCGGTGCACTTCACCAAGCGTTACCCGATCCATCGCAAAGCGCCCGAACTCACCGAGCAGGAAACGACGGCGTCTGTTCTCGAAACGGGAATCAAGGTCATCGACCTGGTTTGCCCGTTCACGCGCGGGGGTAAAGTCGGCGCTTTCGGGGGAGCTGGCGTCGGCAAGACGGTCATCATTCAGGAGTTAATCAACAACATCGCGATGAAACACGGCGGCTTTTCCGTTTTCGCCGGCGTGGGCGAACGCACCCGCGAAGGAAATGATCTTTACAAGGAAATGAGCGAGGCCGGCGTGATCGACCAAAAGGATTTATCGAAATCGAAAGTCGCGCTCGTGTATGGACAAATGAACGAGCCGCCAGGCGCGCGGTTACGCGTCGCTCTCTCGGCCCTGGCAATGACGGAATATTTTCGCGATGAAAAAAACCAGGACGTGTTGTTGTTCATCGATAACATCTTTCGCTTTTCGCAGGCGGGCTCGGAAGTGAGCGCGCTGCTGGGTCGCACGCCGAGCGCGGTTGGCTATCAGCCGACGCTGGCGGCGGAGATGGGTGATCTTCAGGAACGGATTACTTCCACTACCAAGGGCTCGATCACTTCTTTCCAGGCCGTCTATGTTCCGGCCGACGACCTGACCGATCCCGCCCCCGCCAATACCTTTGCCCATTTAGATTCTACCATCGTGCTGGAGCGCTCGATTGCCGAGTTGGGCATTTATCCGGCGGTCGATCCGCTTGCTTCTACTTCCAAAGCGCTCGCGCCCGAAGTAGTAGGCGAAGATCATTACGCGGTCGCGCGCGGGGTGCAGAAAGTGTTGCAGCGCTACAAAGATTTGCAGGACATCATCGCCATTCTGGGCATGGATGAGTTATCGCCTGAAGATAAGCTTATGGTCTATCGTGCGCGTAAAATTCAGCGCTTCCTCTCCCAGCCTTTCCATGTCGCGGAAGTCTTCACCGGCCACGAAGGTCAATATGTGTCGATCGCCGATACGGTGCGCGGTTTCAAGGAAATTCTGGATGGTAAACATGACGAAGTTCCCGAAACGAACTTCTACATGAAAGGCAGCATCGATCAGATTGGGGAGGCGTGATTCGTGGAAGCGTCTAAGCGTTACATCGACAGACACGTCGCGTTCCACTTCGCTTCAACGCTTTAACTTTTTAACGCTTTAACCATAGGCCAATGGCTACCTTGCGGCTCGAGATCGTTACTCCCGAAACCACGGCTTACTCCGAAGAAGTGGATATGGTCACGTTGCCGGGCTCGGAAGGTGAACTGGGCGTTTATCCCAATCACGTTCCATTGCTAACGATTCTTAAGCCGGGTGAGTTGCGAGTGGTGAAGGATGGTCGCGCCAGCTCGCTGGCGGTTGGCGAAGGTTTTATCGAAATTACGGCCGAGCGCGTTTCCGTTCTCACTGATGTTGCCCTCGAAGCCGAGCGCATCGATGAGTCCGCCGCCGAACAAGCCGTCGCGCGCGCGCAGGCGGCGATGAAAGAAGATCATTCCGCGGAAGAAGTGGCGGCGATTCAGGGCACTTTGCAAAAGGCGCTCGCGCAATTGCACGTCAAACGCCGCCGTCACTCCTAACCTTCCGCTGCGCGAAAATTGCACGCGCTCGATCATCTCTGCCTCATCGCGGGCAATGGCATTTACCCGCAGGTACTGGCGCGGGCGGCGCGCGCCGCTGGCGTTCGGAAAATCTTCGCGATCGCCTTTGAGAATGAAACCAACCAGGAACTGACTCGTCTAGTTGATGAAATAGCCTGGCTGCGCGTCGGTCAGCTCGGCCGGATGCTTTCGCGGCTGCGCGATTGGGGCGTTTCGCGGGCGATCATGGCCGGACAGATTGCCCCGGGCAATCTTTTCGATATTCGCCCTGACCTGCGCGCCTTGGTCTTGTTAGCCAAGCTGAAGGAACGCAACGCCGAATCCATTTTTAGCGCTATCGCTAACGAGATGAAAAACGCTGGAGTAACGCTTCTGCCGGCAACTACCTTCCTCGAAGATTCGCTTGCCACCGCCGGTTTGCTGATCGGGCCGCGCCTTTCGCGGCGAGAGAAATCGGATGTCGCGCTGGGATTAAAAACAGCAAAGCAAATCGCCGCCCTGGACATTGGGCAAACGGTGGTAGTTAAGAACGGAACCATTTTGGCGGTAGAAGGTTTTGAAGGAACCAATGAGGCGATCAAGCGTGGCGGTGCGCTTGGTCGGGCCGGGAGCGTAGGAGTTAAGGTGGCGAAGCCAAACCAGGACATGCGGTTTGACGTTCCAGTGATTGGGCTGGAAACCATTCGCGCCGCAAGGGAAGCGAACGTTCGCGTAGTTGCAGTCGAAGCAGGGAGCACCTTGCTTCTTGATAAAGAGGCTATCCTCTCGATGGCGGAGGCGGCAAAGATTTCAGTGATTGGGTGTTAACCCATTTTTACGTTTTTACAGTGAATCTTGAGTTTGCCCGCCGACAGTAGCGTGCTCCGAAAAAGCTTCACAATTTATCCTGAATATTCTATAAAACTCAAACCTCAAGGATCGATCGCTCAAGGGTGGGCGGCGCAGGGCTGAGGTAATGTGAGCGATTTTGCACAAAATTTAGACCATCTTCCGCCGCTGCAGCGAGCTATCCGCGCTCGCTGCTTCCACCCTGCCGGTAAGTTCCTTGCTTTTAAGGAGAACGACCTTCGACGGTCAGTTCTCGATCGCTTTGCGGAAATGGTTCGCAAATATCCGGAGCGTCCGGCTGTGGTCTCGCGTCACCTTCGCCTAAGCTATCGAGAACTAGATCAAGCCGCTAACCGGGTTGCGGCTGCGCTGAAAAAAGAAGATCACGCCGCGGATGGGCCGGTCGGGCTGCTCTTTGAGAATGATGCGCACTTTGTCGTAGCTTCGTTAGGGACAATTAAAGCCAGCCGCGTTCAGCTATCGTTAGAAAGCACTTTTTCCGAGAGCAGACTGCACTCTTTGCTTGAGCAATCGCAATCGACCATCCTGCTCAGCAATCAAGCAAACCAAGCTCTCGCCCGCCGGCTATTTCCGAGGAAGGTTATCGACACCGACTGCTTGGAAGTTCCCGCGATCTGTCCCGTGCCGTCACCCGTAAGCGCCGATCCCGGCAACGTGGTAACGATCGACTACACTTCCGGCTCTACCGGTGAACCCAAAGGGATGATGTGGTCGCAAGCCGGTTTACTCGATGTCGTCGCGCGACATACAAACGTTTCGCACCTTACCTCCGACGATCGTCTAATGATGTTTCGCGCGAGCGTGCGCGGTTATCTTTCGGTGTTGCTCAACGGCGGAGCCTATTATCCGGTGGATTTGCACCGGGAAAGCGCAACTGAATTGGCGGAGTGGCTTAAGGTCGAAGAAATAACCATATACCGCTCGGCGGTTTCCACTTTTCGAAATCTTGTGAGCGGTTTAGACGAGGCCTTTAAGTATCCGCATCTGCGTTTGGTCCTTTTGTTCGGGGAGCCGGCTTACCAGCGCGACCTCGAAGCTTATCAGCGTCATTTTGCCGATACCTGTCTTCTGGCGACCTCGCTCGGTTGTAACGAGATGGATGACTACGCCTACTATTTTGCTGATAAGGAGGCGTCGTTTAAGAGCGGAGCAATTCCAGGCGGATACCCCGTTTCCGATGTGGAAACCCTCATTCTAGACGAGGATGGAAAATCCGCCTCCCTCGGCGAAGTTGGCGAAATAGGTCTTCGAGCGAACTATCCCGCGCTTGGGTACTGGCAACGCCCAGAGTCGAACAAGCTGGCGTTTTCTGGGAAAGACTCTGCGACGGAAAGGCGGATTTATCGCACAGGAGACTTGGGCCGGTTCGATGAGAACGGGTGTCTGCTTCATCTCGGGCGGAGCGATTTTCAGGTAAAGATTCGAGGCTACCGAGTAGATGTCAGCGAGGTGGCAGCCGCGTTGCTTAAATCAAAAGACGTCCGGGAAGCATCAGTGATAAGCCGCCGCGATAAGACCGGCGATCAACGCTTGATTGCATACATCGTACCCGCCGGATCGACTCTTCCCAGCGTTTTCAGTCTACGCAGCTTCCTCGGTGCGATGATGCCAGATTACATGGTGCCGGCGCGCTTTGTGCAGCTGGAGAAAATGCCGCTTACCGATACCGGCAAGATTGACCAGCGGGCCCTTCCTTTGCTGGATGAAGAACGCCCGGCCCTGGATGCCGAATTTGTTCCAACACGGACCCTTGCCGAACAAGCAGTGGCGAAGATATGGGGCGAGGTACTTGAGCTGAAAGAAATCGGTGTCATGGACAACTTTTATGAGTTGGGGGGAGATTCGCTCCACGCCGGTTATGTGATTGCCAAGGTCATGCGACAATTCGACGTGCGCCCATCGCTCTATTCCATGCTAAAGGCATCTACCGTCGCGGAGATGGCGGCGCTAATCGTCGCAGCACAGGCCGAAGAGATGGAAGCCAACGAGCTAGAGCGTTTGCTAGGGGAGGTCGAAGAGATTTCCGAAGAGGAAGCTCAAACGCGGCTGGCGCCCACCGTAGGATCGCGGGAAAAGCGCACCAGCGACCTGGCACTGGTAATTCCGTTTTATAATGAGGATTGTCGTTTGCCCTGGCTAATTCATTCACTGCGCGAGCAGGATGAGCAAAGCGTGCCGGTAGTGTTTATCGACAGCGCTTCAACGGACAACTCGGCTACCTTGGTGCGAAACTGCGACGAAGTAAAGACAGGCAAATGGCTGTTACTGGAGGAAAAGGAGGTCGGTAAGGTGCGCGCGATGCGCGCCGCAACCTCGTTTTGTCAGGAACGGTTTGGCGCCAGCTACATTGGGTTTCTGGACTCGGACTCCTATCTCGGCGACAGCTCATGGATAAGCAATAGCGTTCGGTTAATTTCGAATGCTGGCGAAAGGTTTGGCTACAGTTATTCTCCGATAAACTACTTCGGCTTTGAAAAATGGCCGGTTTTTCAGGCGGCTTATGCCGCTTATGGCGAGGTGCTGCAGTTGATTGTAAAAAATATTGGCTGGCTTGCCAACGGCCAGGGATTCGTCTGCGCTATCGATGTTTTGAGGGCGTACTTCGAGTCGGCGGAGCTTACTACCGAGGTTGACTTACGTTGCTCCCTGCTGGGCCTATTGCAGGGACGCGAGGCATTCTTGAATCCGACTGTTATGATTTCTTCCGGCCGGAGAATAGTCGCTAATCGCACCAACTTCACCGCATGGTGTTTCTACGATCGACATTACTATGTAGATAAAGACATTAACGCCAGCCGAAAAATGGACTTGAAGTTTACCGATGGCATGGAGGATTTGACTGCCGCGGAGGTGAAGAGATTTTTTGATCGCCGATCGCTGAAGTCGGTTTGTCGGCACCTAATGCCGCTGGCAATCTTCAGTTGGGATAACTCTTACTTCGAGAGGATGAAGAGCGCCTTGGATTTGGAGAAAACTGACGAACTGAGTGAAAGACTGAAATCATTTCGGACTAAGGAATGGATTCTAACCAAGAGATTTGACGAAATGATTAAAGCGATTGAAGACGATCCGGTGACGATCGAAGCAGCGGAGAAGCTCTCCCGGTTGACCCTGGAATACTACCAAAGCCGCCTCGTAAAACAAGCGCGTGCCACCGCCGAAAACGAGCTTACTTTAACAGCTGGCACGAGATAATTTGGCAAGTCGCATTATCTGTTCACGACGGAGTATTGTAGCGCTTTGTGCCGATGCAAAAGTGATCCCGGGCTCGCGCTTACGGTAAACGGAATGCCCAAAGAACTAGATTTAGCCAGACGGGTGGCCGCACTCTCGCCGGCCAAGCGAGCGCTGCTCGAACGCCGCTTGCAGGTAAATGGAAAGTCTTCGAACCCAGCCAGGGCCGGGGAGAGAAATCGTATCCCGGGGTTAATATCCTTCGATAAAGCAACTGATCTACCGCCAATCTTCTGGGCACCCTCGGTCGGTGACCTGGAACGTTTCGCCGAATGCTCTTATCTTGCGCAGCTCCTAAGGGATGATCGCTCTTTTTGCACGTTCGAGCCGGCGCCTGAGTTTGGGGAGATTCGAACTTTGGCCGGGCATTGCGTAAAGCTGATGCGTGCGAAACAGCCACGCGGCCCCTATGCGATAGTTGGTTACTGCCATTGCGGCCATATCGCTTACGAAATGGCATGTCAATTGCAAACCCAAGGAGAAGAAACCAGCATGTTGGTGATTATGGACGGATCGGCCCATGACTTCTCGCTGAATCTTTGGCAACGCTGTTATTGGCTCCGGGACAGTTTTCGAGCAAAGTGGAAAAGTATCGGTCCTATTTTATTCTCCAAGCTGTCGAAACGCATCGCGGGATTGATTGACCCCAGGAACGCCGCGCGGAAAAAGGACGATTCTCGCTGGGGAATTCATACCTTGGCGGCGAATAGATACAAGCCCGGGCTTTTCAAAGGGAAGATCATACTTTTTCGCTCGCCCGAAATCCTTGGCTCGTCGCGCAGTCCGTTATTTGGTTGGGACGCAATCGCGCGCGAAGTCGAGCCCTATACCGTCCCGTTTCCGCATTGGCGGATGACAATCGAAGGGGGAGCGGAGTTCATTGCCCAAAAGCTTAAGCCACTTCTGGCGGAGCCCGCGCAGGCTGAGGCGCGGCGTAAGGCTTAGATCGCGACCCTGGACGTTAGCGCTACTTCTCAAAGCTGAAGGCGTAAACGCGGACGTCGTCCTCTACCGTACCCGTCGCCTTGCTCGGCGAGGTAAAGGTGAGGGTGTAAGTTTCATCCTCTAGTTTGAGGATAGCTTTCCCTTTGCCCAGGACTTGCCACTGGTATTTGCCGCTGCGAACTTCCGCCCTTTCTCCCTCGCGCGAGGAAGTGAAGGTATAGCTTCCATCCTGCGCAAAACGGCAGGCGTACGCGCCGTGCAAATCTTTGTATTTCATAGTTAGACGGGCGAGCGATCTTGGAGGGAGCGATCTTGAATCCAATGCGGCGGCCGCGATTGCGACTTGGAAAAAGCAGGCGATCGCAAGAAAATTTCCCAGGATGCGAGCGTCGTGTAAGGCCTTGCCGTAGGTGTGCATTGCGTTGGCTCTAATGAATTCCCAGGGTGCTGTCAATGATGGCGCAAAGGTTGGAACTGTGATCACCGAATTGTATCCCGGCGCACCCCCCGGTCTGGGATGCCCGGAGGTCAACGCCCCGTCTACGTCCACTTGCACTTGGCAAGAGTGGTACCCGCATCCCGGGTAGACCCGGCAGTGTCAAAACCCCGGTTTTGCACAAAAAAGTTGGCCCTTTTGTTTGTGAAATGACGCGTTCATCTAATTGGGGGCAATAATATGGCAATTCTGGTTCGGCGCGTCTTGAAAGTGCGAGTGCTTACAATTCGTCTCGCCCAGCAGATTTGACGTGACAATTTTTTCTAAACTGCTTAAACGGAAACCAGGCAGGTCAAGCCTTCCAGAATTCCCGATATGAAACGAATACTTCAACTCTTTGCGGCGCTCCTGGGAGTGGCCGGATTAGCTTGCATCGCGCTCTTCTTTTTTAAGGGCGGGGGAGCAGGTAAACTTACCTGGGACGATCCGACCGTGCGCAAGTCGCTCATGACTTTCGCCTACAAAATTTATGGCGACCCATCAGTGGAAAACGGGCGACTGTTCCTGAGTAAGATCGTCTTTCATAATGACGGCGTCGGGCCGGTGCGCGACCTATCCGTGAGTTATCAAATTCCGGATTATGTTTCCTGGACGACGCCTCAGACTCAAACCGAGCTTCCGGCGGGACAAACCCTGGTGTCGCTCTACTATCCGCAGCTTCCGGCCAAGGTCACGCAATTGACCAGCCAAACGAATGCCACTCTTGAAACCAAGGTGCGGTGGACGGACAAAGCCAACCAGCCGAAAGAGGAAATTCTGCGCTCGAATATTATCCTGCGCGGCGTGAATGAGGTGGAATACTGCGACCTGCCTCAAAGCGAAGTCGCCACCCTGGCGGACGCTTTTAATACCGCGGAGTTTACGGTGGCGATGGTGACGCCCAACGATCCGGTAGTTAAGGAGTTTGTGGCCGAGATTACCAAACGCACTGGCGGAACCATGGCTGGAGTTTCCAAGTCCTACGAGGACGTGTTCCAGGTCATGAAAGCGACTTATGACTACATGTGCGAGACCGGCATGCGTTATACCAGCGCAGAAGGCGTGCCCGCCGACATCGGAGACATCAATACCGTGCTCCAGACAGTGCGAATGCCGCGCGACGTCATTATCACAAACCAGGGGTTATGCATCGAGCTGGCGATCCTTTGGTCGTCGGTCATGCAGCATCTCGGCTGCGATAGCTCACTGCTCTTCCTAAAGGGGCATGTCTTTACCATCGTTCATACGGCGGAGAAGGACATTCCGATCGAATGCACCGCGATCACACCCAAAGCCGTTACCAGTCTGCTTAAAGCGGTCGGCTTAAATGAAAACACCACCACCGTTCCTTTCGAAAAGGCAGTGCTGATGGCGCAAGTCGAGCTGCAGTACTTAATCGAGAATAATTTGTTTCGCCGGCCTTACGATGTCGAATCCTATCAGGCGATCGGAATGCACGCACCAGAGTTGCCGTCGATCGACATCGACAAAATCAAAAATATTATGGCGCAAAGAAGCCAGCATACCGCCGCGTCCTATGCGCAAAACGTCGGCGGCGGGACTAAGGCGGAAGGCGATAAGAACCAGGTCCGGCAAGGTTACTACCGCTGGGTAGGAGCTAATAACAGCGCTTCTGTGGACGTCCCGGCTACCTGGGCGCGGATGGAGAATGGTCCGGTGCCTGGCATGATTTTCACCGCCCAAGACGCGCAGACCTCAGTGGCGGTAAATATTTTTCACTATCCGAATTTATCCTCCGCCTCAGACGCCATGCAGATGACGAAACGAGGAGTGGCTCAGGCGGTCGGCGGAAATGTTCGCGTCGCCAATCAACAGCGCAAGGGCGACATGATTATCTATACCGGCACCACTTCCTACCGTCGCGGCAATGGCGCGGAGTGGGCCGGTTTCTTCACGCCTACGCAGAATGGAGTGGTCGGAATGTTTGTCGGTACGGCTAAAGGCTACTTCCAGAGATACCAACCGCTGATCCAGGATGTCATTAGCTCTTTCAAGGTAGCCAACGGCGCGAACAATAATCCCAATGCGGAGGAAAATGCGAACCAGAATGAGTAACATGAAAACAATACGCTCACTTAGTCGGATCGGAGTCGTCTTCCTCGCGATTGGCCTTGCCTCCCGCCTGGCCTGGGCGCAGGAACCGAGCCGCACCATTGAACAAATCTACCAGTTTGATGAGCGCGGCGATGCCAAGGTAGAATACCACTTCCAGCTTGACCGCGGATCGTGGGATTATTGGAAGTCCGAATACGGCGACCATCCCGACATGTTGTTGCGCATGACTAAACACGACATGGCGGCGGCAGTGATCGACGACTTTGGCCTGGACAAGGATGACGTTCATCGCAGCGCTGTTTCCCGCTTCAAGGCGCGCGCCCTGGCTCAATATCGCGGGAACGGGCAGTTTGAAATTCCGGTGCCGAAGAACATGAAGCTGGTCACTGGTTCCGGAACGGAATG
This sequence comes from Chthoniobacterales bacterium, assembly GCA_036758965.1. Classification (GTDB taxonomy): domain Bacteria; phylum Verrucomicrobiota; class Verrucomicrobiia; order Chthoniobacterales; family UBA10450; genus AV69. The sequence continues at coordinate 13,023 of DAIOVO010000022.1, forward strand.
GGCCTTTACTAATAGCAGCGTCGAGCGTTCCGCGGCAGGAAGTAGGATTGTCAATATCACCTATCGAGCCAAACTACCGGCAAAAGCGCAAAATGCGCATATGGTCAACGGAAACGACTTCGATCGCCTGACTTATACGCTGGAGGTAAACCCCAGCAAACCCAAGACACTTCTCTATTGCGGCATATTCTTCATCCTGGCTGCGATTGTCGTAGCTATCCTGGGTCTGCGTGCCGGCGGCGATGGTCGGACGGCGCCGCCATTGCCACCCAGGAACGTTACTCCTACGGCGCTGCCTCCGAGCTAGTCGAGGCGCTGGCATTGCTCCCGTTCCTGACGACGGGTTTGCGCTTCTTTTCGTTCACATTCATTTCGTAAATGGTTGGTTGCTTTTCCCCGGCCGCCTGGCTGGTGAAGAGAATACGTTCGTTATCGAGCCAACAACCTTTGGAAGCAATCACACCTTTCGGAGTAAGGCGAGTAGCTGCCCGAGTTGCAAGATCTAGCATCCAAATCGCCGGCGGCGGGCCATCCCAGTCAGGCATCTTCGCTTCCTCCTCCTCCATCTCGACATCGGCCAGGAGCATTCTGCCATCGGGAGAAATTGCCAGGCTCGATCCGCTGCTGAATCCACCCTTAATAAAGAGCGAATCGATTTTCCATTTCTGCATCTGGTTACCTTCAAGATCGAACTGGCAGAGGTCATTCAAGTTCTGGGCATAGATTGATTTACCGTCGGCTGCCCAGCAGGCTGACCAGTAGGAATTACCTTTCGGAGAAGCTTTCTTTAAGTAGCGGAAGCCGGAGCCATCGGCGTTGATCAGAGCCAGGTGCCAGTCCGCATCGTTAAAGAGTTCAAAAAGCAATTGCCGGCCATCGGGCGACCAGATGGCGCGCTGGCAGTTCTCGCTCGGAATTTCCTTCTTAAAAACCGTTAGTTTTTTCGTGGCCACGTCGGCTACGGCAATGTGGCGAACGACATCGCTTTTTGTGGAATCATCCGTATGCAGCGCGACGCGTTTTCCATCAGGGGAAACGTCGGGCATGGATCCTTTGCCAAGTTTTTTGGCGTTAGTGCCATCGACATTCGCAACGTAAACGTCCGAGCCACGTTCGAAGGCAATCAGCGAGGCCGTACCGGTGGCGACGCTGAACGATAGAAAAGCCAGGCCAACAGTTATTCGCATCATGCTCATCATGCTCAACCTTAAGAGTTGTCGAGCCCGCCAGGCGAGCGCGAAGTGCTGGGTTCCTGCGCCTTTTTTAGCAATAGCCGGGTGGTCTTTTCCGGTAACAGAAGCTCGTAAATCGACGGCTCATAAATTAGGGGATCGCACTGCGGCAATCTTGATCAAAATACGAGGGGATTGTCAACGTCGAATCAGCGTTGTGGCAACGCCGCTCCACTGAAGGTATCGCTATTCTTCACCACCACCTTTTTCTCTTTGCCTGGGAGCGCCATCTCGTAGATGGCAGGCGCTTCATCGCTGGCGGTTTGCCCAATAAACACGATTTTATCTGCACTGAGCCAGTAGCCGTTCCAAGCCAGCATACCTTCGGGTGTCAGGCGATCGGCTTTGCCAGAAGCCAAATCAATGACCCATAGTGAACGAGCCGCGCCTTCCCAGCCGGGAGCCTTTACCGGTTCGTCCTTATTCGTCACGTCGATCAGGAGAAAATGATCTTGCAGGGAAGGTGCAAGAACAGTGTCCGTCTCCAGCGAAAAGCCAGGCAACAATGTGCTCAGCTCCGATTTCTTTAGCTCGGCGCCGTTCAGTCCGAGTTGATAAAGATATTTTCCATCCTGGGCATAGATGGAACCGCCATCGTGGGCCCAACACGCGGATTGCAACACAGGAACGCCTGACGAACCCTTCTTCACATAATGGAAGTTCGTCCCGTCAGCGCTGATCAGGCCAAGATGCCAATCCTTCCCAGTTGTAAGACCAAAGAGAATCTGTTTCCCATCAGGCGACCAGAGGGCATCATAACATCGACCAAGGGGAATTTGTTCCTCGAAAACCTGAATTTTTGTGCTGGCTAGGTCCGCGACCGCGATTCGCGACCAGAAAGCCTTATCGTTCCAGTCGCTTTGTGCCTGGAAGGCAAGTCGCGTCCCATCGGGGGAAAACCGCGGCCGTGCTCCGGTTGCAATCTTTCTAATTTTAGTTCCGTCGGTATTTGCTACCCAGATCGTCTGCCCTCGCTCGAATGCAACGCGTGTTCCATCGGGTGAAAGCTGCGGGCTCTCTCCCGTGGCAATCTTTCTGGCCTTAGTGCCATCTGTCGCTACTACCCAGACGGTGGCATTTCCGCGTTCTCCTTGTTGGGACGCGATTAGCTTCTCCGCCGCCATACCGCGGCCGACGAGAAGAAGCCAAACACCGCAAATAAATACTGCTCGTAAGTTCATGTTGGACTAGTTCATTGATGCAACTGAGGCGCTGGGATTTTGAGCGTTCTTAAGGATCACCTCACTGTTCCTCTCCCGAAGGGTGATTACGTAGATCGATGGCTCATTTTCCTTCGCGCTCTGCCCGGTGAACAAGATTTTGTTCGCGCTCAGCCAGCAGGCGTGCCAGGCCAAAATTCCTTTGGGCGTCAAGCGATCGGCTTTTCCCGCCGCCAGATCGATCTGCCAGAGCGAAGAAGCAAGGCCATCCCAGTTCAGCGCCGTGACCGGTTCGACCTCGCTTTCGGCATCAACCAAGAGCGACCTGCCATCGGGTGAAAAAGAAATGTTCGCACCACTACTAAGTGAAAACCCGGGTAAGAGAGAACTTAAGCTCCACTTCTTCAGTTCGGAGCCATTCTGTCCGATTTGATACAGATTGGTTAAGTCCTGCGCGTAGATGGATTGACCGTCGGGAGCCCAGCAGGAAGAGTAAAGCGAATCGCTGCTCTTCCTGAGATAGTGAAAGTTAGTTCCATCGGCGTTGACAACTGCTAACTTCCAGTTATCTCCGGCGCGAGCTTCGATCAGGATCGATTTGCCATCGGGCGACCAGATAGGATGCTGACAAAAGTCGCTGGGAACTCCAACTTCCAAAAAGGTTACTCTTTTGCTCGAAGGACCGACTAGCCCGATCCGCCGAATGGTTTTCGATTTATCAAGCTGAAACGCGACCCGCGCGCCATCCGGCGACAAGTTTGAGGCGGAGCCTTTGGTAAGTTTCGCCGGGTTACTGCCATCGGCGTTAGCGATCCAGACGGAATCTCCGCGTTGGAAAGTTACGAGTGATTGCGGCGCGGCGAGGAGATTGGAAGCAAGAAAGGCTGCGGTCGCGAGAAGCATTAAGTGCATCTTGAAATAGTAAGTAAAAGAAGTCGCTGCGCCAAGCACGAATCGCGGTGGCAGATCTGATAATCTCGAGGCTTGTCCATCGGTCGGTGGCAGAAAGTGTTATCAACCATCTCATAATACGCCCGTCATTCCGAGCGAAGTCGAGGGATCCTGGGATGAAACCTTTAAGGTAACGCCACGGGATTCTCGAGTGCGCTTGGGACGACGGTAGCGCCACGGGAGAGCCCTCGACTGCGCTGCACTCAGAACGTCGGTGTTATCAGGCAACCAATCAGCCTGGCCGTTACTCTAGTAGTCGCCGGGCAAGGTCGTTTCCGTGCGCGGCCGCCTTACGCAACCATTCATTTGCCAGCTTGGTATCTTTGGGCAAGCCGCCTCTCCCATGTTGATAGGCATCACCTAGCGCACATTCCGCGTCGGGCTGTCCTTGTTCGGCCGCCTCTCGGTATAAGGCAACGGCCTGCACCATGTTTTTGGCCAGACCACCCTTACTGTACTCATAGAATTCACCTAGCTGGAATTGCCCATCGGCGTTGCCTTGTTCCGCCGCTTTTCGGATCCAAATCACCGCTTGTTTGTCGTTCCCCGGCAAGCCTCCCCAACCGCGAAAGTACATATTTCCAATCTGAAATTGTGCCCGGGCGTCTCCTTGTTCGGCGGCTTTGCGAAACCAGGGCGCGGCTTCCTTCGCGTATTCAGAGGTGCCGGCGTCTCCCATACTCATGCCCGCCGTCTTTTGCATGTAGGCCATGGCAAGTCGATATTGCGCTTCTACATCACCCGCTTTGGCCGCGTCGCTATACTGCTCGACCGGGTCAATCGGGCCAGTGCTGACACTTTGAACCGAGGCCGCATTGGCGTCATGCGTCTCACTCTTTTGCGTCGTAGTCGTCTTGGTGGCGGTAAGAGCGGTGTGTTCGTGCCGGGTGGCGATAAGCGCTATTACAATCACCGTGACGATGAGCAGGCCAAGCAACGCAAAGATGCCGCCGAGTACCAGGAGAATCGTTTTCGTCATCGAAAGGCGCCGGCGCGGCGGCGCGGCCGTCGCAGACGCTGGCTGAGTCATCGGAAGTGGCGTCGAAACCGTAGGCATTGCGGGCGCAGTTTTCTCTGCCGCGCTTTCGGCCGGAAATATTTCCCGCAACGGTTGCCATTGCGTGATGGATTTGTGCCAGGCAAGTTCATTGCCGGTCAGCTCGCCGCTGGCCAGTTGTTTGCGAATAAGCGAATCCCGAAACGGGCCTGCCTGTTTACCGTCTTTCTGGAGGTAGATTTTCATTTCTTAAATGTCGTTAGGCACCAGAGGATAAACAAAGGGTCGAAGGCGCGGCAAGCATCGACTGAGATTTGGAGATTGCCTTGCCGTCGCCGCATTCACTAGGTTCTCCGAAATGAAGATGCTCGTGCGGATCGTGGTCGGGATCATTGGCTTGTTCATCGTCTTTTTCGGGGTGAGACAAATGATGACCGGGATGCACGAGAGTTCGGGCAAGACGCCGGCTTCGCAGCAGCTTGGGGAGACGATTACCTCAAATGAAAACGGCTACAGTCACCGCATTCCAAAAGGCTGGCTAAACAAGCCGGCGCCGCGGGCCGGTGTGACCATGATCGCCGCGCCGCCGGAGAGTGGTCTTTCCAGTAACATGGTCACCACGGTCGAGAGCTTCGCGGGTTCGTTGAATGACTATGTCGAGGCTAACAAGCGCGCTCTGCAAACTGCCGCGCCCGACGCCAAAGTCGTAAGCGAGATAGACTTTGCCACCGAGGCAAAGGCGATCGGGCATAAGGTGAGGCTGCAAAATAAAATGCAAGGGGCAGAGCTTGCGCAAACTATGTACTTTTTCGATGGCGCCGGCGGCCGCAAGATTATCGTCACCTGCACGGCGCCGCAAAAAGTCAGCGAGGAGCTGGCGCCGCTGTTCGACGATTGCATGAGGACTTTCGCGCTTTCCGCTCGCTAGTGGACTGTATCAGAGAAAACGTGGGTCAGCCGCGACGCCCTGTCCGCCGCCAGACCGTCACGTTGACAGCGCAGCGCGCTCCACCTGGACTTGATGATATACGTGACTCACGTATATCATCTTCATTCAGAAGCATCCGATACGGGCCGCTAGTTAGCCGCTTCCATTTGTGGTGAAAGATTTGGTAAGATCGGGCGATGCCTGAGTCCGCCACGACACCGCCGATTTCGCCGACCCCTGAGAAGTCGCCCGGCAAAGAGTTTGCCGGTTACGAAATCGAGGGTGAGCTCGGCCGTGGGGGAATGGGCGTGGTTTATCTGGCGCGCCAGAAGAAGTTGAATCGCCGGGTCGCGCTCAAGATGTTGACCGGCCATTACGGGCAGGATGAGCTCCTGCGTTTTTTAGCCGAGGCCGAGACGGCCGCGGGATTGCACCATACTAACATCGCGCAGATTTACGAAGTGGGTGAGCACGAAGGCGCGCCCTTTTACTCGATGGAACACGTGGAGGGCGGTTCGCTGGCCGATCGTCTACGAAAGGAAGCGCCGCCGGTGCGTGCCGGCGCGCAACTGCTGATCGATGTCGCCCGCGCGCTCCACGCCGCGCACCAAAATGGCGTGGTGCATCGTGACATGAAACCGGCTAACATCCTTCTCGATCTCCAAGGCGTGCCGAAGGTGGCGGACTTCGGCATCGCCAAACGCCTCAAGGAAGAAACGAATCTTACCATCTCTGGCGCGGTGATTGGAACGCCTACCTACATGGCGCCGGAGCAAGCTAAGGGCCGGCATGTCGGACCCGCCGCGGATGTTTATTCGTTGGGCGCGATTCTTTATGAGATGCTCGCAGGCCGGCCGCCGTTTTTGCCGGATGAAAGCGAGACCGCTCTGACCGTGCGGGTGCTGACCGAAGATCCGGTCTCACCGGCCTGGCATCGCCCGGAAATTCCGCGCGACCTCGAAGTGATTTGCATGAAATGCCTCGAGAAAGAGCCGCGCGACCGCTACGAAAGTGCGGCTGCGTTTGCGGAGGACTTGCGGCGTTTTTTGGACGATGAAACCATCGTCGCCCGTCCGCCCACCGCCGTGCGCACGATCAAATGGATGCGCCGGCATCCCTGGAAATTTGTTTCGTGGGCGACCGCGTTGCTGCTGGCGGTCGCGGGCGCGAGCTGGCTCGTTCACTGGGAATTTTATCAGCGGCCGCATCGCGAATATGCTATGGGAATCGATTATCGCTTCGGCGGTCCCGAGCCGATGGGAAAGGTTTCGGCCCCAGACGTCGGGAAACGCGCAAATAATCTTCGCTTCACCCGGCGCGGACGTTGGGGACGAGTGGTGCGGGTGGAGTCAATTAATGCGCGTGGATTTCCGGCTAACATTTCCCAGTTTTTTAATTACGACCCGCTGCCGAACTGGATCGAAGGCGCGTTCGGCGGGAAAAATGAGCCGAAAAAAACGCGCGAAGCGACCAGCATCGATTTTGTTTATAACGGTCGGGTGGCGACCGAAGCAATCGCGCGGGAGTGCAATGGAATGCAAACCTGGCATCTCATTTTCGATCGCCCGTTGCTCGCTCGCTACGTGACTTCGCGCGGCTTCGATTTCGCCAGCCGCGCCGGTGCTTCCCTGATTGAATTTGCACGCGACCGCGACGGACGCGACATCAAAGCGAACTTCTTCAGTGGCTCCGGTCAGCCCTCCGTCAACAGCGAGGGCGTTTATGGTTACGCCCTGAAACGCGACGCCGCCGGCCATCTCGCCGGCGCCGTCAATCTGGATAAGGATGGCCAGCCGGCCGCGAACTCCGCCGGACAGATTGCTTTCGCTTTCAAAACTGACGCGCGCGGGTTGGTCACGCGGGCCGAATTTCGCGACAAAAACGATCGGCCAGTCGCGCAGGAGGGAATGGTCGCACTTACGACCGAGTACGACAGAGCGGGGAATAACATGCGGCTAGCCAGGGTCGATGCTGACAATCATCCGACGAATGCGGCGGATTGGGCGGTGCAGGAAATTTCACGCAATGAACGCGGCGAAATTACCGAGCAGAGATTCTTCAGTGTGAACTCCGCTGGTGAACTGGCGCCGACTTCGAAGAAAATGTACGCTTATGATGAGCGCGGCTACCCAGCGGACATTCGCTTCAGCGGTCGCACCAGTTGGCACACTGCTTTGCAATTTGATGATCACGGCAATGTCGTGGAAGAAAAAATTCTCGGCCCCGACGGCCAGCCGACCACCAGTTCCGAAGGTTGGGCCATTCATCGTCATGCCTGGAAATTTTCCGCCGACGGCAGCCGGGAAGAAGAAACCTGGTTCGATGCCAAAGGCGTTCCGACTTATGCCAAAGGCGGGGAGCATCGTCGCATGAGCGAATTTGACGCTGCCGGAAATCTTCGCCGCTTCATCACCGAAGAACACGACCCCGCGCGTTTCAGTTATCAACGTTACGTTTGCGAACCGGAATACGACGCGCAGGGAAGGGAACGTCACGCCAACATTTACTATCAGGATGCCGACGGCAAGCCTGCCAGCAAGACCGCGTTTGGCTTCAACACCAGCGATGTCACCCTGGATGAAAACGAGCGTGAAGTTCTCGAATGGAAACTAGGGTGCGATGTCAAGGAACTGGGTGCGCCTGTTCTGCGAACCGAAACGGAGTGGCAACGCTCCGGCGCACGTAAGCGGGTCGTTCGCCAGGCGTGCGATGAAAATCGAAAACCGCTGGCCGTTGTTTCCAATGGCTCTGCAGCCCATTTCGAGCAAGAGTTTAATGAACTCGATCGACTCACTCGCATCTACGAAACTGGATTCGATGAAAAGGTTGTCGGGTTCAGTAGTCGTGAAGCAAAATTTGTTTCCGACCAACTGCAAAGCGTGACCCATCACCGGAATGACGGCACGGGGCTCGAGTCCGTCCGGGTGATGATTAAATCAGTGCTGCCGGCTCAGCCGAAAGCCGCCGAGTTGCAGGCGGGTGATCAACTGCTCGCGGCCAACGACAAACCGGTGACGAGTGCTTATGGCTGGGTCGCGAATGGCGCTTTCCCCGGCGGCTGGATCGAAGTATTGCGCGATGGAAAACGCCTTCGCATCGATGGCTTAGAGGAGGGTTCGCTCGGCGTCATCCTGGAAGATCGAGCGCCGCTGGCGAACAACTAACGCACGCGCCTGCTTCCGCGCAGGCTTGACTCTGGCGAGGCCGTTTTGTAACAGATGCTGCGCCTTCCCTCCATTATGCCTGAGTCAACCAGCCCACCTGCCACCGGTCCAGCCAGAGATGAACTCGGTTTGCTCGAAGTCCTGCGGGTATTGATCGACACAAAAAAGGCGCGCACGACGTCGGACCTGTTGAAATACACCACGCAATATCGCGCTCCGGAAGCGGAGGAGCGTTTGCGCGTTTTGGAAGCGGAAAATATCCCGATCGATCTCGCCTTCGATTCAATCAGCGTGCACTTGCGCCTGATGGCCTTTAAGCGCAACGGCGCGCTCGTTGCCGGATGTCGCGGAAAAAAAATTGGCCTCATCCTGCCGTTGCCGCCCCATGTGCCGGAGTTATTTGTCCCCACCGCTGGCGCCGCGGTTTTTTTGCAACCCGACGAGCGCGGCGTCCACGGTTTGATTCACGAATACGCGAGCAAAGCGATCAAAGGCGTTCGCGCCGCGCGTGCCCAAGCGCAAGAGATGGAGGTGCTCGTTTTCGAAGCGTTTCGCGAGGGGGAAAACTTGTTCGTCGATGCCGCGGTAGCGGAGGTGATTGAGCCAAAAATGTTGCCGAAAGGAATTCAGTTTATTGCCCACCTGCGTCCGCATCGCAATCCGCAGGACGTGTCGCTCCCCGCCGGCAGCGAAATCGCCTTCATATGAATCGGCGCGCACTTTTTTTAATTTTTGCCGCGTTAGTGTCGTTGAGCATTTGTCCGGCAGCATGGTCGGCCGTCGCTTCGCCCGAAGCGCAAACGCCCGCGTTGGTGGATGGATGGGAAACGACCTGGGCCGCGGGCGCGCTCATGCTGCTCCTGCTTTTCAGCGCCTTCTTCGCCATGACGCGCTACGACGTGCCCCTGCCGCTGGCGATGAGTTTAGTCAGCCTCTCCTTCCTCGTCATCCAGTGGAAGAATGCCGAGGCGATTCTAAAGAACGGCTTCGACCACTACGCCAATATCACCGTGCTCTTCACCGCCGTCGCCATTCCCGCACATATGATCGAGCGCTCGCAAGGTTTCAAATGGATCGCGGCCTGGCTCGGTCACCAGCTCGGCAAGGTCCGGCTGCGTCATCCGCGCCTAACGACTCCTTTGCTGGTCACCATTCTACTTGGCGCCACTTATGTCACGGCCGGTTTGATGCACAATGTAACTTCCATTTTAATTATGACGCCGGTCATCATCCGGCTGTGCGCTTCCTATCAAGTGCCATCGCGTTGGATTTTGAGCGCCGCGCTCATTGCCAGTAATCTTGGCGGATTTTCCACCCGCTGGGGCGACACGCCCAACATCATCGAGTCGGCGACGTGGGGATTGCAGGCCGGCGATTTTATGCGCGAAGTCCTGCCGGCAAATCTCCTCATCGTTGTCGCATTAATCATCGTCGCAACATTTCTCACCCAGCGCGGAATCAGCCAGCGCAGCCGCGCCGCCGGAACGACGCAAGTCCCCTTCTACACTTTGCAGGTCGCCCAAAGTGCGGCCGACTGGAAAAAAGCGAAGTCCGATCTGGCGATTGATCGACGCCTTCTTTGCATCGGACTCCTCTTACTTGCCTTCTTTATCATCCTACATGTCACCTTCACCAAGCTCGCCATCGCCATCGGGGCAGTCACGATTGTGACGGCGGTTTTGCTGGAGCGAAAGAGCGAGCGCTATCACACGCTCACCTCGCTCGGCTTTGACGTTTATCTCGCCTTCGCCGCTATTTTCGTTCTGGCGGGTTGCGTTTCTCACTCTTGGATCGGCCACATTTTGTATCAACAACTCATCGCCGCCCAAGCTGCTCCCTGGGTCATCGCGATGACTGGTTACTTCGGCACCACCTTCACCGAAGCTGCTTCCTGGGCGACGGCGGTTTCGCATTCCATCCAACAACTTGATCCCTCCCACGCCGCCGCCTGGGCGCTGGGCGGTGGTATTTGCGCCGGGAGCAGCTCGCTCGTCACCGCCGCCTCCGCCGGCATCATTCTCGCGGAAGAAAGCAAACGCTTTAACGATCCCGAGCACGCCATCACTTTTCGTCGCTACCTCGCCTTTGGTCTGCCTTTCTCGCTTTTCATGCTCATCTTCTACAGCATCTACTTCACTCTCTTCCGCTAGGAAAATTCCATGGCGGCAAAGGAGCGTTCCTTTCTTGGCGACGTCGGCTCGGTCTGGTCGCGTCGCCAGGAAATTTGGAATCTTCTTTCCCGTGCCGATAAACTCAGCCTGAGCTCCGCCGTCGGGCTTATGGCGGTAGTGGCCGCGGTTGAAACCGAGATTGCGTTTCTAATCGGCGACTTCTTCCAGGATGTGGCTCATTTCGTCGGGCGCCCGCAGGCGCAATGGCTCCCGGTGGTGGTGCGCGCTCTGAGCATTCTCGTCGTCCTTTATATTTTTAAGGAATCGATCATTTACGCGCGCCGCTGGCTCATGAACCGCGCCACCGCGCGCATTCAAGCGAACATGACCCTTCGCCTTGTCGGTCATTTGCTGAAAGTGAACCTCGATGCGCTCGCCCGCCAGCGCGCCGGCGCCCTGCACGGTCGCATCTCGCGCAGTGTGGAAGGATTCGTGAAGTTCGTGCGCGTCGCCTTTACCGATTTCATTCCCGCCATTCTCACGGGTCTATTCGCGGTGGGAGGGGCATTCTTAAAGGATTGGCACGTCGGTTTAGTAATGATGCTAGTCATTCCCGTTTCCATTTTGATCACCCTTTGGCAGGTGGTTTCGCAGAAAGTTATCCGCGACGAATTGGTCGATGCTCAGGAGGACCTGGATGCTACCGTCGTAGAACAACTTGGCGGCCTCGAGTACATCCGCGCGGCCAACACCTATGGCTTGGAGGCCGCTCGGATAAAAAGCGCCGCTGCCGCGCGCGGTGCTCGCCAGCTCAGGCATGGCAACGCTATGGCCGGCTTCGACTGGCTCAAAGCGGTCAACGAAGGGTTATTTCAGGTGGCGGTGATCGGCTATGCCATTCTCCTGGCCGCGCGCGGGACAATTCAATTCGGCGCCGTCCTCACCTTCTACAACTTATTCATGAATGTGATGCGACCGCTCAAAGAAGTGCATCGCATTCTGGATGAAACCTACGACAGCAGCAGCGAGGTGACCATTCTGCTGGACATGCTGAAACAACCTCTCGATCAATCCTACGGCGTCGTTACTCTGCGTCCGCCACGCCTCGATGGCAGCCTTCCTTTGCTGGAATGCCAGAACCTCTTCGCCACCTACACCACCGCCGAAGGGGAAGAGCGACGCGCTCTCAACGGAGTGACTCTCGCCATTCATCAGGGCCAAAGCGTCGGCATCGCTGGTCGCTCCGGTTCGGGTAAATCCACCTGGCTGCGTTGCGTCCTCCGCCTGGTCCATCCCGCCTCCGGTGACGTGCTGGTGGGTGGCGTGCCCATTCGCGTCCTCTCGCGCGAAGACATCGGCAAAAGCATCGGCTACGTCAGCCAGGTGCCCTTCGTTTTTTCCGCTACCGTCGCCGAGAACATCGCTTACGGCTGCGGCCCAGTCGCCCGCCCGCAGATCGAAGAGGCCGCCCGCCAGGCGCACATCCACGAAGAGATTCTGCAAATGCACCGCGGCTACGACACCTTGTTGACCGAGCGCGGTGGCAATCTTTCCGGCGGCCAACGCCAGCGCATCGCTCTCGCCCGCATGTTTTTAAAAAATCCGCCGGTTCTTATTCTGGATGAGGGCACCTCCGCGCTCGACAACATCAGCGAGCGCAGAGTCCGCGCCGCCATCGATCACGCTCGGCAAACCCACACCGTCATAATGGTCGCGCACCGCCTAACGACTCTTAATCAAACCGATTGCATCTTCGTTTTTGATCGGGGTCGCATTGCCGAACAAGGCCCTTTCCAAGAACTAGTACAAAAAGACGGGATCTTCGCCGAGCTCGTCCGCAGCGCGGAAACTGGATAAAGAGAATGAATCATCTATGACAAACTACATTTTAAGGCTCGGCCTATTACTGGCCCTAATGGCGACCGCGCGCGGGGCCGAAGTAAAATGGCGTAAGTATTTCAACGCTCGCTTCGGCTATGTTCTTTCCTACCCGGTCGGTCTCATTGCCGGCCCGGAAGCCATGAATGGCGACGGACGTGAATTTCACACCAAAGACGGTGAATTCAGCCTCGCAGTATCGGCACACTTCTTCGTCCCCGATAGCGGAGATACCTTCGAAAAACGATGGGAAGAGGAACAGAATACCTCCGATGGTGCGACTGTGAGCTACAAGAAAAAGACGGCGGATTGGTATGTCGTCTCCGGCCTAACGAAAGATGGAACAGAATATTACCACAAGCTATATCGCCAAAAAGCGAATTGGGCCGCGTTTCAAATCACTTATCCGCATGCTAAAACTAAACAATACGATCCCTGGGTCGAGCGCATCGCCAGAAGTTTCGTGCCCTTTCGCGCCGGGGATTTCGACCGGCTGGATTAGGGCGCGCACTTGACCGTCCCTTTGCCGATTGCTAAAAACTCTGACCCCATGGACACCAAACCAGTTACCTTCGTCTGGCCGGGCGACCTTCACCTCGAATCCGCGGAACGACCCAATTACAAGGTTGCTTTGTGGATGGCGGACGAAGTCAATGAACTAATCCGGCCGGATTTTGTTCAATTCGCCGGCGACAATGTGCAGCATGCGCGCGAGACCGAATGGAAGTTGCTAAAAAATATAACCAGCAAGTTACAAATGCCGTTTCATGCCCTGGTTGGCGACCATGACGCGCATCATGACCCGGGTTGCCGCGCCTACCAGGCACGACTAGGCGTTACCTACCACGCATTCAACGCCGGGAGCTATCGTTTTATTTGTTTGAACACGATGCAGTTTCGACCGCTCGGCTTGAGTGAGGAGCAGGTGATCTGGTTTTCTTATGAAGTAGATGCTGCTCGCGCGCGCGGAGAACAGGTGGTTGTCTTTCAACATCACTATCCGTTTCAGGTATGGGAGGATTTCGCCGGCCCAGGCATCGATGGGTGGCGCAATGTCGTGCAAACGCGACCAATCGTAGCTTTGTTTGCCGGACATACCCACTACGGCCAAATGGCAAATGATGGACGCAATGTCTATGTCGCCACCCGTTCCATTGGCGATCCGGAAGGAGGTCCGGCTGGTTACGCTATTGTGCATCTGGATGCGGATGACCTGGCGCTGACCTATCGCAGCATGGAAGATCGTGGGCCGATCGCGCTCATCACGCATCCGCGCCGAACGATTCTGGCGACGAAGCCGGCGCATATCATCACCGGGCCCTCCGAGGGTCGCGTCCGCGCATGGTCGAAGACAAAAATCCTATCCGCCCAGGCACGCGTGGACGAGGGAGAATGGAACACCCTGCGCCAGACGGGCGAAATGATCTGGAGCTTTCAAATTCCCGGCGATACTCTAGAGAAAGGCGAGCACGCGGCCGAAGTGCGATTGATTGATGAGGAAAAAATCGAAGGAATCGACCGCATCACTTTCGCCGTCGATCTTTCCGGCCGCTACAATGCCTATCCCATGGTCGAGCCGGTAATAAAAGAGACGAAATTCTGTTAGGGAACGGCGAGCTACCCTGGCGGCAGGCTAGCTACTTTCGTCGGACCGCTGAGATGGTTGGCGTGTCCACTCTCAATGTGATAACGAACCATGACGGCTTCATGTCGATCACTCGATAGCTAATCGATACCTCGTGACAGTCACTCGACCACTTGGCGTAGAAAGCGCTAGCGCCGGTATCAAGGACGTCCGTTATCTCAGCAAGTGCGCCGAGCCTCTCGCCCGTGCTGGCTTTAATCAGGTAGAGATGAAAGTTCTCGTCTCCATATTCACCTTCGCCGTGGGCTGCGATGGAGTAGGCGCCATCAGGCGATTTCCCATGATTGATAGTGACGTATTCATCTGGTTTATACTGATAAGTTGCGGTGGCATGAACTGCCACAACGCCGATGGCAACGAAAATGCCGCACCAAAACTGACGCTTAAATGGAAATCTCATGCCCGATGATCGTTCCTAGGCCTGGCCAAAGGAAGCCGAAAAGTCAGAGAAAAAGGGAAACTTTGAAACTATTTGGTGGGACTTTTGGGGGCGAGATCAGTCGCCATCTTCTCGAAACGCGGGTCCCCGCGGAGTGAATCCCAATAAGGATGCAGTTTTAAGTTGCCGTAACTGAGGGTGCTTGGAATTTTTAAAGTGGCCGCGATTTGCTCGATCGCGAGGTCTTTTTCGCCGACCAAAGTGTAAATAACACCAAGATACTTTACTATCTCGGCGCCATCGATGGAATCTGTCGTAATTGGCAGCATCTCTGTTGCACGTCGTCCCTCCATGAGAGCCTGCTCCTTGTTCCCAAGCGCGGCATCGATCAACCCCAAAACGCAGTAAGCGGGCGCGTAGTTCGGCTGCTCCGCGATGAGATGCTCCACTTCCGCGTGCGCGGCCAGAAATGATTTTTTCGCCCTACCGGTGTCTCCGAGAAAATGCGCGGCCAGTCCTTCGCACCATGTGCGTGGAAAATTTAAGTCGGCGGCCGTTCCGCTGGCGGGAATCGCGGCTAATGCTTGAGTTACCGCGGTTGAGTCGCGTTCGCACAAGGCGAGATAGAACCATTCCGCCGCCAAATCGGGCGCATTCGCCGCATTTTCCTTCAGGATAGTCTGAATCATTTGATGGAGCGGTTGGGTATCGGCCTTCCACTCGAGATCGACTGAGGCGCGATTTACTCGCGTGTCCGAATCATGCGGAATCAAGAGCAAGGCGCGGTCAAACGCCGCCGCCATCGCACCAAATTGACGACACTCCTGGTAGCTCAAAGCAATCTGCTGGAGGATGAAGAAGCTGCGTGGGTCCAGCTCGAGCGCATGCTGCAAGCTGCGGGCCGATTCATTCCAAAGCCCCTGGCGTCGGTCGATGTAGCCGGTTAACTCAAAAATCTCGGAATTGTTAGGCAAGCTGCGCTGGGCCAGCGCGAGCTCGGAGCGTGCCCGAGCATAATCCAGATAGCAGCGGTAAAAAAATCCGGCGCGAGCAAGATGGGTTTCGCCTGCATCAGGCCGAAGCCGGCTAACGGTTTTTAGAGCGGCCTCGGCCAAAGCGAGACGGGCAGGCGTGCGGTCGAGACCGAAGAAATAGAGGTAGCCATGCGCGGCGGTTAGTTGGCAGTAGGCAAGAAAAAAATCTGGATCGCGAGCGACGGCCTGATCGAGCAATTGAACCGCTTCACGACCTTTCTCATTAATTTGCGCGTTGAGTGAAATGGTGTCGATGAGCTCTTTCGCGCGCAAATAAAGACCGTAGGCGACCGGGTCTTTGGTGGGACGTTCTTCGATGGCGGCTTTTTCTCTCGGCGTAATGTTCGCCTGCATTTGCGCGGCGATTCTTTGCACGATCTGGCTTTGCATCCCGAACAGTTGAGCGACATCGCGCTCATACTTCTGCGTCCACAACGTTGTGTTGCGGCGAGCGTCGGTTAGTTGAATGCTAATCTCCACCTTTTCGCCGGTGCGAAGAACGTTTCCTTGCACAATGTAAGCGGCACCGAGGCTTTGGGAGATGTCGCGCAAATCGCGCTTGCCGCCGGCAGGATAACTATTGGCCGAGGTGCGGCTGATGACTTTTAGATCTGCGACTTTGGACAAGGCGGTGAGAATATCATCCTGAACACCGTTCGCCAGAAACCCGTCGCGTTTGGATTCGCTCGCGTCTCGAAAAGGAAGCACTGCAATGCTCTTCTCTGGAAAGGAAGCGACGTAAGCCGATTCCGCTGAAGCGGAGGCGTTGATCTCGGGAGCGATCCGGCGCCATAAGGTCCAAATGCCGAACCCCAACGCAAATGCGATTGCAACCAGCAGACCGGTCAGTAGCCAGCGTTGCCTATTGACGGCGGAGGGCGAAAGAGGGGAAGGATATTTTTCGCGAGCTCCCAAACCCGCCGGCTTGGCGGCGTCCTCAAGTTCTCGTCCCTGAAGGTTCATCGAGTGTGGTTAGAGGTCATGCGTGACCGTTGGTGTTTCCAAAGGGTTTCGAATACAAAATGCGAGTACCAGTGCTTTGCCAAATTGTTTTCCCGCAATTGCAGAGCAAGCCGCGTTCCACACCTGCGCCACGCCTCATTGTGCGAGGGAAGACGCTCGTTTTCGCGAGGTAGCACGATTGTTGCTTTGAGAGAAAACGCCCCTGCTGAAAGCGTTCACCCAACACCCAACCTACCTGTGCGAATTTCAATCCCTTTTTGGATGGTCGTGTCGTTAAGCGCGCTTTGTGTCGTCGCCGATTACTGGCTGAAGCGGGCCAGTGATTCCGAGCATCCCTTGCGCAGCAGCGCCTTCCTTTTCGGTGTGACGCTTTATGCCGGTTCCGCTTTTGGATGGGTTTACATTTTCCGCCATTTCAAGCTCGCCACGGTGAGCGCATTTTTCAGCCTTATCGTGGTCATCTCTCTTGCCATCACTGGCGTGGTCGCATTCCGCGAATCGCTCTCCGCTTCCGAGTGTGTCGGCCTCGGCTGCGCCGCGGCCGCGCTCATCTTGTTGGGAAGATTTCAGTGACTCCGAGCGGGCCAGAGTTCGGCGCGATCCGGGTGGCGGAATGCGATCTCGGCCACGGTGTATTTGCCGGACGTGATTTCCGCGAAGGCGAATTGCTTTTTCAATTTACAGGCCCGCTGATTTCTCTGGCCCAGGCAATCGAAAAAGGGGAGGCAGAAGGAAACGTTCTCCAGATTGGGGCGATGAGCTACATCGACCTGGAAGCGCCGAGTGTCTTCGTCAATCACTGTTGCCAACCAAATGCCGGCGTGCGCGATTTGGTTTGCGCCTACGCCCTGCGCCCGATCGGTGAGGGCGAGCAAATCTTCTACGATTACTCGACTACCATGAGCGAGCAGAGATGGACCATGAAATGCCGCTGTGGCGCGGCTTCCTGTCGTGGACTCATTTACGATTTTCATGATTTGCCGGCCGAATTGCAGCAGCGATACCTGGCCATGGGTATCGTGCAACCGTTTATCGTCGCCGAGTCTGGATGGTTGCGTCGCGGGCCAAATCCTTTGTTGGAAAGTGGCGCCTCCGTTTATCAGCGTCCGGCGCCGGCGAGCGAGAATGACGCCGGCGTAACTCAGCAGTTGGCAAGCCACGGCATACAGCTTGCTAAAATTCCCCAGTAACGACATCTCCACTCGTTCCTGCGGCCCCTGGTGCGGGTGGGAACGATCATCCATGAGATTATTCGAACGTTTACCGTACCGTTGGTTACTAACTTGCCTCCGCGCGGGCATCGTCATCCTGTGCGTCATCCTTTGGCCGTTTGAGACAAAGGCCGATCCCCAGCCGCTGCTGGATTTGAGTTTAAATGAACTTGGCGCCGTCAAAGTCGATACCGTTTATGCCGCGTCCAAGTTCACCGAAAAAGTAACTGATGCTCCTTCCTCGGTTACGATCGTGACGCGGGACGAGATTCAGCGCTTTGGCTACCGGACTTTGGTGGATGTGATTCGCTCGGTGCGAAGTTTCGATGCTACTTACGATCGCGCTTACAATTACACCGGCGTGCGCGGTTTCACCAGTCTGGATGACTACGGCTCGCGCGTCCTGCTGTTGGTGGATGGACATCGGATGAACGATCCCATTTTCGACACCGCAGCCGTCGGCACCCCGGGGCTGGTCGATGTCGATCTCATCGAGAGAGTGGAATTCATCCGCGGGCCAGGGTCGGCCATTTACGGGAGTAACGCATTTTTTGGCGTCATCAACATCGTTACTCGCAGCGGAGCTTCGGTCAATGGTTTGGAACTATCTTCGAGTGCGGGTAGTCTGGATAGCTACAGTGGGCGGATTACCTATGGGAAAAAACTGGACAACGGTATCGAGTTTTTGCTCTCCGGCACTTACTACGATAGCGCGGGACACACGCAGCTGTTCTACAAGGAATTCAATACTCCGCAAACCAACCACGGCATCGCTTCCAATCTGGATGGCGACAACTTCTGGTCGGTGCTGGGCAAGGTCAGCTACGGCGATTTTACCTTGCAAGGTGGCTATGTCACTCGCGACAAGGACGTGCCGACCGCCTCCTTCGGCTCGGTCTTCAATACGCCGGATACCACAGTGGATTCGCGCGGTTATGTGGAGCTGCGCTATGCGCATGAGACGAGCAACGGCTGGTCGATAAACGCCCGTGGCTATTATGATATTCTGGATTACCATGCGCTGGCGACCTACGACTATGGCGCCTACCTCGCGGTCAATGATGACTCGGCGCGCGAACGCTGGATAGGGGCGGAGCTCCAGGCCAGCCATTCGTTTTTCGAACGTCTGCGTGTCACCCTGGGAGCGGAGGTGCGCTACGGCCTCGATCTACTGCAACGCAATTACGATGAACATCCCTTCACCAGTTACCTCGATGTCGCCGGCTACCAACTGGTCGTGGGCGCGTACGCCGACGGGCATTTGCAGCTAACGAAACAGTTTAGCCTGGAAGCGGGTATTCGATGGGATCGCTATGATAGCTTCGGCAGCACCTTCAATCCCCGCGCTGCCATTATTTGGAAGCCGCGCGAAAGCACCTCGCTCAAGTTACTTTACGGTCAGGCGTTTCGAGCGCCGAATGTTTATCAACTTTACTACAGCGCCTATAATCAACGCGCAAACCCCTCGCTACGCCCAGAAACCGTTAGTACCTACGAGCTGGCAGCCGACCAGTATTTCGCCACCCATTGGCGCGGAACAATCTCCCTCTTCCGAAATGATATTTCCGATCTCATCGAAACCGTTGGAGATAGCAGCGGGTTTTTGGTTTTTACCAACTCGGCCGGCGCGCATGTCACAGGCGCGGAAGCGGAAATCGAGGGCAAGTGGGACAATGGCATTCTGGTGCGCGCAAGTTATACCAGGCAGGAAGCAGTAAGCGAAGTGGATGGCCGGCGCCTGGTCAATTCGCCCGATAACCTTTTCAAGGCGCATCTAAGTTTCCCGCTTTTTGGCGACAAGATTTTCGGGAGTATCGAGCTACTCTATGCCAGCGATCGCTATACTCTCTTGCGTAATCGCGTCGGCGACGCCGTGCTCGTAAACACGACTCTTTTTAGCCAGAATCTCGCGCCGCATCTGGAAGTCTCGGGATCGATCTACAATTTATTTGATAAAAAATACGCTACTCCAGGAGGCGCCGAGCACCTCCAGGATGGCATCATCCAGGATGGGCGGACCTTCCGAGTTAAATTCACCTATCGTTTCTAGTCGGAAAAGAAGTTGCGCGCCACCGCTGGTAAGGAAATGAAAAGCTTTGCATGGTTGCTCTTCCTGCTCGCGGGCCTCGCCCCGCCCGCAGCTCGCGCCGAGTCGGAGTATGACGTTAAAGCAGCTTACCTTTTTAAGTTCACCAAATTCGTGGAGTGGCCGGCGGCCTGCTTCCCCAATGCGCAAGCCCCATTCGTCATCGGAATTGTTGGAAACGATCCTTTCGATGGGAAACTCGATCGCCTGACCGTAGGCAACACGACCGGTGATCGAAAACTCGAAGTGCGCCATCTGAGCGCGAGCGACGCCGCTGGTTTGCGCGGCTGCCAGATGATTTTTGTGAGCGCGTCCGAAGAACGGCGCTTGAGCAATATTTTGGCCGCCGTTCAGGGGCGACCGGTGCTGGTGGTGGGCGAAATGCAGGGATTTGCCACCGCTGGTGGCATGTTGGGTTTTGCGCTGCGAGAGCAGCGCGTCGGCATCGAAGTAAATTCTGCTGCCGCTCGCCAGGCCAGGCTCAAAATTAGCTCTCAATTACTCAATATCGCCAAAATCGTGAACTAAATTTCCCATGCTAAATCTGCGCGATCGCCCGGTACGGCAAAAAATTACCTTCATTATCATGTTCATTTCGAGCGTGGTGCTGCTGCTTGCCTGTGCCGCGCTCTTTATGTTCGAAGCCTACAATCTTAAGCAGCATTCGACCCACGAGTTGCAGGTAATTGGCGAAATTGCCGCCCACTCCAGCGCGGCGGCAGTGATGTTTAAGGATGAGGATGCGGCGGCGGAAAATCTTTCCGGGCTTAAAACCATGCCCCAAATCGTTAGTGGCCGGCTGGAGCTGAGCGACGGGCATGCGCTGGCCGTTTTTGGAACCACGAACGATGCACGCGAGATCAAGACTGCGGGATTGAAATCCGGTTACCGGATCGATGGCAACCGGATCCTGGTGGCGCAACCGGTGATGCGCGACGGAAAGCGGGAAGGAACCCTTTACCTCTTGGCCGACTTGCGTGCGATGTCTTCGCAACTACTCAAACTTTACGCCGGCATCTTTAGCCTAGTGCTGGCCGCCTCGCTCCTCCTGGCATTTCTGCTTTCCAGCCGCTTTCAACGCTTCATCACCAATCCCATTCTGCGTCTTGCCGGAACTGCTCACACGATTGCAAACGAGAAGGATTATTCCGTGCGCGCCAATAAAGTGTGCGGCGACGAAGTAGGTGTCCTGACCGATGCCTTCAATCAAATGCTCGGCCAGATTCAATCTCAGGACAGTGCCCTGCAAGGCGCGCAAAAGGAATTGCAGGAGCAGGTCCATGCACAACAACGTGAAATCAGCGAGCGCAAACGGGCCGAAGCGGCGCATGCGCGGCTGACCGCAATCCTCGAAGCCACTCCCGATGTGGTGATCAGCGCGGACCCAAATGACAATGCATTTTATCTTAATCGCGCCGGTCGCCAGATCGCGGGATTCACCGAGGAAGAAGATATCAGCAAACTGAAGACGAAGAATCTTTACCCGGAATGGGCTTACGACCATATTTCCAAAGAAGGGCTGCCTACCGCCTTGCAATATGGATCATGGGCGGGCGAAACCGCTATTCGTAATCAAGGCGGGGGAGAAATTCACGTTTCGCAGGTCCTTATTGCGCACAAGAATGCCGAAGGCGGCCTGGAATATGTTTCTTCCGTCATGCGCGACATGACCGAGCACCGGCAGGCGGAAGAGGCGCTGCGTCTTTCTCAACAACGCTTGGTCGAAACCTCGCGCCTGGCTGGGATGGCGGAAGTAGCTACCGGCGTTCTCCACAATGTCGGCAATGTTCTGAATAGTGTGAATGTCTCGGCTGGCCTGGTAGTTGAAAAATTGCGCCGCTCCAAAGCGCCCAAGCTGGCCAAAGCAGCCGCCCTTCTTACTTCCCAGAACGGGAACCTTGCTGATTACTTAACCAACGATCCCAATGGACAGAAGTTACCCGGCTATCTGGCCAAGCTCGGAGAATTTTTCGTGGCCGAGAACGCCGATCTATTGCGCGAAGTCGATCAGCTCGGTCGCAACATCGAGCACATTAAGGAAGTAGTAGCGATGCAGCAAAGCTACGCCAAGGTCAGCGGCGTTTTCGAAAATCTTCCCGCCCATCAACTGGTAGAAGACGCCATCGCCATGAATGTGGGCGCTTTCACCCGCCACGGCGTCACCGTCGAGCGCGAGTTTTCTCCCGTGCCCTTGATTCGCGTGGACCGGCACAAGGTGTTGCAGATTCTTATCAACCTCATTCGTAATGCAAAGTATGCGCTGGATGAAATCAAGCGCACCGATAAGCGCATCACCATCTCCATTCTGGCCGTAAACGAACAGGCCGTGCACATCGTCGTCGCCGATAACGGCATCGGCATTTCGCAAGAAAATCTCACCCGCGTCTTCGCCCACGGTTTTACTACCCGCGAGGAGGGCCACGGCTTTGGATTGCATAGCGGCGCCCTCGCTGCTCGCGCCATGGGCGGCACTCTCTCCGTCGCCAGTCCCGGGATCGGTCACGGCGCCACCTTCACTCTCGAGTTACCCATCGCATCTACCACACCGAAACCATGAACACAACCTCGCCCTTAACTATCCAAACAGAGAATAACCGCATTTTGATTATCGATGATAATCCCGCCATCCATGAGGACTTTCGCAAAATCCTGGGACCGGCCGATGCCAAACTGGCCGAAGAACTGGATGCCGATGAAGCATCCCTCTTTGGCGATACTGCTGACATCTCCAAGACTTGGAGTTTCCAGATCGACTCCGCTTTTCAAGGACAGGATGGCTTGGAAAAAGTGCGCGCCGCCATGACTCAGGGAACGCCTTACGCCGTCGCGTTCGTCGATGTCCGCATGCCGCCCGGCTGGGATGGAATCGAAACGATCTCGCGCATCTGGAAAGAATTTCCTGATCTACAAATCGTTATTTGCACGGCGTATTCCGACTACTCCTGGGACGAAATCGCCAAGACCATTGGCAACACCGACCAGATGCTCGTGCTAAAGAAACCGTTCGACAACGTCGAGGTCCTACAAATGGCGCATGCCCTCGCGAAAAAATGGCAGCTTACTCAAATCGCGCGCCGCCAAATGGAAGAGCTCGATGCTTTGGTCAATCAGCGCACAATTGAACTACGCGCCGCCAATGCCCGCCTCACTGGCGAAGTAGCGGAGCGCACCGCGGCCGAAGAGGCGCTGCGCCGGTCGGAAGAACGTTTCTCGAAAGCATTTCACGGCAGTCCCATTCCGATGGTGATCCGGCGTCCGGATGGCAAGAGTTGCCTCGATGCCAACACCAGTTTTCTCGAACTCATCGGCGCAGAGCGCGAAACCGTGCTCGCCGGCGAGATGAAGCTGTTTGCCAATGAAGAAACTGTTCTGACCATCTGCGAAGATCTTTCTGCTCGCCGCGCAGTTCGTAATTTAACAGCCACCATTTGCACCGCCGCTGGCGAAACGCGCGAGGTCCTGCTCGCGGCCGAGAATCTCGAGTTAGGTGGTGTTCTCTACCATCTTCTCATTTTGCAGGACATTACCGACCGGGTGCGACTGGAGAATGAACTTCGCCAGGCGCAGAAGATGGAAGCAGTCGGTCGGCTCGCCGCCGGAGTGGCGCACGACTTTAATAACATTCTGACGGTCATTCTGGGTAACACCGCTACCCATCTTAGCAATCCGCATTTGGACGAGAAGCTTAGTGCTTCCTTGCAGCAAGTAGAACGCGCGGCCGAGCGAGCTACCGCTTTGACTCGCCAGCTACTGGCTTACAGTCGCAAGCAAATCATCCAGCGCCGCCCGCTCGCCCTCAACCAGGTAGTCGAGCAAACGGTGGCGATGTTGCGCCGCATTATTGGCGAACACATCGCGCTCGATATGCAGCTCGCACCTGATCTGCCGCCTGTCTTCGCCGACCCGAGTAACGTTGATCAAGTCATCATGAACCTGGCTTTGAATGCCCGTGACGCCATGCCCGAGGGCGGCAAGCTTACTCTGGCTACCGTCCAGGTCGAGATTGATGAAGCGGCTTGTGCGCGCAATCCGGAAGCCCAACCAGGAGCCCACATTTGTCTGGCGGTGAAAGATACCGGCCATGGAATGGATACGGCGACGATCACTCGCATCTTCGAACCGTTTTTCACCACCAAAGGTCCCGGCAAAGGCACCGGCATGGGGCTCGCGACCGCCTACGGAGTAGTAAAACAACACGGCGGCTGGATGGAAGTGGAAAGCACACTTCGTCGCGGCACGACCGTCCGCGCTTTTTTCCCGCTTTGCGCCGATGGCGTTACGGCCGAGCCCCAAA
This sequence comes from Chthoniobacterales bacterium, assembly GCA_036758965.1. Taxonomy (GTDB): domain Bacteria; phylum Verrucomicrobiota; class Verrucomicrobiia; order Chthoniobacterales; family UBA10450; genus AV69. The sequence goes on from DAIOVO010000022.1 coordinate 37,056, forward strand.
AGCCGCAGCCCGAAGTGCAAAACTTTGTGCCGACGAACGACATTACTATCCTTGTCGTCGAAGATGAAGATATGTTGCGCGAGTTTGTCAGCGAAGCACTTTCCGCTCTTGGCTATCGGGTGCTTTCCGCCGAAAACGGTCGCGCCGCCCTCGAAGTCTGGGCGCAACATCGCGATGAGATCGATCTCCTTCTTACTGATGTTGTCATGCCGGAATCCATTTCTGGTCGCGAGCTGGCGCATACCCTCATCATGGAAAAACCGGACCTTAAGGTCATCTTCACCAGCGGCTACAGCGCGGAATTGATCGGCACCGATTTTGAGCGGGAAAAAAAGCACGCCTTTCTCGCCAAGCCTTACATGCCCGATCGTCTTGCCCAGACCGTGGCCGCGCATCTTCAATCTCCGCCTTCCATTATGACTCCCTCTGCGATGCCGGTGCGGGCCTGAGAACCCCCGGGATTTTCAGCGCGCCTGTACCGCGCGGCCAGATTCATCGCACCCCGATAGTTGCAATCGACCGGTGCAATTCTAGAATCAGCAAGTTTTCCGCGGGGTCTTAGCTCAGTTGGTAG
>DAIOVO010000023.1:0-4975 GCA_036758965.1 Chthoniobacterales bacterium
GTGCTGCAAGGGCTGGAGCGGGTCCGCTTCACTCGCTTCGCCGGGGTGCATCCATTTCCGCTCGCGCAAATCACGCCGCTTGAGACGGAGCCTTCCTCATCGGTGGAAAGTGAAGCGCTCGGCGCGAAAGTGCTCGATCTTTATTCCAAATTCAAAGGCACCACGCGCGAGTTACCGGCGAACCTGGAACGTTATTTATCCGAGCTCGACGACTTCGGCGCCCTGGCCGATCTCATGGCCGGAGCCTTCATCATCGACCCGCTCCGCCGCCAGCAGGTCCTGGAAGAGCTAGATCTCAAACTGCGCTTACGTCTCGTTATAAAATACTTGAGCGACGAAACCGGCGCCGACGCTGCGTAGCCGATCTACTTACCGCAAATCGCGCACCGGTTGGCTGTTTTCGCATAGGATAATCTCTTTTTTCAATAACTCGGCCAACCCGTCGAGTTTGTTTGTTTCGGCGAACTCGAGTGCCCGTTGCGCGATCGACAACGCCTCTCGATACCGTCCGCTTTCGGCGTAAGCCGCCACCAGCGTCGCCTGAATGAATGGATTCTGCGGTGCCTGCCTTTGGGCTTTTTCCGCGAGCATGACCGCGCGGGAGCCATCGCGCAGGTCCGGATTCGGTGAGGTCGCAAGCAACCAGGCATAATTCTTTAGCGCGTCCACGTTATCCGGTCGCAGTTCAAGAATTTGCCGGAGCAGCGCTGCCGCTTCCGGATCATGCCGAAGTTGCAGGAACAAGTTAGCGAGCTGCGCCTCTGCTTCAGCGTCGCCCGGCTGCAGCGACAATGCGTGCTTGAGATGCGACATCGCTTCATCCGAGCGCCCTTGATTGAGAACCACCCCCGCCCAGATCGTGTATATCTTGGCGTCCCGAGGGTCGAGCTTTGCCGCCGCCTGCAGTGAACTAGACGCTTCATCAAATCGTCCCAGTTGCGCCAACGCGCGTCCCAGTTCCCTCTGTGTCTTTGCATCGTCGCCTTTCAGACGCACTGCTTCGCGAAGGTAAGGCAGCGCATCGGCTGGCTGTTTCAGATCCAAAAGGCACACACCAACATTGCGTACGCTCTCCGGTTGCCTGGGATCGAGGTTATACGCGCGCTCGAAGCGGTCGAGCGCGGTCCGCCTTTCATCCCGCTCAAGTAACGCGATTCCATAATTATTTTCCGCCATCCATGACGCAGGATCTTTCGCGACTGTATCGGCCCATAACGATTCCGCGTTGCGGTAAGCATGCGCCTGCTTCCAGGTAAGCGCCGCCAATATCGGCAGAACGACCGCAGGCGGGAGCCATGAAGGAAACCATCGCGGCACCGCCACTCGCGTCGAAGCCCCCGCTAGTAGTGCTAACGGACCGATGCAGGCGAGATATTGGTAGTGGTCTGCCACGTAGCTGTAGCGAAATGTATAGATGGAGACGAGGCCGAGAAATGGCAGCAACGTTCCGGCGAAGTAAAGGAAAGCTATCTCAGGTCCTCTGCCGATGCGTCGGCGAGCAAAGTAGATTGCGCTGGCTAAGATAACGAAAGCGAGCAGCCAAACATAGCTATTGGGATTTAGTCGAGAAACGTTCCAGCTGGGATAGTTAAACATTAAAGGGGACGGCCAGAGAAGCTTTCCCAAATAGAAGAATATAACCCGCGGTGCGACTAACAATCGCTCCACCCAACCGATCGGCGCGACAAAGCTTCCGCTCGGATTACTCGTGCGCTCCCATGCAATGGCCACGATCGCCGCCAGCGCGCTTACCGCCCAAAACGGGATCGTCGCCATCATCGCTTTCCGGGAGATGCGCCCGTCGCGCCACCAGACAATCAACAAAAGAGAAAGCGGCAAAACACATGCCGTTGTCTTCCCCGCCAAAGCGAGAATGCAAAGGGTTAGAGAAATAGCCCAGCAGATCAGTCGTCTGGTCTCGAGATACTTCACCCACCATACCAACGAAGAGATAAAAAAGAGTCCGCTTAAGACGTTCTTTACTTCGCTAATCTGCGCCACTGATTCCACTTGGATTGGATGGAGCGCAAACAGCGCCGCGCCAAACCAGGCAGCCGGCACAGAAATAGATCGAAGAAGTCGCCAGAGTAACAGCGCGCTAACCGCATGGAGCACAATATTGACAAGATGATACCCGGTCGTGCTTTTCCCCCACAAGTCTCGCTCAACTCGAAAAACCGTGTGAGTTAGCGGGAAGTATTGAACCGGAGATTCAAGCGTAAACCAGATGCGCCGCAAGCCATCCGAGGCGGTTAGGAGCGGATTACTGCTCGCATAGAGTTCATCTTCGTAAAGGAAGCTCCCATGCCAGGCTGGCTGATAGGCAACTAAAACGCCGACAAATAATGCGCCGCCTAGCACGAATAGTCGAACCTTAGATACGAAGGAATCGACAGGCTTAGAAGCGACAGACCGTTTCGTTGATCTATTCTTACGCCGCCGTCCCATTAGCTTTCGCCGCGATTAAGGCGCGTATGTTCCTCCAAAAGGAAACGGTCCGTCATTCCGGCAACGTAATCGCAGATCGTGCGCGGCAATCCTTCAGCCTCGATTCGCCGCGCGTCGCCTTCGCCCAGCCGCTCCGGGTCGCGCAGGTATGCGGCAAAAACCTCCCGCAACATTTCGCAGGCGCGCCGGTTCACCTCCGCCACCCGCGGATGGTAATAAACATTTTCATACAAAAATTTTCGCAACTCCTGATTGGCATTCTGCAATTCATCGCTGTAGCAAATCAGCGGTGCGCCTTCCTCCCGCACTCCGCTAGCCGAGCTAATCCCCGCGATTGCCGCCGCACTGTTCGCGACCACATCGCAAACCTGGCGATCGATGATTTCGCGGATGACCAGCTTGTGCAATTGCGGCGCGCGCAATTCCGCAAATTTTCGCCGCACCGCCGCCAGCCCTCCCTGCCAGACCTTCACCTCCGCCAGTTGATCAAAGTTTAAAATGTCGAAGTCGATCGCGTCGTCGAGATCGTGACTATAATAAGTGATCTCGTCCGCCAGGTCCGCGATTTGCGCCTCCAGCGAAGACAATTCTTTCTTCTTCAATCCCGCGCGCACCTCCTGCGTCAGGTTCAGGCCGGGATACTTCGGGTTGGGCGCTTCCAGCAGCTCCACCACCCGCAAACTTTGCCGGTTATGATCGAACCCGCCGTGCTCCTGCATACATTCGGCCAGCATTTCCTCGCCCGAATGTCCGAAAGGCGAATGCCCAAGATCGTGCGCGAGCGCAATTGCTTCCGCCAGATCTTCGTTCAAACGCAACGCCCGCGCGATCGTCCGGCTGATCGACGCCACCTCGATCGTGTGAGTCAAACGCGTCCGCAAATGATCTCCGGTACCGTTGAGAAAAACCTGCGTCTTATATTCCAAGCGACGAAACGCCCGCGAATGAATAATGCGAGCGCGATCGCGCTGGAATTCCGTCCGAAACTCATGCTTCGTCTCCGCAAATTCCCGTCCCTGCGACTCGCCGGATTTTTGCGCGAACGGCGCCAGCAGCCGAGCCTCGTCCGCCTCCATCTCCTCGCGACTTTTCTGAATATTCACTCCGGGCGCACCTTGTCTTTTAGTTCATTCCGCTCGGCCCGCGCCCGTAATCGCACCAGCAAAATGTCGAACACCGCCAGCAGCACCGCCGTCAGCGTCAGCCAGCCGCACGCCGCCCAATAAAGCAAAAACCAAAACGGATGCTCCTGCGGCGAAAGGATCGGCACAAGAAACGTCAGCCCCAAAAAGAGCATCAGGATTGCGCCTAACAAAATATAGAACATGGCCAGCCGCCGTGTCTTCGGCTCGCGCACCAGCCCGCGCGCAGCATGCAACGCAAATGACCCAATCTTCAAACGCGGTTCTTCACTCGCCATCGATGCGCAAATTTTCGTCCGCCATTTACTTCAGTTTGCTTCTCTCCCACGGTTCCTGCAATTCGGTTTTCCGGCCACCCTTTGCCTTGGGCTCGCTCAGGAGCAGGGAATGAATCAACTTTTCGAACAGTTCATAAATGAGCTCCCGCCGCTCTGCGAAAATGCAATGGATGACCTTTCCGCTGGGCGAGTATCGAAAAATGATTCTGTAGTCGCGCACTCGCAGCCGGAAAAAATCCTTCAGAGGCCCTTCGAGAGCTTTTACGTCCCCGCGCTCCCGAGCGAGCTCGCGTAACGCCAGCCGCAGTTGCCGGCGCGGATCGGGGACTCGCGACCGGACAAAATTCCGAACCTGGCCTGAAATTTCAACCCGCCTCATCCAGCGAGGACAACGGAAAAAATTTCATTTTGCCGGTCTGATATTGGCGAAGGGCTTTCATTGCCTCCGGATTCGCCAGAATCTCGAGCGTCTCGGCGATGGCTTCCATCCGCTGGCGCGAGACGAGATAGGCGACGGTCTCGTCTCGACGACGAATGGCAATGGAATGGTGAGCCGCATCCTTCAGTAATCGGGGAAGATTCGTCTGCGCTTGAGTGACAGAATACGTAGAAGACATTTCCATATACGACCTTAAACTGAATCTAAACCAAGAGCAGTGCCGGGTTTTCCAGCAGGCGGCGGAATTCTTTTAGATATTCCGCGCCGAGGGCGCCATCGACCACGCGATGGTCGCAGCTCATCGTGACCGACATTTTTTGGCCGACGACGATTTGATCGCAATCATCCACCACCGCGGTTTTTGAAATTTTGCCGACGGCGAGAATGAAACTTTGCGGCGGGTTGATGACGGCGCTGAAGGAGTTTATCCCGTAACCGCCGAGATTGGAGACGGTGAAGCTGCCGCCTTGAAATTCTTCCGGCTTCATTCGCTTGTTACGCGCGCGATGGGCCAGGTCTTTCATCGCTTCACTGATTTCGCGCAGTGATTTTTTTTGGGCGGCGCGAATCACCGGAGTGACGAGACCGTCGTCAATCGCGACGGCGACGGCGAGGTCGATGTCTTCGTATTGCAGGAGCGCGTCGCCGTCGAAGGAAGCATTTACCTT
>DAIOVO010000023.1:4999-6783 GCA_036758965.1 Chthoniobacterales bacterium
GGCATCGACGGCGGCTTTGAGAACGAAATCGTTGACGGTTATTTTCGCGGCGTCGCTTTCTTCACCGCCGGTTTTTAATTCTGCGCGGGCTGACATCAGCGGTGTGGCGTTGATTTCGATGCTGAGATAAAAATGCGGGACGGGGCCGAGACTTTCGGTGAGGCGTTGCGCGATTACTTTGCGCATCCCGGAAAGTTGAACGCGGGAGCTGGCGTCGGGCGGCTTCGTGGACGTTGACGGGGTCGTGCGCGCTTTTCCGCCGGGGACGGCGGACTCTACAACGGCGGACGCGGCGCCTGATTTTGCCGCCGCCCGAACATCGCTTTCGGTGATCCGGCCTTCCGGGCCGCTGCCTTTGACGTTGGCCAAATCGACGCCGAGTTCGCCCGCGATTCGACGAGCGACTGGCGATGCTTTTACGCGCGTGGCATCGGCATCCTGCCGATGTGTTTTTTCCGACTCATCGTCTGGAGGCTCCTTTTCCGGTTCGTTTTGCGCTTTCTTTTCCGTCGCCGGTTTGGGTTTCTTCTCCTGCTTCGGCTCGGCTTTCTCTTCGGTTTTTGGCTTCTCTGCTTTCGCTTCTTCTTTTTGCTCCGGCTCTTCCTTTTTAGCCTCGGGTTCTTCTTTCGATTTTTCTTCTTTTGCCGATTTCTCGTTAGCCGGCGCCGCTTCACCTTCTTCCCCGATGAAGGCGATCTTGTCGCCGACGTTTACCTTGCCGCCCTCCTCGACGTAAATTTCAGTCAAGGTTCCGTCCTCGGGCGATTCCCATTCCATCGTCGCCTTGTCGGTCTCGATCTCCGCGATGACATCGCCGGCTGAAACCTTGTCGCCTTTCTTTTTCTTCCATGCGACGAGGGTGCCTTCCGTCATCGTGTCGCTCAATTTTGGCATTTGGATTTCGGGCATGGGAGGGATTCGTTGGAGCGTTAAAGCGATGAAGGGTTAAAGCGTTCGAGCGGAAAGACGACACATCCTCGCTTCAACCGTTCAACGCTTCAACCCTTCAACGGTTTAACGGTTCAACGTCTTCTTCACCGCCGCGATCAACTTATCGACGCTCGGCAGGACCGCTTTCTCCCACGTCTCGTTATACGGCATGGGCACTTCCTCCTGCGACACGCGCGCGATCGGAGCGTCCAGTTCATCGAAAATATTTTTCTGGATGCGGTAGCAAACCTCTCCACCGACGCCGCAGAAAGGGCGGTCCTGTTCCACTATGACGACGCGGTGCGTCCTGGCTACAGAATCGTAAATGGCGCGCTCATCCAACGGCTTGATCGAACGTAGATCGAGCACTTCCGTGCTGATATCTTCCTCTTCCAATTGCTGGGCAGCAGTCAGCGCGATCGGCACCGTCTGCGCATAGCAGATAATCGTCACGTCGCTGCCTTCACGTTTCGTTTCCGCTTCACCGAGCGGGATGAGCAACTCGGTTTCGGCCGATTCGATCATTCCTTTCGAGCTGTAGAGAAGTTCCGCTTCCAAAACCAGCACGGGATTGTTGTCGCGCACGGCGGTTTTCAACAAACCTTTGGCGTCGCGCGGAGTAGCCGGTGCGCAAATTTTCAAACCGGGAAAGTTGGCGTACAAACATTCCGTGGCGTGCGAGTGGGTCGCGCCGAGCTGATGCGCCGGGCCGTTCGGCCCGCGAAAGGTAATCGGGATATTGAATTGGCCGCCGCTCATGGTGAGCATGTTGGGCGCGTTGTTGACTACCTGATCAAAAGCGACGAGCGAAAAACTGAAGGTCATGAACTCGATAATCGGCCTCAGACCGACCA
>DAIOVO010000023.1:6836-11562 GCA_036758965.1 Chthoniobacterales bacterium
CGCCGAAACGTTCGAGTAATCCTTGTGAAACTTTGTAAGCGCCGTTGTATTCCGCGACTTCTTCGCCCATCAGAAACACGCTGGGATCGCGCTCCAGTTCCTCGGCCAGCGCCTCATTCAGCGCCTGGCGATAAGTGATCTCGCGCATTTCACTCATAAAATCTCAAGCGCACCGGTCATCCTGAGCGAAGTCGAAGGATCCCGCCGCCAGAGCTTAAAGGCAGCATCGCGAGATCCCTCGCCTTCGCTCCGCTCCGCTCGGGATGACGGCGCAGGCGAACTCGGGTTGGAGAAAAAACTCATGGGACGAAAACGTAATCGTAAAGTTTTTCGAGCGGCGGCTCGGCGCTTTCTTCGGCGAATTTCACGCTCTCGAGCGCTGCTTTTTTGGCACGTTTATCCAGTTCGTCGAACTTCTCGTTGGTCAATTTTCCTTCGCGATCCAACTGCGCGCGCAACCGCGTGATCGGATCGTCGAGACGATATTTTTCCAACTGCTCCTTGGTGCGATAGCTCGCCGGGTCCGACATGGAATGACCGCGGTAACGATAAGTCCGCATCTCGATAAAAGCGGGATGCGGATCTTTGCGAATGGAGGCGACGGTCTCGCTGATTTTGTCGCGCACTTCGCGGAAGTTCATTCCGTCGACGATGGAAGCAGGAATGTCGTAGCCTTCGGCGCGATCGATGATTTGCTTGAGCGAAGTGGAACGCTCGACTGAGGTGCCCATGGCGAAGAGATTGTTTTCGCAGATGAAAATGACCGGCAGTTTGAAAAGCGCGGCGAGATTGAGCGCTTCGTGGAATGCGCCCTGATTAATCGCGCCGTCGCCGAAAAAGCAAAGGGTGACACGATCCTCTTCCCGATATTTGGAGGCGAAAGCGAGGCCGCAAGCTAACGGGACGTGAGCGCCGACGATGGCGTGGCCGCCGTACATGTGGTTGGCCTTGTCAAAGAAATGCATCGAACCGCCGAGGCCGCGCGAGCAGCCGGTTTCTTTCCCGAAAAGCTCGGCCATGCAGGCGTTCGCGCTCGTGCCGCGGGCCAAAGCATGTGCGTGATCGCGATAGGCAGTGATGACGTAATCAGCCTCGCGAATAGCGGAGATCGCGCCGGCGACGACGGCTTCCTGGCCGATGTAAAGATGGCAAAAGCCGCCGATTTTCTGCGCCTGATATTGCTGGCTGGCGCGCTCTTCGAAACGCCGGATGAGCAACATCAGCCAGAGCATCTCGACTTCGTCGCGCTGCTCCGCCGGCGGTGTTTTGGTCACGCGGCGCGAGCGAGGGAGACTCGTTTTTGCGGACGCGGAATTTCAACGCGCACTAACAAGACGAAGATAGCGGTGAAAATTAAATCGCTGATGAGCGAGTTGCGAAAAAACATCCAGGTGGGAGTGGCGCTGTACTGGGGCAGGCCGACGGTCAAAGCCTGGAGCAGGCCGGCGAAATTTTTCGCGTAACCGGGATCGGTCAGCCAGGAAAAGGCGTTGGTGACGGCATAAAACAAAACCGACCCGGCGATGGAGGCGGGCAGCATTGTTTTTAAGGAAACACGATTGCGCAAGGCGAACCCGAGCCAGCTAACGAGACCTAGCGCCAGATAGCGGCAAAGAATCAACGGGGTAAAGAAGGGCGCGCCGTAATTGAAATTTAGAATGAGATCGGAAACAAAAAGAATGGCGAGCGGCAGAGTAAATTTGTAGCGACGCGGCAAATAGACGGCGCAGCAAAGCGCGATGGCCGCGAGTGGAGCGAAATTCGAAAGCCAGGTGGCGCTGCCGGAATGAATGAGCAAGCCGGTAGCAATACGGTAGGTGACGATGCAGAAAATAAAGAGAAGGGCCGGAATCATCGGACTGAAAGTTTATCTTTCCTGCGCCAGATGCAACGCAGATTTCAGCGGGACAATTCAGCCGCTTAATTTGGGGCGGCGGCGCGGGGGCGTTTGAGGCGCGCTTTGCGCCGGCGCGCGGCGTTGCGGTGGATGATTCCGCGTTTGGCCGCCTTATCGAGGGCGGAAGTAAGCGCGGCGTGATCATTCGCCTGAGCGCCAGTGGCGGCGGCGCGCTTTTGCAGGGAACGGAGACGTGAAAGCACGCTCCGATTTCGGAGAACGCGTCGCTGCGTCTGGCGGGCGCGTTTGGCGGCGGATTTGGTGTTGGCCATGAGTGAGAGAATCAAGCGCCCGGGCTGCGCGACAGGGAAGTGGTTTCAAGTTTTTTCGCAGCCGGAGCTTTGGGCGCGAGCGCAGTGACGCTTGTTTTTTCTGTTCCGGGCTTCGCCTCGTCCGCGGTAAAGACGGCATGGGTGGGGCTTTTGACATTTTGTTGCGCCGCGACGGCCTTGCTGTGGGACGCATGGCCAATTTTCGGGAGTCGATCGGGTGTAATTTGCACGATCGCACCCAGCGCCAGCTGAGCATAGAGATCATAGACGTCGCGGGATTTCATGCGAATGCAGCCGTAACTGGCAGGACGGCCGATGTATTTTTCCTCCGGCGTGCCGTGGATATAAATGCAACGGTTATAGGCGTGGGCGTTTCCCGGCTGCAGCCCGCGCAACCAGATAATGCGGGTGATGACGGGGTCGCGTCCGGGCGCGTTCGGGGTTAAAATTTCGCCGGTAAATCGACGCCGATGAAAGACCGCGCCGACGGGAGCATGGTCGCCAATTTTCTGCGCCACCTGCAAAAGACCGATGGGCGTAGTCATTGAGCCCCAGTCGTCGCCCATGCCGAAGCGTGAAGTCGAGACGGGATAGGTAACGCGTTTCGATCCATTTTCGAGCAGCATCAGTTTTTGGTCTTTCACGCTAATGATGACGTTCGGCTGCACCAGCCGGACCGCGACTGTTTGCGCGACGGCGGCCTGCGCGAGCAAGAATGCGACGACGATAAAGGCGAGGCGCGAGCGCATACAGCAAAAAATCAAACGGGCAAAGGAGCGGCCGAACGGTGATTGTTCCAACTGAATTTCGGAAGCCATTGCACGATAGAACAGAAAGCGACGTAAAGGAACCCAAATTGAAACATGAGCAAGAATGGGACCGAAAGGAACTGGCGATGTTCGATCGCGAACCAGACAAAATAGGTGAAATAGGCGGCAAAGAGAATCTCCGCAAAAGGCAGTAGCGATTTGAGCGGCATGTAGCGGCAGGTGCGCCAGGGTTGCGCCTTGCGCTCGATGCCGTACTTGGGCGTGCGGGCGAAGTCGGATTTGTGGTTGAACACCGCTTCGAGCACGGCGCGGGCGTTATTGAGCGACAACCCGACACCGAGCGCGAGGAGGCACGGCAACAGAAGTATCTCGCGCATCCATGTTCGCGGATGTAACTCGCGCTGGGCACAGATGTAGAAAACGGCGACCGAGACCGATGCAGTCAGGAAAATCGGCACGTCCAACAGAAAGGTGCGGAGCCAGCCGTTTTGGGGGCCGCCCACGGAAGGATGCAGCAGCACGCAGAGACAGGCCAGCAGCAGATAGGCAAAGTTCGACATCAGGTGAGCGGTCGCTTCGATCTTGATCGGCAGCGGTAATTCGCTGCGCCAAATCTTGGGCAACAATTTCTTGCAGGTTTGGATGGAGCCTTTGGTCCAGCGATGTTGTTGCGATTTAAAACCATTCATATCGACGGGTAATTCCGCCGGCGTCACCACATCGGGTAAAAAGACAAATCTCCAGCCGGCCAGTTGCGCGCGATAACTCAAATCCAAATCTTCGGTGAGAGTGTCGTGCTGCCAGCCGCCCGCTTGCTCGATGCAGGTCTTCCGCCAGAGGCCGGCGGTGCCGTTGAAATTAAAGAAGCGCCCGCTGCGCGAGCGAGCAGTTTGCTCGAGCAAAAGATGGCCATCGAGGAACATCGCCTGCACGCGAGTGAGCAACGAGTAGGTGCGATTCAGATGGCCCCAGCGCGTCTGGATCATACCGATTTTGGGATCGGTGAAAAAATCGATCGTGCGCCGAAGAAGATGCGGCGGCGGCACAAAGTCCGCATCGAGAATGCAAATGAATTCGCCGCGAGCGGTGGCGAGACCGTTTTCGAGCGCGCCCGCCTTAAAGCCGGAGCGATCCACGCGATGGATCAACTCGACGTCGTAACCTCGCTTCCGCAGCTTGGCCGTGCAGCTCGACGTTAGCTCCCGGGTTTCGTCGGTGGAATCATCCAGCACCTGGATTTGGAGCCGGTCCAGCGGATAATCCAATTCGCTGACCGAACGCAGAAGCCGCTCCACCACATACATCTCGTTGAAGATTGGCAACTGCACGGTCACCACGGGCAACTGCTCGAAACGTCCTGCCGGCACTGCGGCGCGTTTCCGGTTTTTCAGAAACAAATAGATAATAAAGTAGCGATGCACGCCGTAGGCCGAAAGACCCACTAACACGCTCAAATAACAGATTGTCCAAATGAGTTGCCCCATGCCGCCGCGAAGTTTTAAGAAATCAAGAGTGCGTTGCCGAATGCCCGCTGCAAGGGCGACATGATGCCGCTTCTCCTCGTCCCGTCAAATCAAAAATAGCCCACCGCCCTTCGCCAGAAGTGTTTAAGCCCAGCGCGCACACCCTTTAATTGTTCGTCGAGCGCGCTCCAGTTTGCTCTCCAGGGCGTTTCCAAACAGAGACGCCGTTTTCCCCGGCGCGGCATAGACTTGGCTTTTCGAGGAGGCGGCGACATTGTGGTGTCGCGGAGAAATTGGCATGCGCGCGCGCAAAAAACCCTTGGG
>DAIOVO010000023.1:11572-20616 GCA_036758965.1 Chthoniobacterales bacterium
AACTGGAGCGGTTCGACATCGTCGTAACCGTCCTGCTCGCTGGCTGGGTGCCATCGCTTTTGATGCTTTTCGTTTCCTACACCACGCTCAAAAAAACTCTCGAATCCAAAATTCTGCGCGACCGGCAGAGTTTCGTGCAACTCATCAGCCACATGGTGGATGACGATCTGTCGCGCACCGCCAGCGTGGTCGGCTATTACCAGACGCTGCCGGGCATGGAACGGACGGTGGCGGTTCCGAATGCGAGCGCGCTCGCCCAGCAGTGGATCACGGACAAACTTTTCTCCTACCCGCGCATCGATGGCATGTTCATGTGCGATGCCGAAGGAAAATTGCTCGGCTCACTCCCGGCGGCGCCGAATCTGGTCGGGCAAAATTTCCAGTCCGAAACCTGGAAACAAGGCGCCGATACCGCCATCGGCGCCTTTGTTTCGCCAGTCCATCCGCGCCCGGTCGATGGCCGAATGGTTACCGACATAATCGGCGCTATTCGCACGCGTGATGGCCGCCGCACTGTGGGCTACCTCGGCGCTTCCATTTTAGTGGAACGCATCGGGCGGCGTCTCTCCACGATTTCCTTCGCCGATCGCGAAATTTGCCAGATCATCGACCAGCGTGGCTTCCCGCTTTTTAATCCCGAGTTTGGCGCCAATGGGAGCAATGCGCGAGCGGGTGAGTCCAGTCTCATCTCCGCCATTCAACAGGAGCAAAGCGGCCATCTCACCCGGGGCGGCCAAATCTATTCCTTCGACCCGCTCGAATCCGCCAAATGGCTGGCCGTTATTTCCCAGCCGGAAGAAGTGGCCTACTCGCCGGTGCGCGAACTGTTGCGCAAAATTACCTGGCCCGCTGGCTGGCTCATCGGTGGCACACTCATGGCGGCGATTTTAGCCGGCCAATTTTATCGTCGCCAAACCGAAGCGGCGCACCGGATCGAGCGTGAAGTGACGTTCAACGAAAAGATTCTTGCCAACATGCCCATCGGCATCGCGCTGGTCGATCCGGAAACGCGCCGTTTCCTTCACGTCAATGATGCTTTCGCGCAAATGGCGACGCAGATTGGGCAGCTGCCGCAAGGGGTCGATATTGCGCTGGCCACTTTCGATCAAATTAAAATCGCCGCGCCCGACGCGATCGATAGTGTGCTCGCGACCGGCCAGGCCTTTCAATCGACCGAAGAACCATTCCGCGATTCGTTTTCTTAACGTGAATCTGCTGCGCCTGCTCGATTCCCAGCAAAACATCCAGGGCGCACTCTATCTAGTAGAAGAGAAAACGCGCGACATGACTTTGCGCAATGATCTGCTGGCGGCCAACGCGGCCAAGGACCAGTTCCTCGCCTTGCTTTCGCATGAATTGCGCAACCCGCTTTCCCCTGTCATCGCGATGGTGGCGGTGCTGGAAGCCCACGTGCAGGATTCAGCCGAGGTGCGCCACGCGCTCGACGTCATTCGCCGCAATGTGGAGCTGGAAGCGCGTCTGATCGACGATTTGCTCGATGTCACCCGCATCGCCAAAGGCAAACTCAAGCTCAGCCTCGAGCCCGTGAGCGTGCACGAAGTCCTGCAACGGGCGCTGGAGATTTGCCGCGACGACATCGCACAACGCTCCTTGCGTCTTGCGGTCAATCTGCAAGCGGAAGACGATTTCGTCCAAGGCGATTCCGCGCGGCTCCAGCAGGTTTTTTGGAACCTAATCAAGAACAGCGTAAAATTTACCCCGGACGGCGGTCAGATCAGTGTTTCCACTTCCGTTCCTGAGCCGGGGGAAATCGAAATCGGCATCACCGACACAGGCATCGGCATTGAGCCTGAAAAAATGGGAAGGATTTTCAACGCCTTCGAGCAGGGGCAAAGTTCCATTACCAGAAAATTCGGCGGCCTCGGACTCGGGCTCGCTATCTCCAAGGCGATGGTATTGGCGCACGGCGGCACCATCAACGCCGTCAGCGCTGGTAAGAATCAGGGAACGACATTCGTTGTTCGCCTGAGCACGATCGCCCGTCCGGTCGAGGCCGCGACGGAACCAAACAGGCGCGGTCCGGTGCCAGCCCAGCACATCGGCGAGCGCACCGTCCGATTGCTGGTGGTGGATGATCACCACGATACCTGCACCGGCATGAAAATGATTTTAGAACGCCGCGGTTACGACGTGGCAATTGCTCACACCGCCGATGAGGCGGCGCAGCAGGCGCGGACCCAGGAGTTCGATCTTCTCATCAGCGACATCGGCCTGCCCGACCGCAGTGGCTACGATTTAATGCGCGAGTTGCGCGACCAGGGCCTGCCCGGAATCGCTCTCAGCGGGTTCGGCATGGAAACCGATGTCAACCTCGCGCGCGGCGCTGGTTTCGCCGAGCATTTGACCAAGCCGATCAACTTCGACCGGCTGGAAAAAGTGATCCAGCAATTACTGGCCGATTCCGAAAAAACCTAAATCTCGTTAGGCCCGGCCGTCCGCGCTGCTTTTTTCTCCGACGCTTCTTTCAATTCGCGCGACAGTTTTTCCACGCGCTGCCGCATGATTTTGCCCGCCTTGAATTTCACCGTCGCCCGCGAGGGAATAACAAAACTGCTTCCCGGTTCATTCGGGTTGCGTCCCACTCGCGGCTTGGTCAGCCGGGTTTGGAACACGCCGAAATTTCGCAGTTCCACCGCGACGTTGTTGGCGAGGCTGTCGGTAATGTGATCCAGCGTGCGCTGCACCACGTCAAAAACCTGGTGTTGCACCATTCCCGTTTGGTTACTGATCGCGACTACGATGTCGCGCTTGGTTAACTTCGCCATCGCTAACAAACGAATCGGGCGACCGGCACAGTTTGCGTGGGAAAAAACTCAAACCCGAGTCGCTTTTTACGCTCCAGGCGCTAATTTTTCCTGCATTCCAGGCCGCTGTCGGCCAGGAGCTTAAGCCACGCTCCGGCGTCGCAGGAGAAGGCTACCGTAGTGGCTAAAAATATTCTCTGCCGCCAACTGTTTGCGGCGCGATTTCAACTGCCCCTGCACCACTCCCAGCCTGGTAAAAACGGCATTCCACTCCGTCTCCAATCGCCGCGCCTCTTCCACCGAAAGCTCGCGCACCGCCCGCATGGAAATCGCGCGGTTTAAAACGTTCATCGAGCGCCCGGACAATTCCTTGAGCAGCTCCAGCTCCTGGAAAACGTGCTCGCTTTCCTGAAGCAAGTTCGCGCGAATCTCGGTAAACTGGCGTTCCTGTTCCGCGGAAATGATCGGCTTGGCCTTGTCCAATCCGTAAGTGACGAGATCGTGCAACCGCTTCCAGCTATCGAGCTGGAGCGAGATGAGGCGAAGCTTCGTTTCCAGCGCGCGATCTCTCATCAGTAGGTCGCGAGCCGCGCCGCCACGTCCATCGTCTCATCCAGCTTCTGCAAATTATCGATTAACAAATGCGCCCACGGACGATCGACCGTCTGCGCCTGGCTGATGATTCCTTCTTCAAAATAAAAACGGCCCTGCCGCCAGCGAAAAATTTCCGCGACCGCTTCCTCCCCTTGCAACGTCCCATAAAGGCCATGGCGAATGTTGCCGTGGTGCAGGTAAATTTCGCTTTTCCCGCGCCCCGATTTAAACGTGAATCGGCCGCTCCGCTGGCTCAGGCAGGCCATCTGCAAAATTTCTGCCGCTGAAAATTGATTGAGGTTGCCGATAAGCGAATGGCACGGATCGATCCCTTCGACTGCTTCGCGCCGGCGCTGCTCCAGGCTGGCGACAAAATTCAGCACTGCGCGGCGAAAACGCCGTTTGGTCTGCGTCGCCTCCAGCACCACGATTTCCTGTTGCCGAGCTTCCTCCAGCATTCCCTTCTCCGCTTTCGCCCACGGCGCGCACAGAATTTTTAGCGAAGGAAAATGCTGGCGCGTGATCGTGGCCGCTTCCAGCGCCGAGGCCGCCGGGCCCTCGACAATTACGCCGTCAAAATGCTCCGCCAGCAATGCCATTACTTGCTCCGAGACGCTGCGCACCACGTGCACTTCCACGGTATCCAGGCCGTCGAAAAGCGAGAGCAGCCGATCTTCAAAAACCGGGTCGTTGTTGAGCAGCAAAACGCGACTTTCCATCTGGGCGGGCGAGAGTTTTCGCCTGAGTAACAAGCAAGATTCTTGCCTGAGAACCGCGATGCTGCCTAACGCCGCCACTCTCTTTTTGGAGGAGGCGCAGCAAAGGCGTGCGGGGCGATTTCGTGCGCGGTGCGGAAATGCGTCTTGGCCAACTGCTCCAGCATTTCGACGCCGTGTTTTTCCACGATTTTGACGGCCGTTTCCTTGATCGTCGCCGAAACGCCACGGCCTAATTTCACTCCAAGCTCTTTCCCTTTTCGGTCCAGCCAGCCGATAAACGCTTCCCGCGCCAAAATCGACGCCGCCGCCACCGCAACATCCGATTCCGCCCGCGTCCGTTGCTCCAATTTTATCTTTTTCCCATGGGTCAGGAGCGCCTGCTCGATCACCCGCGCGTCGGCAAATTTATCCGAAAGCGAGCGCGGGCAATCCGGCCGCCGCGCGAGTAAATTTTCAATCACCCGCGCGTGTCCCCAGCCGAGCAAGCTATTGAGATTGCCAAATTTCCGGTAAAGCTCGTTGTAACGCGCCGGCCCGATCGCCACCACGTCCACTCCCTCGCGCACCGTCTCCCGAATTTCCCTGGCCAAAGCGTGAATGCGCGCATCCGACCCGATGCGTTTGCTATCCTGCACGCCGGCATCCAACAGCCGGCGCGCGCTTTCCCCCTCGACGTAAACGCCAGCAATCACGAGCGGGCCAAAAAAATCGCCTTTCCCGCTTTCATCCACCCCGAAATGCGGCTCAAACATTTCCGGCGAATGCACCTCTTCGTAACCGAGCCGCGCTTCGCCGAGAATGTTCGGCTCCAGCTCAAATTTTATAAAATCCTCCACCCCGCGCCCCTGCACCAAAACCTTTGGCCCTTTCTCATACACCGCCACACTCAGCTTTTCTTTTTGCGCGAAAAAAATCGTGTACGGCTTCGGCGAAAATTTGAACCCGCGCTCTTTCAGCAGCGTCCGCAGCTTTTCCGCCTGTTGCAGATTGAGCGCGATCGTAAAAACGTTCACGCTTCCATATAAATGAGGCAGGCGCGAAAAACGAAAGAACAGTTTCAACGCGCGCTTCGCTCCTGGTATCGCGCGCATGGTCGCGATCTTCCCTGGCGCCGCACGCGCGATCCCTACGCCGTTCTCGTCGCCGAAGTCATGCTCCAGCAAACCCAGGCGGCCGCGGTTATTCCTTATTTTGAAAACTGGCGCCGTCGTTTCCCGGATTTCCGAACGCTCGCACATGCGCGCGAGCGCTCGGTTTTGCACGCCTGGCAGGGGCTCGGTTATTACGCGCGGGCGCGCAATCTCCATCGCTGCGCCAAAGTCATCCTCGCTCGCCACCGCGGAAAGTTTCCCACTGATCCTAACGATTCCCAGATGCTCCCCGGTATCGGCCGTTACACCGCCAACGCGGTCGCTGTCTTCGCTTTTGATCGATCTCTTCCAATCGTCGAAGCCAACACCGCGCGGGTCCTGGCGCGCCTGACAAATCTTCAGCAGCCGATCGATTCAGGCATCGGCCGAAAAAAATTGTGGGAGACGGCGGCGAAATTCGTGCCCCAAAAAAACGCGCGCGATTTTCAAAACGCCATGATCGATCTCGGTGCGCTCGTCTGCACGGCCTGCCAGCCGCGCTGCCAAATCTGCCCGGTGAAAAAATTTTGCCGCGCCCCCGATCCCGCTTCGTTACCTCGAAAACGCCCCCGCAGTTCGATTGAAAAACTGACCGAAAATCACAGCCTGCACGAACGCGCCGGCAAAATTCTGCTGCAACAGTCCACCGGCCGCTGGCGGGCGATGTGGATTTCTGCCCGCCGGTCCCCTCACCGCTTCCAAACCGATTTACCGGGCGCGGTTTCCTTTCACTCATCATCTCATTGATCTCCAGGTTTTCCGTCAGCCAGCACGTTCCTGCCGCAAAGGCGAGCGCTGGTTTTCCATTTCAGAATTGGCAAAAATTCCGATTCCTTCGCCACATCGGCGCGCGCTCGATTTCCTGCTCCAGCCCCGCATTGATTAAGACGAGCGACGGTGCAACGTAGCGCCCGCATCCATGGCGCAAAATTACAAGGACACTCTCAATCTCCCGCGCACCGAGTTCCCGATGAAGGCGAATCTGGCGCAGCGCGAGCCGGAGATCCTGCGGGTGTGGGAAGAGATGCGCGTTTACGAGCAAATCCAAAAAGCGCGCGCCGACGCCGAGTTTTTCGTGCTGCACGACGGGCCGCCGTTTGCCAACGGCGACGTACACATGGGCACGGCGCTCAACAAAATTCTCAAGGACATGGTGGTGAAATCCCAAAGCATGCTCGGGAAACGCGCGCCTTACGTGCCGGGGTGGGATTGCCACGGACTCCCGATCGAATACAAAGTAGTGAAAGAATCGGGCGCGCTGTCACCAGTGGAAGTGCGCAAAAGATGCGAGGCTTTCGCGCGCAAGTTTATCGACCTTCAGCGCGCGCAATTCAAGCGCCTCGGCGTTCTCGGCCAATGGGAACGGCCGTATCTGACGATGAATCCCGCCTACGAAGCAGAAATCTTGCGCGCCTTCGCCGTCTTCGTGGAAAAGGATTTGGTTTACGAATCGAAGAAGCCGGTCTTTTGGAGCACCGGCGCACAGACTGCGCTGGCGGAAGCGGAAGTCGAATATCAGGAACGCGACGACACCGCCGTCTTCGTTGAGTTTCCCATCGCGACCGGCAAATGGAAAGACAAGGCCAGCGTTGCGATCTGGACGACGACGCCGTGGACGCTGCCGGCAAATTTGTTAATCGCGGTGCATCCGAAAGAAACTTACGTGGTGCAGGAATTCCGGCGCCAAAACAAAACGAAAGTTTTAATTTTAGCCAGCAAATTGGCGGATACATTTTGCCAGGCGGCAGGTTTTCAACCGACGGGCGAACCAAGTGAAACTTTCCCCGGCGCAACGCTAGAAGGCCTGACTGCGCAACATCCATTTCTCGATCGCACCGCCAAAATCCTGACGGCCGATTTTGTCACGATGGATAGCGGCACCGGAGCGGTCCACATCGCGCCTGGCCACGGCGAAGACGATTACGCGCTCGGCTCGAAAAACGGGTTCCCGATTTTATCGCCAGTCGATGATCATGGGCGTTACACGGAGGAAGTAGGAATTCCAGATCTCGCCGGCAAATATGTCTTCGACGCCAACGCCGACATCATTCGCCTGCTGCGCGACCGCGGCATGCTCCTGGCCGAGCAGAAATTTCACCACAGCTATCCCTACTGCTGGCGCTCGAAAACACCGATCATCTTTCGCGCGGTCGAACAGTTTTTCATTCGCATCGATCAACTGCGCGGCCCCGCCCTGGAGGCGATCAAGAAAGTCGAATGGATTCCCGCCTGGGGCGAAAATCGCATCGCCGGCACAGTCGAATCGCGTCCGGACTGGGTAATTTCGCGCCAGCGCAGTTGGGGCGTGCCGCTGCCCGTATTCTATTCCTCGTTAGGCGACCCAATCCTGAACGCGGACTGGATTCGCAAGCTGGCCGATCTCGTCGCCCAACGCGGCTCGAACGTCTGGTTCGAGCTAACGGATCCTGAGCTGGCGCAGGAACTCGGTTTGCCGGAAGGAACGACCAAACGCAACGACACCATCGACGTCTGGATCGATTCCGGCGTTTCGCACAAAGCCGTTCTCGCCGCCGATCCGCAGTTGCGCGATCCCGCCGACATGTATCTGGAGGCAACCGATCAGCACCGCGGCTGGTTCCAATCTTCGCTCATGACCAGCGTGGCTCTGAACAATCGCGCGCCCTACAAAACCTGCGTCACCCACGGTTTCGTCGTCGATGTGGACGGCAAAAAAATTTCCAAGTCGAGCACCTACGCGAAACCGATGGACGCGATGCATTTCGTGAACAAATACGGCGCCGACCTGGTGCGCTTGTGGGTCAGCAGCATCAACTACGCCGATGACGTTCCGTTCTCGGAAGAAATTTTTACGCGTCTCGGCGACACCTACCGTCGCATTCGCAATACCCTGCGCATTCTGCATGGGAACCTTTTCGATTACCCGTCATCCCAAGCGGAGCGCAGCGAAGCCGAGGGATCCCGCCGCGAAACCGTACGGGAAATACAACGGGATCCCTCGGCTCCGCTCGGGTTGACACAGGTGGATCGCTGGATTCTTTCGCGACTCGATCAGGTCATCGAAGAATGCCGGCGCGCTTACGAAAAGTTTGAGTTCCATAAAGTTTATCATGTCCTCAATCAATTTTGCGCCGTCGATCTGAGCAGCCTCTACGTCGATATCACAAAAGACCGGATGTATTGCGACGCGCCCGATTCACCGCGCCGTCGCGCCACCCAGTCAGTTATGGCCACAATCTACGAATCGTTAGTGCTGATGCTCGCGCCGCTGCTTGCCTTTACCAGTGAAGAAGCATGGGGCCACCTTGGCCGGGGCGGCTCGGTCCATTTGCAACAGTTCCCGGATTGTGGGGCAAGCACTCCGCTTGGCCAGTCGAACCAGGAAATTGCGTCGCCAATCGATCATCTGCTGAAATTGCGCAGCGTAATTGGCCAGGCGCTGGAAAAGGCGCGCCAGGAAAAATTGATCGGCAACTCGCTCGAAGCCCGCGTCATTCTAAAATGCGACCCCAAATCAATCGCCGGAATTTCCAAGGAAGAACTCGAGGAATTTTTTATCCTGAGCGATCTGGTTATCGAAGAAGCGACCGAGCCATCGGCGGCGGTCGAGAAAACTTCGTTCGCCAAATGCGCCCGTTGCTGGCGTCACCGCGAAAGTGTCGGCAAAAGCGCCGCACATCCGGATTTGTGCGACCGCTGCGAAAGTGTCGTCGTGGCCTAACGAGATATGAAATGGATTCTCTTCCTCACCCTGCCGCTTTACGCGCTCGATCGGTGGAGCAAGCACTGGATTTTGCGGCACATCGACCCAGAACATCCGCGCGTCGTTATCCCGGATTGGTTCGATCTCGTTAGCG
>DAIOVO010000023.1:20626-32117 GCA_036758965.1 Chthoniobacterales bacterium
GTCACCAACACCGGCGCCGCCTTCGGCTCGTTTCGAAACAACAACATCGCTTTCATCATTCTTTCCTGCGTCGCGCTGGTCGTCATCGTCACTTTCCTTTTGCGAAAACAAGAACTGCGCGACCCGTGGCGGGACGTTTCCCTCGCGCTTTTGCTCGCGGGCGTGCTGGGAAATTTAACCGACCGTTTCGCCCATGGCCACGTGATCGATTTTCTCCTGTTCGATCTGCATGTCCCGCTCGCTCATCCCTGGCCGGCCTTTAACGTGGCCGATTCCTCGATCTGTATCGCGGTTTTTTGTTTCATTATTCATTCGCTACGGCAAAAGAAAACCAACTCCCGACCGTCGTAGCATCGTTGCGCCTCGCGGCGCGTCACGGCTACAGTAAACGGTGACCACGATGGAAGAAACGGCGCGCGAGCTGGTCGCGCGATTGCAAGCGCGCGGACATACCGCCTACTTCGCCGGTGGTTGCGTACGCGACACGGTGCGCGGCGTCGCCCCGAAAGATTTTGATATCGCGACCGATGCGCGTCCCGAAGAAGTCCAGCAAATCTTCGCGCGCACCTTTGCCGTTGGCGCGCACTTCGGCGTCATTGCGGTAATCGAAAATGGAATTCAATTCGAGGTCGCCACTTTTCGTTCCGATGATGCTTACATTGATGGCCGCCGGCCCAGCTCGGTTCATTTTTCTTCGCCGGAGGACGACGCGCAACGCCGCGACTTCACCATCAACGGAATGTTTTTCGATCCGGCGAAGAATGAAGTAATTGATTTTGTCGGCGGCCGCGCCGATCTCGAAGCAAAACTCGTTCGCGCCATCGGCGACCCGGCGCAGCGGTTTGCCGAAGATCGCCTCCGTTTGCTGCGCGCAGTGCGTTTCGCCACCGTGCTCGAATTCGAGATTGAAACGCAAACCTGGGACGCGCTTTTACAAAACGCTCCGTCCATCACTCAAATCAGCGCCGAACGC
This sequence comes from Chthoniobacterales bacterium, assembly GCA_036758965.1. Taxonomy (GTDB): domain Bacteria; phylum Verrucomicrobiota; class Verrucomicrobiia; order Chthoniobacterales; family UBA10450; genus AV69. The sequence goes on from DAIOVO010000023.1 coordinate 21,600, forward strand.
ATTCGTGACGAGCTGGTGAAAATCTTTTTGTCATCGCAACGACTGCGCGGCTGGGATTTGTTAGATCGCTCCGGTTTGCTGCGCGCAATTATTCCCGAGACCGAGCCGATGAAAGGCTGCGCCCAGCCGCCGCAATTTCATCCCGAGGGCGACGTTTTTCAGCACACCCGCCTCATGCTCGATCTGCTTCCGGCGGAAGACGTTTCCGTCCCACTCGTCTTCAGCGTCATTTTGCACGACGTCGCCAAGCCGCCGACCGCTACGGTGGACGAAACGGGCCGCATTCGTTTCAACGCCCACGATCGCATCGGCGCCGAAATGACCGCGCGAATCATGGAACGGCTCCGCTTTTCACGCGCCGAAATCGACGCCACCGTCGAGATGGTGCGGCAGCACATGGTCTTCAAAGACGTGCCCAGAATGCGGGTAGCGAAATTGAAACGTTTCATGGCGCGACCGACCTTCGAGGATGAGATGGAACTGCACCGCGTTGATTGCCAGAGCAGCCACGCCATGCTCGATAACTACGAATTTCTCCAGCGAAAAAAAGAGGAGTTCGCCAACGAGCCGATCATTCCGCCGCCGCTTGTTACCGGCGCTGACTTGATCTCGTTAGGAATGGAGCCGGGCCCGAAGTTCGGCGAAATTCTGGAGGCAGTGGAAACGCGCCAGCTCGAAGGCGCGCTCCAATCGCGCCCGGAAGCATTGGAGTGGGTGAAACGCGAATATCAAAAATAGCGGCTCGTTCTCGTGATCCTAATTTTAATCGACCTCGGCTCGGCACTCAGACCGTTCGGCATGAGTTGTTCCTCGGTTCGCTCACCGATGACAACTTGCGTAATCGAGTAGCGAGTCGTACGGGAATTTGATCACCGAATGCAAACCAACCTGGCCAACATTGAGCTGCCAGAGGAAACCTCGAGCGAAGATGCACCTCTCGATTTTTCCGATCCGGCGAACTTCATCAATCGCGAGTTAAGCTGGCTGGAGTTTAACCGCCGCGTTCTGGAAGAAGCACAGGACCCGGCCCAGCCGCTGATCGAGCGGGTGAAGTTCATGGCCATCTTCAGCAATAATCTCGATGAATTTTTTGAGATTCGCGTCGCCGGCATCAAACAACAGATCGCGAGCGAGACCAGCGACGTTGGACCGGATGGCATGTCGCCTACCGAAACTTTCAACGCCATTCAGCGCCTGGCGCACGAGCTGGTTGCGACTCAGTACGAATTTTGGAACAAGGAACTCGCGCCCGCGCTCGCCAAAGCCGGAATTCGTTTGCACGATGTCAGCCAACTGAATGCCAAACGGGCGGCCTGGGCGAAACGCTACTTTGAGGAGGAAGTTTTCCCGATGCTCACGCCGCTGGCGGTCGATGCCAGTCACCCGTTTCCGCAACTGCTCAATAAGAGCCACAATCTGCTCGTGCGCGCGCGAACGGGGCAGGGTAGCGAATCGTTGCTCGCCATTGTGCAGGTGCCACGAGTAGTTCCACGCCTGATCCTCATGCCGCGCGGCAAGGGCGATGACGAACCGTGGGACTACATCTACCTCGCTTCCCTCATAAAGCACCACATTGCCGAGCTATTCCCCGGCCTCGTCCTCGATGGCGTGCATGCCTTTCGGGTTACTCGTAACAGCGACCTTTATATCGATGAAGAAGAAGCGGAAAATTTGCTGCGCACGATCGAGCAGGAACTGCGGCGCTCTAGTCGCGGTAATGCCGTTCGCCTTGAAGTAGAACCGGATTGCCCGCGCGATTTCCGCGAACTACTTCTGGCTTTCTTCGACCTTCAGGAAGCCGACCTATACAAGCTCGATGGCCCGCTTTCGATGACTCATCTTTCTCCCTTGGTGGTTAACGACGCCTTTGCCAAGCTGAAGGATCGTCCTTTTCAGCCGGCGGCCGATCTCGCCTTGCCTGCACACGCCGATATCTTTGAAGTGATGCGCAAGCAGGATGTTCTCCTGCATCATCCCTACGAAAGCTTCGATACCATTGTGCGGCTGATCGAGTCTGCTGCGATCGATCCCCAGGTGTTGGCAATCAAGATCACTCTCTATCGCACCAGTGGCGATTCGCCCGTGGTGGAAGCGCTGGTGGAAGCGGCCACCAACGGCAAGCAGGTGACCGCTTTAGTGGAACTACGGGCGCGTTTCGATGAAGCCGCCAACATTCGCTGGGCCCGCCAACTGGAAGAAGCGGGCGCGCATGTGGTCTATGGCGTGGTTGGGTTAAAGACCCATTGCAAGGCGCTCCTGATTGTGCGCAGGGATTCGGATCGCCTCCGGCAATATGTTCACCTCGGCACCGGTAACTACCATTCGAGAACGGCGCGCATTTACACGGACTTTAGTCTGCTTACTACGGCGCCGGAGTTAACCGACGAAGTAGCTATCGTATTCAATACCTTAACCGGACTCGCCAGCTACCCCGGCCTGAAGAAGTTAATGGTTGCCCCGTTTGATCTCGAGGTGCGCCTGTTGGAATTGATCGAACAGGAAATTAAAAATGCCGCTGCCCATAAGCCGGCGCGTATTATCGCCAAGTTAAATTCGCTCGTGGCCGAGGAGATCATTGAAAAGCTTTATGAAGCTTCTCGCGCCGGAGTAAAAATAGATTTGATCGTGCGCGGCATCTGCTGCCTCCGGCCCGGGGTAGCGAATTTGAGCGAAAACATTCGCGTCATCAGCATTGTCGGTCGCTTTCTTGAGCATAGCCGCATCTACTATTTTGAAAACTCCGGCGAACCGAAGATTTATTTATCGAGCGCGGATTGGATGCCACGCAATTTCGAGCGCCGAGTGGAAGTTGCCTTCCCGGTCGAAGCGGCGGAGTTGCGCGATGAATTGGTAAACGACGTTCTGCCCAGTTTCTTGAAGGACCGGGTGAAAGCGCGCGAGCTTCAGCCGGATGGCACCTATGTTCGTTTGCGGCCATTGGAAGGCAAGGTTCGCTCGCAGGCACAACTGCACTTTCGCGAGCGCTCGCGGCAGGCGCGTAAAGCACAGGCCGACGCGAAAATGATCAGCGCGATAAAGTTAACGCCACTCAACGCGGCCCCGCCCGAACAGAAGAAGAAAGGTTAACTGCGATGCTGGTCTGTTTTCTTCGTCACGGTGAAGCCGATTGGCCGGGCTGGAACAAACCGGATGATGATCGTCCTTTAACGGAACGCGGCCGGCGCGAGATGAAACGAGTAGCCAAGCTGCTCGAGCAACTAAAGTTTTCGCCGGAGGTCATCTTTACCAGCCCGCTGCCTCGAGCGTCAGAAACCGCAGCGATTGTCGCAAAAAGATTAAAGCTGAAGACTGAGGTAACGCGGGCACTGGTTCACGGATTCGATCTCGAACGCCTGCGCCGGCTGCTTGCCAAAGTAGAAGCAAAATGCGTCATGGTCGTTGGACACGAGCCGGAGTTTTCCGAAGTAATAAAGGAACTAACCGGCGCCAACATTAAATTAAGCAAGGCTGGAATTGCCCTGGTAGAAACGGATAGCAACTGCACTTCGGGCAAGTTACTCTGGCTAGTGCCGCCGAAGTTTGCTAAGTCGGGCTAATCGGCTGGTGCGCGCGGTTACTAGTGGACTGTATCACTTGAACGTATAGTGACGCGGTGAACGTTTCTGGGGAGCGCACGCGCCCTCGCGTGCTGGTTTTTGCGTCCCGCGAAAACGAACTTTTTCCATCGCCCTGCCGGGAGGAAGTCCGCGAAGGCGAGACGCCGTTCGCCAACACGCGAGACGCGCGGGCTACCCGGGCATCCCGATCCGCCCACTGACACTATACCGTTGCTGATACAACTGCACTAGTTATAGCTCGTCGGTGAACTACTTTCCTATATTACTAAGAAGCTTGATCTTTCCAATCAAGTAGGAAGAGAAGTAACCATCGTAACGCCGTTGTAATTCGGACTTTTGCCAATCTTTGCCCGTGATCACCTTGCGACAATTGGTTGCACCGCAGCGGCAGACTTCCGAGTAGTCCCCGTCATCGGTGCAACACCAGTCGTGAGTCAGTTCGTCGCCAGGAGCGATGTCTCGCATGGCGACAAAGATAATGCTTCCGCGCAGACCGAGATTGGCTGCACACGAATGATTACTATAAAGCATCGACCCTTCGCGCTCTGCCGATGTTAGGGGAGCAATGAAGAGATTGTCACCGATCTGAATCTCGACTGGGCCCAAGGCTGCGTTGATTGCCTTTAGTTGCTCGCGCTCGATAATGTGGCCGCCTTTGACCAGGACTACTTCATCCTTCTCAAAACTTGCGGTGGCAAATACACCGCGACCGTGAATCGAGCTTGCGCGAACTTCTGTTTTGGGCGAACGCCAGGAGAGTGGTTGCACTTACCAGTTGGAGGAAATGGCGAGCACGCCGGCCTGTAATTCGGCTAACTGAGGAAATTGCATGCCACGGCTTGTTAGTTCTTTTTACCCGGCCCCCAAAGTGCGCGACCCGGCTTGGCGAAGGTATGTTCGCCATCTTTTAGCACCTGCGCGCCATTCACGAAGACATCGGTAACTCCCAGGGCATACTGTGCCGGGTTTTCAAAGGTCGCGTGATCATTGATGGTAGCGGGATCGAAGACAACAACATCTGCAAACATTCCTTCTTTAATAAAACCGCGGTGGTCCAGGCCAAGGTTGCCGGCGGGAAGCGCGCTCAATCGCCGAATAGCTTCCGGCAAAGTAAGGACCATCTCGTCTCGCGCATACTTGCCCAACACCCGCGCGAAGTTCCCATAGGCACGGGGATGCGGATGAGATTTCAAAAAAGGGCCTTCGGGCGCCTGGGAAGCCTCATCGGAACCGAAAGAAATCCAGGGTTTAGCCAGTTCCTTTTTCACATTTTCCTCTGACATCAGGAAGTAGATACATTCGATCCGCGATTGGTCTTCAACCAGCAGATCCATGATAGTCTCAATCGGATCTTTACCGCGCACCTTCGCTACTTCCGCCAGTGACTTACCGGTAAGTGGCTTTAGTTTGTCCGACTTAAAGCCGACTAGCAGAATGCGCTCAGGCGAGCCCGCCGCCAGATACAAATTCTCCCAGGCATTGCTATCTACCTTTACTTCCGCGGCAATCTTCGCCCGGGTAGCTGGATCTTTTAGTCTCTTGAACAAGGCCGGGTAACCGCCGTCCTCCGTCCAGGGCGGAAGGCAGGCGTCGAGCCCGGTGCCGGCGGCAGTATAGGTGTACATATTTGCCGTTATCTTTAGCCCCTCGTTTTGGGCAGCCTCGATTCGCGCCAGAAGTTGATCTTCCTTCGGCCAGTTCTTCTCCCCCGCTGCTTTAATATGATAAACCTCAGCCGGGATATTCGCTTCCTTACTAATGCGAATCAGTTCTTCCAGCGCGGGCATGAGCTGGTTACCTTCACTGCGCATATGCGAAATGTATTTACCCTGATATTTGGCGGCGACCTTGCATAGCTCGATGAGCTCATCGGTTTTGGCATAGAAGGCCGGTGGATAGATTAATGAAGTTCCGATCCCGAGGGCGCCATCTTGCATTTCCTTGCGCACCAGCTCACGCATCTCGTCGAGCTGCGCGGGTGTCGGCTGTTTGTCTTCAAACCCAACGACGTATTCGCGAATAGTAGTGGCGCCGACGAAGGAGGCCACGTTACAGGAAATTCCGCGCGTTTGCAGATAACGAAGGTATTCTGCCAGTGTATTCCATTTGATCTCGAACTTGATGTCCCTCTGCTGCTCGAGCATTCGCTTCTTCAGCTCCGCGTTGAGCGGCCCCATCGATTCGCCTTCCCCCATGACTTCCGTAGTCACGCCCTGCCGGATTTCACTTTCCGAACGTCCATCCTGAATTAGTGACTCGGTTGACCACGAAAGCATGTTAATGAACCCCGGCGCCACCGCGCGTCCGTGCGCATCGATCACCTGCTTCGCCGGCGCGGTGGCAAAATCTCCCACGCCAGCGATGCGATCGCCGCGAATAGCGACGTCCGCAACGCGGCCTTCTCCACCGCTGCCATCGTAAACCGTGCCGCCTTTGATGATGTAATCGAACGGCGTGCCGGCCCCTATCACTTGAGCTGCCAAGACTGACAACAAAGCTCCAAATCCCAAGCTCCAAACCCCAAAGAAATCCCAAGCCCCAAATTTCAAAGGGCGATGCATCTTCATCTTAATGCTGGGGCTTGGAGCTTGGGATCCTCTTAATTGCCGCTCAAAAACGGATCGCTCATTTTTTGGACATCCGACGGCGCGGCGCCCCCTTCTGGCACGCTTTTTTTAGTTTGGGCCGAGGTATCGACCATGACTTCCGAGTTGTGATTGGCGGAGGCACAACCCGAGAGCAAAACCAGTCCGACACCCGCGCGCATGACCGACATCATCTTTTTCATGAATCTATTTCGCCTCGCTTTTTTGGAGCAGCTTAACTAGCTCCGTTTTCCACAGACTTGCAACTGTATGGCTGCCGTGCCCGCGCGTCTTCTCGCTCAGCGGAATAAGGATGGCGCGCCCGTCCGGCACGCGTTTGATCTCGTGCTCCAAGATTCCCAGCTCGGGTGGGTTGATGAGGTCGTCCGCAGTATTGATCGCAAGCAACGGCGCGCGAATCTTTTCCAGGTCCGGGGTTGGATCGTAGTCTTCCGAAGAAGCCAGGGCGTAGAGGAGGTCGTTGGCGTCATCTACTTTTTCGATTTGCTCGACGAACTTATTGAGCACTTCGTCGGCCTTCATGAGAGTCGGCGCTTCCTTTTGCCGTAGCACCGGATTGCTGCTCATGAACCAGAGAAGCTCGGCGCCGGTGCGCAAGCTAGGCGGTTGCGATTTGTATTCGCCGCCGTCCCAGGCCGGATCATTGTGAATGGCATCAATGATGGTTTTGCGCCAGGCGCGATTGCGACCGGAAATCTGCGTCGGCAAACAGGCGAGTGGCATGAGCGCGTCCATAAAATCGGGATGCACCTCGCCCCAAAGCCAGGTGTGCATGCCGCCCATGGAGGTGCCCATGATGAGACGCGCGTGCTTCACCGAAAGCCCGTCATTCAACAAACGAAACTGCGCCTCGATCATGTCGCGGTAACCGTAATGCGGAAATTTTGCGCTTGCTCGATTTGCCGTGGCCGATTCCATCCGGCAGAACAATGAAAAATTTCGCGGCGTCGAGCGGCTGGCCGGGCCCGAACAATTCGCCGGCAAATTCTGGCCGAATAAATTGTGCGCCACTGCCGGTGGTGCCGTGCATGATCAGGACGGCGTTGGTCGTTTTTCCTTCCGCATTCTTCTGTGCCGCGCCCAGGGTGCGATAATGGATGCGCAATTCCGGCATCGATTCGCCATCGGCAAATTTGAAATCGTGAATGGTGAAGTCCGCTTCCGCCGGCGCGGGATAATCGGTCGCGCAGGCATACGAGACGAGCAACGCCAATCCCAACAGGCCGCAAAAAACTTTTTTCACGACCAAACTACTCGCGTCGCAAATGCGAATAATCAATTGAGGCGTGGGGTTGCACGGCGGCCGCTCGTTTTTGATATGCATCGTTTTTTTTCCTCAGCGGCGAACGAAAACCCGGCCTGCATTATTTTCGGAAATGGCACTACCCGGCGTAAATTTCTTCTCCAGGTCACCGCTGCAATGGCCGCGGTCACGCTCGGGCCGCGTTTTCTCAGTCTGGCTCAAGCCGCCACCGCCGAAGCCACCAAAACCGCTGATGCCGCCGCGGTCGGCGCTCTGCATTTGAAAATCAACGGCAAAGAATTCGCTCTCGAGCAACTCGATTCGCGCGTGACCCTGCTCGATTTGCTGCGCGAACAGTTGCATCTCACCGGTTCAAAAAAAGGATGCGACCACGGGCAATGCGGTGCCTGCACCGTGCTGGTCAATGGCCGGCGGATCAATTCTTGTCTCAGCCTCGCGGTGATGCACGAGGGCGACGAGATTACCACGATCGAAGGATTGGCCAATGGCGATCAGCTTCATCCGGTGCAGGCGGCCTTTGTCGAGCACGATGGATTTCAGTGCGGCTATTGCACGCCGGGGCAAATTTGCTCCGCCGTCGCTTGTATTCGGGAAGGCCACACCAAAAGCGACGACGAAATTCGCGAGTGGATGAGCGGCAATCTTTGCCGGTGCGGCGCGTATCCCAACATCGTCGATGCCATCAGGGAGGCGGCCGGGAAAAATGTGTAGAACCACTTTGATGAGTGCCAGGCGCGGCCGTCGCTCGGGATGACCAGATTTTAGAATGAATCCATTTACCTATACGCGCGCCGCCGATTCGCAGCAGGCGCTCAATGGCATCGCGGGAAATGCCAAATTCCTCGGCGGCGGCACCAATCTCATCGATCTGATGAAAATGGGTGTGGAAGCGCCCGAAAAATTAATCGACATCAATAAGCTGCCGCTGGCGCAGGTAGAAGAATTGCCAAACGGCGCCGGCGTGCGCATCGGCGCGCTGGTGCGCAATTCCGACCTGGCCGAGCACGAGCTGATTAAATCGCGCTATCCGGTCTTAAGCGAAGCGCTGCTGGCGGGAGCAAGTCCGCAATTGCGCAACATGGCGACCACAGGCGGCAACATATTGCAACGAACGCGGTGCCCGTACTTTTACGATCCGGCCTTTCCAATGTGCAACAAACGCCATCCCGGCAGCGGCTGCGGCGCGCTCGAAGGTTTTAATCGCATGAACGCCATCCTCGGCCAGAGCGAGGAGTGCATAGCAGTGCATCCGAGCGACATGTGCGTGGCGATGATCGCGCTCGATGCGATAGTGAATGTGCAGGGGCCAAAAGGCGAACGGCAGATTGCGTTCACCGATTTTCACCGCTTGCCGGGCAGGACGCCGAATATCGAGACGAATCTTGGCGCCGATGAGCTGATCACGTCGGTCGATCTGCCGGCGATGACGTTCGCTGCGCGGTCGCACTATTTGAAAGTGCGCGATCGCGCCAGCTACGCCTTCGCGTTGGTCAGCGTGGCTGCGGCGCTGGAAATGGAAGGCGCGCAAATTAAATCGGCGCGGGTGGCGCTCGGCGGCGTGGCGCACAAACCATGGCGCGCGGCGAAAGCGGAACAATTTTTGGCCGGAAAATCCGCCGATGAAAAAACATTTCGGGCGGCGGCGGAAGCGGAGTTGGCCGGAGCAAAGGGTTATAAATTTAACGCCTTCAAAATCGAGCTGGCGAAACGAAGTATAGTGCGTGCGCTTGGGACAGTGGCCGCAATGACATGAGCGCGAACATCATTGGCCCCAAAAGAAATCGTGTTGATGGGCCGCTCAAGGTTACCGGTCGCGCAAAATATGCCGTCGAGTTCGACGTCCCGAAGTGCAGTTATGCCTGGCCTGTGCAAAGCAACATCGCGAAAGGCAAAATCTCGGTCATCGATACGACTGCGGCGCAATCAGCCCCCGGGGTGCTGATCATCCTGACGCACGACAACGCGCCCAAGACAAAAAGTCCATCCGGCGGAATGATGAAGGGAATTCGCAACGAAGAACGCAGCCCCCTGAGCGACAGAGTCGTTTCCTACGCCGGGCAATACGTTGCGCTGGCGGTGGCGAAAACGCTCGAGCAAGCGCGTTTTGCCGCCTCCCTTGTCCGCGTGACCTACGCGCCGGAAGTGCCGCTCCTGAACATGGAAGAGGCGGCGCATAATGCGACCAAGCCACGGAAAAATAACGATGAGCCGGTGCAATTAAAAAAGGGTGACGCCGCGAAAGCACTTAGCGATTCGAGCCTAACGAGAGTTGAGCAAACTTATCTCACGCCGACCGAAACGCATAACCCGATCGAAATGTCGGGCACGATCGCGCAGTGGGAGGGCGACGAAAAGCTGACGCTGTGGGACGCGACTCAGTTCGTCAAAGGCGTGCAAAATCTTCTCGCCGACGCGTTCAGCCTGAAAATTGAAAATGTGCGGGTTATTGATCCCTTCGTTGGTGGCGCATTTGGCTGCAAAGGCGCGGTCTGGCCGCATGTCTTTCTCACCGCGATGGCGGCGAAAGCGGCCGGCGTGCCGGTAAAATTTCATTTGCCGCGCAAATCGATGTTCACCGGCGCCGGCCATCGCACGCCGACACGGCAAACCATTTCGCTGGCCGCAACGCGCGACGGACAACTGCAAGCCATCCGCCACAATTCCGAGACGCTCACATCGCCGGTTGGCGAATTCACGGAATCGTGTGGCGCCCGTTCCACCGGAGTGATGTATGCCAGCCCGAACATTCAGGTCCAGGAAACAGTTTATCCGGTCAACGTCGCCACGCCCACGTTTATGCGCGCGCCCGGCGAGTGTCCCGGCACCTACGCGCTTGAGTCGGCGCTGGATGAATTGTCTTACGCCTTAAAAATGGATCCGGTGCAGTTGCGGCTGATCAATCACGCCGACAACCATCCGATGAAGGATGTGCCCTTTAGCGCCAAGCATCTCAAAGAAGCCTACCAGGTGGGCGCGGAGAAATTCGGTTGGGCAAAACGCAATCCGCAGCCGCGTTCGACTCGCGATGGCGATCTGCTTGTCGGTTGGGGAATGGCGACCGCCACTTATC
>DAIOVO010000023.1:32127-37264 GCA_036758965.1 Chthoniobacterales bacterium
CCGCCTACAAAATGGCGGCGGCGGTGAAAGCAGAATTGCGCGCCGATGGCAGCGCGCTCCTGCAGTGCGCCACGCACGATCTTGGCACGGGCGCTTACACCGCCATGACGCAAATTTCTTCCGAGCAGCTGGGCGTGCCGTTCGATAAAGTCACGTTCGAGCTTGGCAATTCGGATTTTCCGTTTGGTCCAGTCGCGGGCGGATCCAATTCCACCGGCACAGTTGGGGTCGCGATTCATGAGGTCGCGCAGATGTTGCACAAAGAATTGGCCGAGCTGGCGGTGAAAGATTCCAAGTCGCCCCTCTACAATTTGAAAGCGGACGTCATCGCGATGGTCGCGCCGGGGAAAATCGGCACCAAAGACGGCATGGCCGACGGTTATTTCGAAATCATGAAACGCGCCGGCAAAGAGGCGCTCACAGTCGAAGGCAAATTGAGTCCGCCGGAGGAAAATAAGAAGCTGGCGTTTCAAAGTTGGGGCGCGCATTTCGTCGAAGTGAAAATCGATCCACTATTGCCGCGCGTGCAGGTGACCCGGGTGGTGACGGCGATCAACGCCGGGCGGATCGTCGTTTACAAACAGGCCCGCAACCAAATCATGGGCGGCGTGGTAATGGGCATCGGCATGGCGTTGACCGAGGCGACCGAATACGATCCCAAAACCGGCATGCCGGTAACGGCGCATCTGGCCGATTACCACATCATGACCAACGCCGACGCGCCGGTCATCGAGGTCGAATTCGTGGGCGAACCTGATTTTGCATTCAATCCTGTCGGCTCGCGCGGAATTGGCGAGATCGGTATCACCGGTGCCGCCGCGGCGGTGGCGAATGCAGTCTATCACGCCACTGGCAAACGCGTGCGCGATCTGCCGATCACGCCGGATAAATTAATGCAGCTGTCATCCTGAGCGAAGTGGAAGAATCCCGTGGAGTTAGCCTTAAGGTTTCGCGGCGGGATGACGAGACGAAATGAAAGATATCTACGACATTCTGCGCGAAGTCGAACGGCGACCTAACGAGACTTATGCACTGGCCACGCTGATTTGCGCGCGCGGCTCGAGCTATCGCCGTCCCGGCGCGCGGATGCTGATCTGCGAAGATGGCGCAACGCTTGGTTCTCTCAGTGGCGGATGTTTGGAAGAAGAAGTCGCCTTGCGCGCGCGCGAAGTTTTGCGCACCGGCGAGCAAGCACGCATGACCTTCGACACGCGGAAACGATTCGGTTGCAACGGCGCGATCGATATTTTTCTCGAGCGCGTCGCGGAAGGTTTTTTTCGGGAGCTGAGGGCACAGCTTCAGCGGCGATGCAGTTGCCGAATCGTTACAGGGTGTCGAGGAAGTCGGATCGATCACGATCACGATCACGAGCATGAGCATGAGCATGAGCACGAGGATAAAGAACTCGTTCAGGAGATTCACCCGCCGATTCGGCTTTTGATTTTTGGCGAAGGAGCGGATGGCGCGCCGTTGCATTCACTGGCGCGATCGCTCGGCTGGGAAACGATGGAATTTGCCGACGCGAATGCATTTGAAATCGCGCCGGATGAATGGACGGCCGCGATCGTAAAATCGCACAATTACGGGCGCGATTTTGTTGCGCTCCGAAAATTGCTGCCGCTGAATTTGCGCTACGTCGGCTTGGTCGGGCCGCGCCAGCGCCGCGACCAACTGCTGAACGCCCTGCTCGATATCGGAGTGACAATCAACCCTGGATTCTTTGCTCCGGCTGGGCTCGATTTGCGCGCGGAGACACCGGTAGAAATCGCGCTCGCCATCGTAGCGGAAATTCAGCGAGGTTTTGCCGGCGGCAGCGGCGCTTCTTTGCGCGAGCGCAGGAATCCAATTCATCAGCACGATGCCCCGATGGCGCCCGCATGCGAAAAGTCGCTGCGGTAATTCTGGCGGCGGGCGGCTCGAGTCGTTTCGGATCGCCCAAACAATTGCAAATTTTCCGGGGCGAAACTTTGGTCGCTCGGGCGGTGCGAATAGCGACGGAAGCGGACTGCGCTTCGATTCTGGTTGTGGCCGGCCGCGATAAGCACTCCGTCGCAGAAGCCTTGCAAGAAACATCCGCTAGAATCATTGCTAACGAGACGTGGGAAAACGGAATCGGCAACTCGATTCGCTGTGGCGTGCACGCCACGGAAGAAACGGCTGACGCGATCGTCTTGCTGACGTGCGATCAACCACTGGTTCAAGCCGCTACGATTCGCACCCTCGTGACGGCACACGAGAATTCTGGCAAACCGATCGTGGCCTCGCGTTACGCCGAGACCCTGGGAATTCCCGCGTTGTTCGCCGCGGTTTGCTGGCCTGAGCTGCTGCGATTGCCGGATGATTCCGGCGCGAAATCAATAATCGAATCGGATCGCAGCCGCGTGAAAGTAATCGATTTTCCGGACGGCGCGATGGACATCGATACGACGGAGGATTTGGAACGGGCTACCCCGTCATCCTGAGCGGAGTCGAACGATCCTCGCCATGAAACCTTGAAGCAAACTTCCGCGGGATCCGTCCGCTGCGCGCGGGAAGACCGCCTCATCGAGCACGTTCGCCAGCACTTCATCCACTGTTTCGACTGGAATGAATTTGATTTTTTCCTTCGCTTCCGCCGGAACGTCCACCAAATTTTTTTGTTCAGCTTTGGAATCAGCACGGTGGTAAGCCCGCACGCATGCGCCAGACTTTTTCCTTCAAAGTCACCGATTCGGCAAGATCAGCCCGCGTCCCAACATCGCGTGGCGTTGTGCAAAGATGGCCTTCATCGATGTAAACGCAGGTAAGGCAGGCTACCGCCAATGGGCGCGACGCGCAAAGCGAACGCGAAGCCCAAAATAAGCAAACAAAGGAGCCGGCTTCGCGCGAGAAAGAGAAGCCATCGCGCAAGGTTGCCACGCAAGGAATTGCAGCGTCAACTTACCGAAGCGGCAAATGCAAGAGCAGACCCACTCTCTTACCGGCGACATTCGCTATTACATCGACTTGCTTACGCCGCGCGCGGCGCGTGGATGGGCTTTTTCCGACGCGAATTTTCGTATCCAGGTGGAGATTTGGAGCGACCGGGATCGGCTCGCGGAAACTGTCGCCAATTTGTCTCGAGCAGATGTTGCGCAAGCGTACGGCGGAGCCGGATCAAGTTTGCAAAGTGGCTTCGCCCTCGATTTCACGCTTCCGGTGGGAGGCCTTTCCGCGCCGGTGGTCGTGCGACTGAAGCTGCTGGATGAACGCGGAAAGACCCTGCGGGCGATCGACGCGGCGCAGGCGCGATTTATCAGCGACGCGGGCCGGAGCGCAATCCGCTCGCGGACAGGGGAAGTGCCTCCCTCTGCTTTTCCGCGGCCAATTGCAGTGATAATTCTTGCGCTCTGGCCGGACGCGCCGGTCGGCAGTTATCGAGAAGAGGATCAGGTGCAAGTCGCCGAGTTACTGCTCGAGCTGGCCTCGCAGCCGATGATGGACGAATTCATTCCCGTCCTCACTTACGCGCGCTACGTGCGCGAGGTCTGGGCTCATTTCGAATTCGTACGGCGCTATTTTCCGCGCGCGAATGAGAGACGGAGCAGTTCCGACAAAGACTATTGCTGCACACCGAATTCACCCGAAGAACTGTTCTCGATCGCGCACCATCTTTACGTCCTGAAATCCTTCGGGGTGGACGGCGCGTTCGCCGAATTCGGCTGCTACAAAGGCTACAGCACCGCCATGCTAAGTTACGCTTGTCGCTGGCTCGGAATCGAAATGCATGTCTTCGACTCCTTCGCCGGTCTGCCTTCATCTGCTTCGCGCGATTACGTGGAAGGGGAGTTTGCAGGCTCGTTGGCAGAAGTACGGTCGAACGTGGAGCGATTTGGTTCCCTCGAAGCGGTCAAATTCCATGAAGGATATTTTGCGGAAACGCTCCCTTCATTCGCGGCGCCGTCATTGCTTTCGCTCTGGATGGACGTCGATCTTGCAGCATCGGCGACGGAGGTGATGAGCATCCTGGAAAACGTCGAGGCGGCCGGTGCAGTTTTCAGCCATGAGTGCGAGCCGCAGCATTTCGATGACGCTCGCATCGTGCCGCTAACCGCCGGTCCCAATAACGTCGTCCCAGCAATTCTGGACGCGTACGCGCGTTTGGGCATTCCGGTACAAGGTCGGTTCGTGCACGGAAATACTGGCGCGTTTTGGCGGCAAATTGGAGGCCTTCCAGTCCTGAACGCAAACGCGCTTCACCACATGATCAACCATCTATGATGCGAGCACCGATCTTGCCTCAGCCAGTCGCAATTTGATATTTCTGCAGCGGCATGTCGTTACTGAAAAAACTCTTGGGGGCCCGGCGCGAGTCCGCCTTCCAGAAAGACGGATACCTGCTTTTCGAGTCGCGCATCCCTGACGAAGTCATCGATGGAGCAGTGCGCGATGTTGCTGCCTTCCGCGCGAATCCCGATCCCGCGAAAGTGTCTTACCTCGACGAAGTCCGTTTGCAGGATGGCTGGCGGATGAGCGAGAACGTGAAACGGATTGCCTTATTTCCCGCAGTGCTGGCATTGCTCGATTCGCTCTATGGCCGGCGCCCGCGTCCATTCCAGACGCTCAACTTCACTCGAGGGACGGAGCAGACGGTTCATGCCGACTCCATTCATTTCAACAGCGAGCCGTTCGGATTCATGTGCGGCGTCTGGATCGCGCTGGAGGATGTCGGTCCTGCGCAAGGGCCGCTCCTGGTTCATCCCGGAAGCCAGCGTTTGCCCGAGATCAATTTCAAAGAAGTCGGTGTGGAAGCCGACGTCGCCAACTATCATCACTACGAGAAACATCTGGACCGGGCGATTGAGTCGAACCGCTTGGAAAAAAAATCATTCTCGCTCGGAAAGGACAGGCGATTGTTTGGGCGGCCAACCTCCTCCACGGCGGCGCTCCCCAAACAGACAAATCTCGCAGCCGTCTTTCGCAGGTGACGCACTATTATTTCGAAGGCGTGAAGGCCTGGCGTCCGCTGGCGAGCGAAGAGCAACGCTCCTACTTCGAGCCCAATTGGATCACCTAGAGCATTTTGATTAATTCTGTAGCCATTAGAGGAGACTTTGCTGAGCGGCCGGCTTCCCAATCTTCGGCTGCAGGATGTTGATGAAACCGTGCCGGCCGGGAG
>DAIOVO010000024.1:0-2599 GCA_036758965.1 Chthoniobacterales bacterium
GTGCAGGGCAAGGCGCTGCCGCAGGAGAAAAACGAGCCCGAAATCTGGGATTTGCCGCGGCTGTTGTTCGTGCCGTTTCGCCGCAGCTTCGGCCGATTCCGGCAACTGATCGATGCGATTAATCGCGCGGATTAAGGCCGAGCTTACGTCTCGTTAGGAAAATTACGCGGGCGGTGGCGCCGGCGATAACGATGATTCCCCATCGCCTGCAAGCGCAACGCCAGCCGCTCCGCATAGCAATTCTTGCAGCCGGCGCTGATCTTCGTGCAACCCGTCACCGGATTCCACGCCGCCTCCGTCCACTCGATGTGTGAGGGATCGGACATTCAATAGGATCCCGTCGTTTATTTGCGCTGTTTCTGCCGAATAATATAAGCTTGTCGCATCGCGAAAGTCCGTTAATCGTTCCGAGCGAAGCACCGAAAGCGCGTATGTGCCGTAGGTGCTGTTTTTTTATCGTTGAGCGAAGAAGAAATTAGTTCGGCACTGGCGAATCTGGCGAGTCCGTAGTATAAACGAATACATGTCAAAGACGCCCACTGCCAAATCCTCCGGTCGTTCTGAAGAGGCGATTCTGGACCAGGCCGTTCAGCAACTTCTTCGCGCGACGAAAGACAAGGCGAAAAAGAAGGGCCAGCCGATCGACACAGCGCAGCTTCGCAAAGAAGGCTACAGCGAGCGTTTCATCGATCAGGTCGAGAAAGCGTAGCGACTCATTCGTTCCGCCGCAGGCTCATAAATTCGCTGACTTTGATTTCCAGCAGCGGTGCGGCTCGCCGCGCGAGACCGAGTGCTTCGACGTGCGTCATATTTGCCGAAAGCGCGCGAACGATCTGAACCGTTCGCAGCCCATTGCTGCGGCCAACTGAATCGCAGCCGCGAGATCGGTGTAGCGGAGGAAACTTTCGCTCATCGGCTGGAGTCGGTTGGCAAAAGGAACATTTCTGAACGGCAAGGACTGTGGAGTGTTCGTTTCATGCCATAGGAGGCGATGTCAATTAACAATCAGGTCCCCGTCCGAATTCCTGCATAGTCGGACGTGGAGCGTGCGGTCCGCTCTCGGTCACGCCGCCTTCGGCATCGGCATCTCGTCGTAAGTGCGACCGCCGAGCAATCGGCCTGTCAGGTCTTTGCGCACGCCGCCCCATTGCTTGAAAAAGAACGGCACCTTCTGCTTGCGACAGGCGCGAAAGATTTCCCGCACCCACTCCACATCCATCAATCGCGAATGCGGCCCGGACTCGCCGCCGACAATCACCCAATGAATCCCACGCAGCTCAAGCCCAGCAAGCGAGCCAATTAGCGGTTCGCAGGAGAGGAAGCGGATGGCCGCGGGTACTTCGCGCAGGTCATCGATGCGGTTGAAAACGCGGCTATCTTCCACGCTCACGCCCATCCAGACATTCTTCGGCCACGGCAGTTTCGCGGCCAGCTTGCGCACCCGGTCGCTGCGCTTCGTCAACACCTGAAAGGAATGCTGTGAACATTCCTCCATCGTCTTGAAAACCCGGCGGATGAACCAAAGTGGAACGTCGGGATGAAACAAATCGCTCATCGAGTTCACGAAGATGCGGCGCGGCTTCTTCCAGGTGCCGGGCAGATCGACCACATCCTCATGCAAGGTGACGCGAAACCCGCGCCGGTAATGACGATTCCCCATCGCCTGCAAGCGCAACGCCAGCCGCCCCGCGTAGCAATTCTTGCAGCCGGCACTGATCTTCGTGCAACCCGTCACCGGATTCCACGTCGCCTCCGTCCATTCGATAGTGGAATTAGTGGACATCAGATAATTTTCACTTCCGTCATCATCATTGCGCTCATTCCCCTGTAAGTCTCCTCGACCTGATCTAGCCCGATTATGCAGAGACCGAATACTGCGGAGGCTGATTTCAAGATTCTCACCATCGTCTCGACTCCCACCCAGAGAAGCACGTCCGGTCGACCTGGATCCGGCGGGCCAATCGATAGAAGCCTCTCTTCGGCATTTTTCTTCATAAACTTGTCGATATCGAGAGGTCCAGAATGGACGCTCGAAGACAATCTTGAGTAGTTAATGAAGTAGATTGCCAGCAAGCCGCATTTTTCAGCGTATTCCTTAATCGAGATCGCCTTAATTTTATGTTCCTTGATTATCGTTGTAAGACGTTCGATTTGCTCTTCAAGCTCTCTCACTTGATCCGGTTTGAGAATGGGCATCGGGAGCTGTTGATTTCCTAACACCCAGTTGTGTAGCTCTCGTCTTTTCTGCACGTAGGCCGACCTCGCATACTGCGCTACGAAGGTTCGATCCTTCATAAGCGCGCCGATGACAAAGCTGACTTCAATCAGGATTCGCAGTATCGTCTCGGCTTCTTCAACTAAACGTTCTTTAACCAGAAGATTTAACGCGTGCGCTTTGTGGAGGCTTTTAATTACCAGAGGTGCGATACAGAATCTCTGGGCCGTATTCGTTAACAGTGCCGCATGCTGAAATGCACCCTTAGCAAGATAGATAGTGTGATCTAAAACCTTGCTTAAGTGCTTTTCGCGTTCCTCTGCGGAAAGTAGCGCTGCAGAATCAGACTCGCGAGCTGGATTCCCCATCTCTTCAAAACTTTCG
>DAIOVO010000024.1:2609-8726 GCA_036758965.1 Chthoniobacterales bacterium
AAGAAGCTCAAGTCCCGTCTCGATTCTTGCGACGACCCAGCGCGCTGTTTCAGGTTTCCATTGCAAATCGTGGACTAAATAGGGCTCGATTTCCCAGGTCCGCGTTTTCCCCCGATGACGAAAAAGGTGACATATGAAACGGTCCAGTGCGTAAATGTCGCTTGGATGGCTCACAGGTGTGGGAGAATGAAGCCAAGCTTCAAAGAATCTTCGCGTTTTCTCGCCAGGAATAATGTCCGTTAGCGTTCTATTCGGGCCCACGACTTCAACGGTACCGAGTGACGAATCGCGCCTCAGCCAATCGCTAAATTCACCCGCGAACGCTAACCCGACGGCATTATATTGATCAACGGTTAGGCTTGAGCGCTGCCGAGGAACAATGTTGGGTACACGGAAGGTTTTTGAATTCTTGGCATCGAGGTTTGCTACTGCCATAGCAGCGGGTTCGAGTTGGCCGCATTGAATACACGCTGCGAAACCGGCTGCGTGTCCATGATGACGCTGATATTCCTCGGATTCCTCGCGTGGAAAGTGCCAACCTTTCGTGTGCTTTGCAAATTCTCTCAAAACTTGATGAAGGCCACCCGCCGGCATCCGATTGAGGCGAATCTTAATCTCTATATGAGCCTTCACGATCCCTGCGTTTATATCTCGTGGGGCAATGCCCTATCCTAGTCGGAGATCATCGTGATGCTTCAATATGCCAAAAGCGACGAGTCAGGCTTTCTGTAGTGGAAAGATAGGAATCCCAGTTCGTGTCAACGTTGCTGACGAGCAGTAACAAAGCCCTCGTCAACTCCTCTAGCGTTTCAAGAACCACACGCTCGTCGCCATATTTCAACCGATTCTCCTGTACTTGATGGAATTCATAATCCGTCTTCTGCTTGCGAAGCTCATTGTGCGAAATGAGTTTGTCACGAATGGTTTTATAACCGCTGACAGCATTCGATTCGAGAAGCTCTGTCGCTTGCCGATCGAACTCATGATAAGTACGTTTGAAGTCAGACCTGCGTTCGATTTCGGAGCCGATCCCGTTAGGATTAGCAACATATTTTTCTTCGAGCGCCGCCAGCAGCCCAGGAACCTCCACAAGCTTTCTTTGGATTGCGGAAACACTGGGCGATTTTGGATCGTTATCTCTGCAAATCTTAGCCAATTCCTGAACCAGACCCCAATACACCCAGCCGCGAAGTCTCTCAAAGTAATCACTGTTGTTCTCACCATTTATGCGGGCGATCAGGGGTTCGCTCGTTAACATTGGCTTGAGGAAGAGATATCGGTCAAATGCTCTTAGTGTAAGGTTTTCGAGCGCGTCAATATGAGCTTTCAGTTTGTGAATAGTTTCCTTCATTCGCGATTAGCTTGAGGCGGCGTCGGCCCGGATTCGCAACGTATGTAGTCGGTCGTCACAAATGCGGTGCGACGACCGCCAGCGCTTGGCAGACCCGGGGAAGCGATCATTTCACTCAACCTCTCCTTTGCGGCGTATGTGGCATTCAGTTCGAGAAGGAAAGCGAGTGGGGCGGTTTCGTCTGGCATGATGTAGGCGGCACGGACGGCGGAGTCGAGTCGCGCGTGAGCGTCGCGTAGTGGGTTGTCGCCGGGCTGATCGAGAGTTCGGTATAGACTACGAAAGGAGCATTTCAGCTTTCTCGTCAGTTCGAGCCTAACTGCACGCAACTCCACTGCGGCTTTAGCAACCTCGGCAATCTGATTGTCTGTTGGGCGCTGGGGCCATGGGAAGGTATCGAAAACAGAACGCGGAGTATAGCGAAAGTCGCCTTTCAACCGCGAACATTTAGCGCGAAACCAAATCCAATGAAGGTCCGATTGGATGATGCCAAAGCTATAGTCATCGGCTAGAACGAAGGCTTCCAAGGTATGGTCTGGTCGAATGACGGAATCGACGAAGCAGAAGATCGGACGTTTTGTCACTTCCGAGCAGGCTATGTAGCGCGGCAGCTTCGCGATTTTATCAATTAGCTCTTTGCGACAGCGGAAGTGCTGCCACCAGGTCTTCAACCATTGCTGGTCCTGACCAGTATCTTTCCCGGTCTTTGCTTTCTCCTTCTCTGCGAGGGCAGTTACGTGAGGTAACACGAAGGCACGCACATGATCGAACGGCATCTCGTAGGTGCGCGCTTCGAATTGATCGCGTTTTTGGAAGTCGATAACCCACCTTTGAGGGGCGCCCTTTGTTAGCATCTCCGAGCCGATAAGAAATGGCAGGACAACTTCAGCATTCCGAGGATTTGCGCGCAGCATCCTAGCCGCTTCCTCTGGAGTAATGATGAAGCCGTGGTGCCGCGGGAACTGGCCGTTGTAAACGAAAGGCGGCTCCTGATTGGCTGCTAGCTCGACTGCGCTGGTTACATCGAGACCCGCAGAGAGCGCCGAGTTGATGAGCGGCATCGAGTAGCTTTCCCATGGACTATCAACGGAATCGCCTCGCTGAAAGCGAAGCATCTTTTCACCGGGTTCTTCACCTTTGACCCAATTGACGATGGAGACATGCACGGCAGCTTCACCGCTCCAAACTTGGTTCGAGATCGCTTCGGTGATCGTCCCGCCTTCTTCAACGATGTGACCTAGTCCACCGGGACGGGAATTATTATTCCGAATGTTCTGAGTGCCGACCAAGCCTGCGCGTGCGCCGGATGGAAGTTCATCGTGCGCTTTGCGAAACCAGTAAACGCAATAGTCGGCCATTCCTTTGATCGCCGGATAAGCCTTCCGCAGTTTGTTTACATATTCCGCCCCATGCTCGGGCTTCATCCTTTTCGCACCGAGATAAGGCGGATTACCGATGATCGCGTCCGCCTTCGGCCATTCACTGAAGAGTGCGTCGGCGCAGATTATGTTCTTATCGAGGTTATCGAGCGGGAGCGGCTTTTCTTCGATGAGTAACTGGTCGGTCTCGGCGAGCTTTTTGGCTTCTTCCAGCTCCAGCTCTTTCGCGAGCATGAGGGTGACTTTGGCCAGCTCCACGGCGAAAGGGAGGATGTCGAGGCCGTAGAATTGGTGGAGGGAGATGGCGCTTTCGAGCGGCTCTTTGCGGCTCACTTCGCGCAGGCGCAGGAGGAGGTCGCGCTCCAGGCGTTTCATTTCGCGATAAGCGATGAAGAGGAAGTTGCCCGAGCCGCAGGCGGGATCGAGGACGCGGAATTTGCGCAGGTCGGCGAGGGCGCTGCGGAGCTGGCCAACGTTCTTGCCTGCGGCTTCGATCCGTTCGCGCCAGGGCCTAACGATTGTAGGACCTACTACTTTGCGGATGTCGAACTCACTGGTGAAATGCGCTCCGAAGGCGTGGCGCTCTTTCTTGTCCATGCTGTCCTGAAAGAGAGCGCCGAAGATTTCGGGGCGGATTTTGCTCCAATCATTGTGCGCCGCTGATTCGTGCAGTGCATAAACTTCGGCTAGTTTTAGCTCGATAGGTTCTACTAGCTCGAAGAGACCTCCGTTGAAGTATTGGACATCCCTGAAACGACCAGCGGGCGCCGGTTCCTTCCTTTGCATCTGCCGAAACAAGCCGCCGAATAAATCATAAGAGCTAGCGCCTTTCTCCGAGCAGTCGTAGAGCAGCTCGGTAACTATCTCGCGTGGCAACAAGCCTATGTCTTCGGCAACCATCGAGACGAGTAGTTGAAGGATGAAACGCTGTGCGCGCACTCGATCTTCCCCACGAAAGACGATCTCTCGAAAGACACGCGCCATAAGGTCAGCGGCGCGACGCGTTACTTCTACTCTGTTGTTACCAAAAATGGGATGCTTCGGCGTAGGAAGCAGAAAGTTGAAAGAACTAATACTATCGGGTAGCGCGGACAGCTTGATCTTATCGACAGGGTCGAAGAGTTGAGTGTTAAAGTCGTAGATCCAGAACTCATCAAAGTTGCAAAGGATCGCGAACGGCGGCCGTTTCGGAACGATGTGACTCCAGTAGTCAAAGAGCTGGTCGTAATGTTTCTCGAGGTTTTCGCTGCGTCGCTTCATCTCGATGAGCACGCGATCGGGCCAAAGTAGATCAGCGAATTTCTTGCCGCCTTTGGTTTTTGGGCGCGAAGCGCCGTTGCCATCGACTACTAACTCGAGCTGGGCTGAGCCGGGTTTTTTCGCGACGCGGAACTCGAAGGTTGCGCCGATCTCGATCACGCCGGCATGGCCGAGCGCGCGAAAGAAGTGTTCAAGAAACGGCTGAGCCTCACCCCGCTCGTCTCCTTTCAAGTTCTGCGCGAACCGGACAAACTCCTCAAGCGCTTGCTTCAGCTCATCCGGCATCGTCGGCGCAGCCTAGCGGGAAGTCCTTTCCTTGGAAAGAGAGAAAGGACGCAAAACGCTTAAAGGCTGGAAACTGAAACGCCGAAATTGGCATTCAGGAGCGAGGGAACTGGCACGGGTTTCGCAGCATCGATGCTCATGAGCAGTCGTCTTCCGCGCGGAAGTCGATCCGGGATGGGACTCGCCAGCACGCGAGACGCGCGCGCTTACCCAGCATTCACGCTCGCGTCGCCGCGTTTTTCCAGAATGTAATCGTGAATCGAATTCACATCGCGCAACACTTTGGTGGCGACTTCGGAATTTGGAACGCTGACGCCGAAATTTTTCTCCAGGCCCACCGCCAGCTCGAGCGCGTCGATGGAATCGAGCCCGATTCCATTTGGTCCGAACAACGGCGCGTCATCCGCAATCTGGTCCGCCGTCATCTGCAACATGAGATTTTTCACCATCATTTCTTTGATGCGTGAACGGAGATCGTCGTCTGACATAGGGAAAGAGCCGCGAAATTCCCGCAAGCAACGGAAATGTCAACCTTCGGGCTAAACCTGATCGGCGCGCGCGCCGGGAGCGGTTTCCTGGTCGGGATCGGGGTGCGCGGCTGTTGTCCCATCCGGCGCATTTTGGATTCGCGGCACATTTGCCTGCGCCGGGCGCACTGCTGGTTCTTCCGGCTTACCGGCTTTGTGCAATTCGTTGCCAAATTCGTCTTTGGCTTTTTGGAATTCGCGCACGGCCTGTCCCATTCCTTTCGCTAATTCCGGCAGCTTTTTAGCGCCGAAAAGCACAAGAATGATCAACAAAAGTATGATCAGATCAGGTCCGCCGAAGCTCGACAACAAGGCGAGGGAGTTCATACGAGAAGATTTAACATCATCCCGTGTGCCAAAGTTGCAAGGGATTTCGGGCGCGCCTCATTCATCCACTGGCCGCAGGTTCTCGTCGCGAAAGGGGAGATGCTGGCGGTAACGCGCGAGAGCGGTCGCCAGTTCGTTAATAAGCGAACGATTCCCACTACTTTGCGCAAGTTCATACGCATGCTGCGCGGCGGAAATCGCGTCGTCGAACTGTCCGGCCTCAGCATAGGCGGCGGCGAACGTCCGGACGTAAAATGGATTTTTCTCTTCCGTTTTTACTATCGATTGCGCGAGGACGACGGCGCGTTCGCCATCGCGGAGTCTGGGATCGGGCGCGGTCGCCAGCGCCCAGGCGAGATTCGCCTGCACCGTTTTATCCTGCGGGTTTAATTGCAAAGCGCGTTCCCATTGCCCAATCGCGGCGCGGCCCTGATGTTTTTGAACGAGTAAATTTCCGAAGGTTGCGTGCGCGTTTGCATCCCCTGGCGTTTGCTCCACGCGCGCGCTCCAGAACACCAGGCCAGCGTCGATCTGCTTCTTTTTATTTTGCGCAATCGGCGCCGTCTTCGAGGGCGCGAGGTTCGATGGACGAATTTTTCCTGCTGCTCGCAGGTGAGCGATGCCTTCTTCCGTTCTTGCTTCGGCGAAGAGCGAGGCGGCGAAGGCCAGGTGCGCTCCGTCGTTATTTGTCGTGAGAGCAAGCGTGTGCGGCCAAAGTGTGTCCGGATTCTGCCAAAAGGAAGTCTGGCGACGCGCGCAGGCCGCTAACGATATGCAGACGATCGCGGCCGCGCCGGCATAAGAGATTATCATCGCGCGCCGACCTTTGCCAATTTCCGCCAACAGCCAGACGATCGCGATCACGATTCCGATGAGCGGCAGATAGGTGTAACGATCGGCGTAACTTTGCCGGCCAACTTGCGCAAGGCCGAGAACCGGAACGAGCATGCCGAGGAACCAAAGCCAGCCGACGAGCAAAAACGGAAAT
>DAIOVO010000024.1:8755-36241 GCA_036758965.1 Chthoniobacterales bacterium
AACCGCGAACGCGGAAATGACGCCTAGCAAAAGGAGCGAGCCGGTGATGGTCGATACCGGAAAATATTTTTCTGGAAATGGATAAAGGACGGCGAGTTTTGTCGGCCAGAAAAGCTGGCGCAAATAAATCGTGCAGGCGACGATGGCGTTTTCAATTCGCAACAGGAACGAAAAACCGCGCGTGTTGATGGTGCCGTGCTGCGCCAGCAGCGTCCCGACGGCCGATCCCGCCGCCAGAAGCGCAAAGGGGATTTTCTCCAGCAACAAACGCGCGATTTGTTTTTTTGAGAAGCGCGCCAGGGGCCAGAAATCGAGCAGCAACAAGACGAAGGGAATCGTTACCAGCATCGATTTCGAAAGCAGACCGAGCGCGGCGAAAAGCAACGTCAGCAAATAACGCGCACCGGTTTGTTTTCGCGCGTAGGCGGAATACGCCAGCAGCGTCAGAGCGAAAAACAGTCCGCTCAGCACATCTTTGCGTTCGGCGATCCACGCCACCGATTCCACGCGCAGCGGGTGAATCGCGAACACTGTCGCGACGAACGCGCTTCGCCACATTTTGTTAGTCAGCGAAAGCAGCGCAAAAAAAAGTGTAATCGCCGCCAGCGAATGAATGATCACATTCACGACGTGCATCGGTCCCGGGCGCACGCCGAACAACTGGCAATCGAGCATGTGCGACATCGTCGTCAGCGGATGCCAGTTCGAGGCGTGAAAATGAGTGAACGCCCACCCGGCATTGCGCCAGCTCAGCCCACTCGTTACAGGACCGGAGCGATAAACGTAATCGCCGTCATCGTAACGCACCCAATAAAAGTGCGCCGTCTGTCCGAAAACGAACCAGACGATCGCGGCGATTCCCAGAGAAATAAGAAGCAGTCCCGGCCAACGACGCCGCATGGCCGCAGCTAACCGCGCTAGCGCGGAAGAAGCCAGTCGTAAGCGCGGTAAAATTCCGGCAGAACGGCCTGGTCGATCGGCGAATTATGATGCGCGCGTGGCAACGCAACGACCCGTTTCTCGCCGGCGTAAGCATTCACCACCTGGCGCTGAAAACGAATCGGCACCACTTCATCCTGCTCCGAAAGCAGGAAAATCGCGCGCGCGTGGATGCGTTGGGCGTTTGCCACGCTGTCCAACCCGCGCGGAATTCGCCAGGCGATCGGGCCGGCGATCAGCCACAGATTCCACCAGCCGAAGCGGCGCAGGATCATTTGGCGAAGTGGCGGAGGATTGTGCAAAACAAGGCCGGCAACTTCGCGCTCGGCGGCTACGTGCAAAGCGACCGTGGTCCCGATGCTGGCGCCGAAAATAAAGATGGGTTGCCGTGGCGATTCTGCGCGCAAGGCGTCGAAGGCGGCGACACCTGCGCGCGCCATCGCCGCCAGCGTGGCTTTTCCAGAACTACCGCCGAAGCCGGGGTAATTTAGCGCCCAAAGATCAACCGCCCGGTTGTTCCACGCGCTGGCATCCAGCGCCGCCCATCGTTCTGCGCGATCAGCGTTGCCATAAAAACGCAGCACTTTGATCGAGGCCGATTCCTTCGTGTGCGCCTGCGAAGAACTCGCGATCCAGACTTCCAACTCGCCATTTTGAAATGGAATGGTGCGACGTTGCGCACCAGGCGCGGGAATCGGATTTGTGCTTGGGAAAAGGATGACGCGATCCGCCGTTCCGGGAAAAGCAAATGTCACGACAGCGATCAATCCGAGCAAGATGGCGATGCGGAGAATTTTTTTCACTTCCGCAGCGGCGATGCTGCCCAGGTCTTGTTAGACGTCGTAATACATCGCAAACTCGAAGGGATGCGGGCGAAGACGGAGTGAGTCGTATTCCTTTTGTTTCATCTCGAGCCAATTGGCGATGAAGTCGGCATTGAATACATCACCTTTGAGAAGAAAGGCGTGATCCTCTTCCAGCGCGGCGATGGCGCCGCTGAGCGAATCAGGAACACTCGGGATGTTGGCTAATTCTTCCGGCGGCAAATCGTAAAGATTTTTGTCGAGTGGATCGCCAGGATCGATGCGGTTTTGGATTCCATCGAGTCCCGCCATCAAAAGCGCGGCGAAAGCGAGATACGGATTGGCGGCTGCGTCCGGAGTGCGGAACTCGATCCGTTTCGCTTTCGGATTCGCCGAATAAGTGGGAATGCGAATAGCGGCAGAACGGTTACGCGCGGAGTAGGCGAGATTGACCGGCGCTTCGAATCCGGGCACGAGTCGCTTGTAACTGTTCGTCGTCGGATTCGTGATGCAGGTCAGGGCGGGCGCGTGTTTTAAAATCCCGCCGATGAAAAAAAGTGCGAGATCGCTCAGGCCAGCGTAACCGTTGCCGGCGAAAAGTGGTTTGTCGCCGTTCCAAAGCGACATGTGAGTGTGCATGCCGCTGCCGTTATCGCCGAAGAGCGGCTTGGGCATGAAGGTGACGGTCTTGTTGTGCCGGCGCGCGACGTTGCGCACGATGTACTTATAGTACTGCAAATGATCGGCCATCGCCTTCATCGGCGCGAAGCGAATGTCGATCTCCGCCTGGCCCGCGGTGGCGACTTCGTGATGCTGGCGCTCGATCGGGATGCCGGCTTTCTCGAGCTCGAGGCACATTTCGTTGCGGATGTCCTGCAAGCTGTCGGCCGGCCCGACCGGAAAGTAACCTTCCTTCGCGCGAATTTTGTAGCCGAGATTTGGCGATTCTTCGCGCGCGCTGTTCCAATGTCCTTCCGCGCTTTCGACGCAGTGAAATGAACTGTTGCCCGAGTAGGAAAAACGGACGTCATCGAAAATAAAAAATTCCGCTTCCGGTCCGAAGAAAGCGGTGTCGGCGATGCCGGTTCCTTTCAAATAGGCTTCCGCTTTTTCCACCACACCGCGCGGGTCGCGATCGTACGGTTCGCGGGTAATCGGATCGACGATGGTGCAAATCAGGCTCAGAGTCGGCTCGGTATTGAATGGATCGATCCAGGCGGTGGCGGGGTCCGGAATCACCAGCATGTCGGAAGCGTTGATCGCGCGCCAGCCGCGGATGCTCGAGCCGTCGAAACCGAGGCCGTCGGTAAAAATCTCCTCGCTATATTCGGTGAGAGTGGTGGTGAAATGCTGCCAGGAACCGGGGAGATCGGTGAACTTGAAATCGATGAGTTTTACCTCCTCGTCCTTGATGATTTTGGAAACGTCGGAGGCGGATTTTTTTTCTTTAGCCATGGGAAAAGTTGAAAGGTTGAAAAGTTAAAAGGTTGAAGAGTTGAAAGACGGAAAATTAAACGGTTGAGTGTTTTAAAATGCGCCGGTCCGCCTTTTTCTCAACCACTCAACCGTTCAATTACTCAAGCAAAAATCAGACCGCTTTTTCGCCGATTTCTTCCGTCCGAATGCGCACCGCGTGCTCGACCGGAATTACGAAAACTTTGCCGTCACCAATCTTCCCCGTTTTCGCCGCCGCTACCACCACCGTGACCGCTTTGTCCACCATGTCATCCGCGAGCACGACTTCCACTTTCACTTTCGGCAAAAAATCCACAGTGTATTCGCTGCCGCGATAAATTTCGGTGTGCCCCTTCTGGCGGCCGAATCCTTTTACCTCGATCACGGTCATCCCTTCGATGCCGAGCTCGGCCAGCGCCTCCTTCACTTCTTCCAATTTGAACGGCTTGATGATCGCTTCGAGCTTTTTCATGCGTGCGGGTAAACTGGCGGTGCTGGCGCGCTTTTCAAACGTAAAGCTGATCGCAGCACGCGCTTCCTTAGCAACGGCTCGCGCCGCTGGCAACGCTTAAATTTATTTTGCTGATTCGTTCACGGTAAAGAGCGGGTCGATGCGGTACGCTAGGGGTAAGCGAATAGAGCCGCCAAATTATTCTCGGAAGGCGACCTTGAATTTTTCTGCATGCCGCACCAAAACCCGATCGCGCGTGTAGATGGTGGCGTTGTTCTGTTCGGCAATGACGAGCAGGAGACAGTCGATCCATGACAACCCTCGGCCGCCGAGTCGATGTGCCTCGATCCAATCGAGCACATGATCGGCGGCGGGATCGGGCGAAGCGAGGCATCAGCCGCAGATCAGACATCGTACGCAGGCGATTTGGGAGATTGCCGGCCGCAAGTTCGCCGAGAATGGCGTTGGCTACATAAACGGCCCCTGCGGCGAGTAGCCGCCGCAGCATCGCGTCATCGCGGTGCAAATGATCGATCCACACTGGCGTGTCCACGAGCACTTTCACTTGGCTCGCCGTTGCCATTGCCGCCGGCGCGGAGCCGCGCCGGCTTTGGGCGCAGTGCCTCCGAGCCGGGCGAGCCGCTCCGCCGCCTTCTGCCTGATCAATGCCTCCAGTCCAAGATGAATTACCTTGGTCTTCTCCTTTTCACCGGCTGCTTTTAGCGCTGCGCTCATGAGCGCATCATCTACATTGAGCGTTGTTCTCATGCAGACGATTATGAGTCAACGTCTGCATAACACAACATCGGTTGCAAAAGGCGAACAGCAGAAAGTTCGTTTTGGCGGGGCGCCAAAAGTCCGAGCCGGACTGGCATAGCACGCGAGGCGCGTGCGGTCCGAGGCGCTAACGCGGCGGTATTCCGCCGTTTCGATCGAGCCGGACCGGGTTTCGCAATTTGCTCTTGGCAGACTCGGTCACGTCAAGCAAAGCTCACCGGCGAGATACGTGACCGCGTTGCCGCCAATAAATGATCGCTGCGCGCAATCACAAACGCGGTCTCGGCCAGATTATTTTCGGCGGCGATTCGCTGCAGGAGATCGTCCGGCACCGATTGGTCGGGCAATAGACAAACGCCGGCAGGATTACCGGCAAACATTTGGTTCGTGAAAGTGTGGACCTCGGAATATGGAATCGGCATCGCTTAATCTGGCAACATTTTTGCATGAAGGCATCTCTGTTTCGCGAACGTTCGCCTCGTAAATTTGCCAAAACTGCCAGCGGCTGAATACTGCATCGAATGCCGCGCGACTCTTTCGTTCACCTCCACCTCCACACCGAATATTCGCTTCTCGATGGAGCGGTGCGGATGCGCGAGTTGATGAACAAAGCGGTCGAGATGGGAATGCCGGCGGTCGCGATTACCGATCACGGAAATCTTTTTGGGGCGATCGATTTTTATCAATGCGCGCGGGCGGCCGGAGTGAAGCCGATCATCGGGTGCGAGGCCTACATCACCAATGGCTCCTACAAGGAAAAGGCGCCGCGGGATTCTACTTTTCATTTCACTCTCCTGGCGGAAAACGAGACGGGTTATCACAATCTGGTGAAGCTGCTTTCGGCTGCGCACCTCGATGGTTTTTATCATCGCCCACGAATCGACAAGGAATTGCTGGCAGCGCATTCCGCCGGCCTGATCGGGATGAGCGGATGCATCGCGAGCGAAATCAATAACGCCCTCACCAGCGGCAATGTCGAAAGGGCGAAAGGCCTCACGGCGGATTATCGCGACATCTTCGGTTCGAAAAATTTCTTCATCGAGTTGCACGATCACGGCATGGCAGAACAAAAAATCGTGAACGCGCATCTGCCGAAATTCGCCAAAGAATTTGGTCTCGGGCTGGTGGCGGCTAACGACGTCCATTTTTTGCGGCGCAGCGATCACCAGGCGCATGATGTTCTGCTTTGCATCAACACTGCGTCGAAGGTCCGGGACGAGAACCGCCTGCGCTACAAGCCGGAGCTTTATTTCAAATCGCCGGTGGAAATGCGGGAAATTTTCGGCGATTTCCCGGAGGCGATCAGTAACACGCTGGTCATTGCCGATCGCTGCAACCTCGAGGTGGAATTCGGTAAATCGAAATACCCCGAGTATCCCGTTCCCGAAGGAAAAACTCGCGAAAGTTACTTGCGCGAGTTGTGTTACAAAGGATTGCACGAGCGCTACGGCGAACGCGCCGCGAGCGACGCCGAGCTCATTCAGCGGCTCGATTACGAAGTCGATGTTTTGGAAAGAACAGGTTTCGTCAGCTACTTCCTGATCGTCTGGGATTTCATTCACTTCGCGAAAGAGCGCGGCATTCCAGTCGGTCCAGGGCGTGGTTCCGCCGCGGGCTCGATGGCCGCATACGTTTTGGGAATTACAGATATTGATCCGCTGCAATACGGTTTGATTTTCGAGCGGTTCCTTAATCCCGAACGCATTTCTCCGCCGGATATCGACGTCGATTTTTGTGAGTCGCGCCGGGGCGAAGTGCTGGAATACGTGCGGCGCAAATATGGCGAACGCCGCGTCGCGCAAATCATCACGTTTGGAAAACTGAAGGCGCGCAGCGTGGTGCGCGATGTCGGCCGGGTGATGGGCTGGAGTTACCGCGATGCCGACCGAATCGCGAAAATGATTCCGAACGAAATCAACATCACGCTCAATTCCGCCACGGAAAGAAACCCGGAATTGAAACGCGCGGTCGCAACCGAGCCGCAGACGAAACAGCTGATGGAGTATGCGAGCGCGCTGGAAGGTTTATCGCGCGGCGCGGGCGTTCACGCCGCTGGCGTTGTTATTGGCGATCGCGACCTGTCCGATTACGTGCCGCTTTGCCGCGACGTGAAGGGCAACGACATCGTCAGCCAGTATTCGATGAATCCGCTGAACGATCTCGGGTTGCTGAAGATGGATTTTCTCGGATTGAAAACTCTCACCGTGATCGAGGACGCGGTCACATTGATCCGGAAACGCGCGCCGGAGTTTTCGCTTAAAAACATTCCGCTGAACGATGCGGCCACGTTTGCGCTCTACAATCGGGGCGAAACGATCGGCCTTTTCCAGATGGAGTCGGGCGGGATGACTTCGACCTCGAAGCAATTCGATGTGCAAAAGATCGACGACATCATCGCGTTGATCGCGCTTTATCGGCCGGGGCCGATGGAATTGATCGGCGATTACATCAAGCGCAAGAAAGGGCTAACGAGAATTAGATACGAACATCCGCTGCTGGAAGAAATCTGCGCCGAGACTTATGGGGTGATGATTTACCAGGAGCAGGTGATGGCGGCGGCGAGCAAGCTGGCGGGGTATTCGCTCGGACAAGCGGATTTGCTTCGCCGTGCGATGGGCAAAAAGGACAAGGAGAAAATGGGGAAGGAGCGGGCCAATTTTATCGAAGGCTGCGCGCGCACGAACGACATCGGCGCGAAGAAAGCGAACGCGATCTTCGATTTGTTAGAAAAATTTGCCGGCTACGGATTCAACAAAAGCCACAGCGCGGCCTACGGGGTGATTAGTTATCAGACGGCGTATTTGAAAGCGAATTATCCGGTCGAGTTCATGGCCGGGTTGCTGAGCAACGAAATTAATAACACCGAGAAAATTTCGGTGCTGGTGGGGGAGTGCAAGCGGATGGGAATTTCGATTTTGCCGCCGGATGTGAATCGAAGCGGGCTAAAGTTTGTACCGGAAACAGTTGGTCATCCCGAGCATAGTGGAGCGGAGCGAGATGAAGTTGAGGGATCCCGAGACGAGACGTTAAAGGCGACTTCCGCGGGATCCTTCGGCTTCGCTCAGGATGACGGGGGGAAGCGTGCGATTCGTTTTGGCCTCGCCGCCATTAAACACGTGGGCGAGGGGGCGATGGAAGCGGCCATTGCTGAACGAGAGCGCGGGGGCGATTTCAAGTCGCTGCCGGATTTTTGCGGCCGGCTCGATTCTCGCATCGCCAATCGAAAAATGCTGGAAGCGTTAATCAAGTCGGGTGCATTTGATTTTACCGGGGCCGAGCGAGCGGAGCTTTTCTCCGGCATTGACGACGCGCTCTCGGCCTCGGCACGGACGCAACGCGATCGTGCGGCGGGACAGGTTTCGCTTTTCGGCGACGAGCCGGAGCATCATGTGGCGGGGCGCAAACGCGAGGTCGCGCCCTGGAGCGATCGGGAAAAAATGTTGTTCGAAAAAGAACTGCTCGGATTTTATGTCACCGGTCATCCGCTCGATGCTTACGCGGTCACACTTGCGAAAGGGAATTACCAGACGATCGCGTCGCTCAATGAACTTTCCGATCGCGCAAGCTTTCGCGTCGCGGGTTCGATCGCGCAGGTCGATAAAAAGTTTACCAAAAAAGAAGGGAAACCTTTTGCGGTCATCTGGCTGGAGGATTTAACCGGCTCACTCGAGCTGGTGATCTGGAACGAGCTTTATATTCAGTGCAGCGAAAAGCTGGTGTCGGGGAATGTGGTGGCGGTGCGCGGCACGCTGGATTTGCGGGATGAATCGTTGCGCGCAACGGCGCAGAAACTGCGCGCCTTGATGGCGGAAGGGACAGCAGAAACGACGCACGCTCACCAATCGACCCTCGACCAGCGGAGCAGGGGGGCTGCGCCGGTCCGGCTGCGGTTTGGCCGCGATGTTTCGACTGACGAGTTACGCGAGGTGCGCGAAATTCTGGCGTCGGCGCCGGGGCAAATGGCGGTGGAGTTGATTTTTGAAACTAACGAGA
The DNA here is from genome assembly GCA_036758965.1 of Chthoniobacterales bacterium. Lineage (GTDB taxonomy): Bacteria > Verrucomicrobiota > Verrucomicrobiia > Chthoniobacterales > UBA10450 > AV69. The sequence goes on from DAIOVO010000024.1 coordinate 17,174, forward strand.
ACCAGATAGTAACAATGGATGCCGGCGCGGAATTCAAAATCAATCTTACCAGGCAACTGGAGGAAAAATTGCAGCGCTGGCTTTCGCGCCAAGAAGTGCCCACGATCAGGGAGCCGGCAGCGGCATAGACCAAAGATCGGTCTGGCGCGGAAAATTGATCCTCAGCGGCGCGCCGACTTCTTCTCCGGCGCAAAATTTTGTCGTCAGCGGCGGCGCGGAGCCTTCGCCACTGAAAACAATGCCGTGACGATCGAGTTGAACCTGAGAAAAATTGGCGCCCTCATTTCCGCGGGCCACTTCGATGGTATTGAAACACGATTTCGCGGCGACGATTCGCAAGAGATCGCGGCTGGTGAGCATCGCCTGAAAATTTGACGGATCGGCGAAATTTAGTTCGCCGGTGAAAGTCGCCGTCACGTCAGCGCGGGTCAGGTTTAGAAAATCGATTGCGGCCGAATCCCCGACCGCATGCATTTGCAAGGAAAGGAGGAGTTGTTCGCTTCCGTTTTTCAGTTTCCCATCGAGCAAAGAAAAATCGCCGACGGCGCGCGGCACGTCGAAAGTGCCAGCCAGAGTAAGTTGGCCGCTGACAATTCCATCGACCGACGAGAGGGTCCACCAGGGCGGCAGCTCCTTCAGGTAAACCGCCGGAAAACTCAGTGCGGCGAAGAGCGGTTGTTGACGCCAGGAATCGTCGGGATGGTTGAGTGGCAAGGAAAAGCGCGCCGTCACTGAAGAGGAATGCCCAAGGTTGAGTTCGGCGTTGCCATCAACGCTTCCGGAAACTGCGCGGGTATCCACAGTTCCGCTGGCCACAGCGAACGATTTTTCGGCGGTGGTGAAATCTCGGAGCTCGAATTTCGTTTCGCCGTTCAATTTTGAAAGTGAATTCCAAATCTCGATGTGGACCGCAAGCGAGCCCACTGGCGGCGGTCCGGCAGCGATCGCGCGCCCGGCGGCGGCGAGATCGACCGGGCCGAGCTCCAGACTTGCCGAGAACGGCGCTTGTCGATCGAAGTGAAAATCATCACCGCGTAGAAAAGCAATTCCGTCGATTGGAAGATAAAATTGGCCGCAGGATTTTTCGTTGCCATCCAGAATCACGTTCAGATTCTGGACCTGAAGAAATTTTCGCGTAGCCGTGATCATCATCCCGGCGGTGATTCTTTCGTTGGCGATTTCAAATTCGGGGAAGAAAACGGTGTCGGGAGAAAGTTGACCGGTCAAAGTTAAATTGAGGGGGCGCAAAGTTTCAAAGCGATCGCAAATGAGATCGTGTGCTTTCGCGCGTATTTCCGTGCGATAATTTTTTTCGTTACCCTGAGCGGAAACGGTGCCGGAAAGTGAACCGTAGATCTGACCGAAGCGCGTGAACGTCGGAATGTAGTCGCTCATGCGCTGACAGGAAAACTCCGTCGTGAGTTGAAACTGACGCTGGCGGGAAAAGTCGAGTTCGATTCGCGCCGTGAGGGAATCGACCGGTGCGTGGAAAAACTTCAAGCCGTCGCCGGTGAGCGCGAGTTCGCCATCTACGTTGTGTTCATGGGTATGGACGCGACCGCGGGCGGAGACTTTCCCGGCAAAAGCAGCGCGGGGGGCGCCGAATAACTCCGCAAATTCGCCCAGATCGTCGATGGAGGCGGAGATGTCGCCGCGAAAATCCGGGTTGAGCCAATCGGACGTGATCGCGCTTTCGCCACTGAGAGTGAATTCGTTGTGCAGTTGTTTGATGTAAAATTCCTGCAACTGCACACTGCGATTATAGAAATTTGCGCCCAGCATGATGGAACTGGCTTTGCGGTCGCGCCAGGTAAAATCGGTCAATTCCAGCCAGACTGAGGCGGTGGCGCGCAAAAAATCGCGCGGGTCGCCGCGGAAAGTAAATTTCGATCCGCGGAGCAGACCGCGCACGTCTTCTCTCAGTCCGAGCGCGTTCGCGAGTTGCGCCAGCGAAATTTCAGAAGCAGTTCCGGCCGCGTCCCAGATACGCGCTTGATCGCCGCGAGTGGCGGCAAGATTCGCGCGCAAGCGGCCACCGAAAGCCGTCACGCCCGTTTCTGCGCTGACCCGCCCGTCAGCAAGCAGATTGAAATCGAGCGCGAAAGAATCGATCACGAGTCCCTCGACCAAACGGAGCGAACCGATCGAGAGGCGATTGTCCTGCCAGCGCGCGGCGCCGTGAAGATCGGTGTAATTTTTTTGGAGCTGGGGCGCGCGGATTGCAAGTGAGCCGATGGAAAGAAGTCCATTTTTTCCGGGGCGGGCCGCGATGACCGTGTCGCGAAAGTCCATGCTTACCAGGGATTGTTCGAAGCGAATTTCGTCCGCGGAAATCTGGAAACTGGTCGGCAAAAGCGCAGCTAGCGCCTTGTAATCGAGGGCTCGTGCGGTTTCAGTTGCGCGGCTGCGCAGGAAAGCGTGCACATGTTCCATTGCCAGATGGCGGATGGGATGGGTCTTGACCGGCAGGTGAAAAATTGCAGCCAGACTAAGAGTAGCTTCGACCCGTGGAGCGATGATTTCCATATGGACGCCCCCGCGACCGGCGCCGGTAATGTACAAGTTGCTAATCTCGACCGGTCGTAGAAATGGCGCTTTGATTTCGCTAAAATCAATCGTCAATCCAGAACGGCGCGCTTCGAATCCCAACCACCGGGCGATGCCATGCGCGATTAAGAATGGGGCGAAGAAAGTCGTGAGCGCCGAGACGAGAAGAATCGAGCCGAGTGCGAGCAGCAATTTATTGCGCGCACGCATTTCTTCTTTATCGAGAAATTTCCGCGCGGTTCATTACTCGTGCGCCGGAAGGTCGTAAAAAATCACGTGCACGGGCGAATTGATTTGCAGGCGCGCGGCCAGTTCGAGGCGAAATGTCCGCTCGGCTTCGGCCGGCAAATTGCGCGCCTCAGTTTTGGCGCGCGCCAATTGGGCGAGGGTGGTCACTTGCGACTGCACGTCTGCGCCGGAAATTGGATTCCAAAATCCGTTTTCAAACGCGAGCACTTCCAAAGCCTGTTGTTCCACTCCGAGAAGCTTGGCGTGTGGCATGCGCACGACGGTTTCTTCCGGTCGCACATCCACGCTCACTTGCTGGCGCAAATCGAAGCCTGCTTTAGCGACGAATGTTCCGTGCAACCGCAATCGTTTGGTGCTTCCCGCCCAGGTATGTTCGAACTCGTGTTCGACTTCTAGACGCTGGGAAATTACCGCCAGCTCAGCGACGGGGCTGGTTTGCTCGAAATAAACGCGATCGTTGATCGTCACGCGCGGCTGCACCTGCGCGATCTGGCCGATGACGTGGCGCACGTCGCGGCCAAGCCGCTCCATTTGATCGACGGTAGTGCCGGCCAACCGCCCCGGCATGGAGGTGCAGCGTTCGAATACAAAAACCGTCGCCGCGATAAGTCCGAGGGCGATGACCATAATGGCGAACGTCCAACCAAAATGTCGCCGCAAAGAAGGCCGCTCGCTCATGCGCAAAGAAAGTACCGCCCCCCGCGCCCGAATGGACGCGAAGGGCGGCTGTTCCCCCCAGAACAATTGTTCGAAAATCTAGAGAGCTAGTACGCGACCTTCGTCTGCGCTGCAACAAAATTCTGATTCCCAAATGCATATACGATTGGCCGGTGTCATAATCCGCCGTGAAACTGGGCATTCGCTACGCCACCACCTATCGCTACCAGCGGGCGGTGCGATTTTCTCCCCACGATGTGCGGCTTTTTCCACGCGACGATCGCTTCGTGCGAACGTGCTCGCTCGATTTCGAAACGGATCCTGCCACTGCCGTCCGTTTTCAGCGGGATGTTTTCGATAATATTGTCGCCTCCTGCTTTTTCGCGAAGGAAGCCGAAGCGCTGCATTTAAAACTGGCCGCTGAGATCGAGCTCACGGAAAAAAATCCATTCGACTTTGTTCTGGCGCGAGAGGCGACCGAGCTTCCTTTTACTTATGAGCCGGAAATGATTCCCGTGCTCGCGCCTTACTGCCAGCGGCAATCGCCGGGTAATTTGAATTTGGCGGGTTGGGATTCGCCGCAACCCGGCGCAACCCGCGGCACAGTCAGCGCGCTGGTGGAGTTAACGAGAATTGTGCACGAGCAGATCGGCTACGAGAGGCGGGAGGAAGGAAGCGCGCGCGGACCGGCGGAGACATTGCAAATGTTGTCCGGCGCCTGTCGCGATATTTCGGTGTTGCTGGCGGAGCTTTTGCGCGAGCTCGGGTTGGCGGCGCGTTTGGTGAGCGGTTACCTGCGCGAGGCCGATGACGAAATGCGCTATGCCGAGGGCGCGTTGCATGCCTGGACGGAAGTTTATCTCCCGGGCGCGGGCTGGATTGGGTTGGACCCTACCAACGGAATTTTTTGCAATCACAACTTCATCGCTGCCGCGGTGGGACTTACCCCGGCGGATATTACGCCAATCAGCGGAAGTTTTTACCATCGCGACCGGGTGCCGGCGCAAATGACCAGCCGGCTTGAGCTGCTTAACCGCTGTTAGGGCGAGATTGCGATGCTGGATGAATTGTGGCTGCGCGATTTTCGCTGTTTTGCAAACACGAAGATCGAGCTGGGGGCGGGCAGCAATTTGTTTTTGGGCGCCAATGGGGAGGGGAAAACGACCATTTTGGAAGCGACCTGCGTTCTCCTGCGGCTGCAATCGCAGCGTTCCTCGTCGCTCGCGCCACTGGTTCAACTTGGGAAGAAATCGTTCGATCTTTCGGGTTCCTTCGAGGGACACAAACCGCGATTTCGCTACGGTGGTTTGCGGCGGCGGGTTTTGTTTGATGGCCTGGAACAGCGAACCCTCGGAGAATATTTGCGTTTGGGGTGAGTGGTCTCCTTTGCCAATACCGACATCGAGCTGGTGCGCGGCGGTGGTGAGGCGCGCCGGCGCTATCTCGATTTTCTGGGCGTGCAAATTTATGCGAGTTACCGGCCGGTGCTGCGTGCCTACGAACGCGCTTTGCGGGGACGGAACGCTCTCTTAAAATCACTGACGCCGCGCCCGCGCGAGCGCGCTGCTTATGATTCGTTACTGGTCGAGCACGGCGTTTCGCTCTTGCGACTGCGCGAAAAACTGGTCGAGACCCTGGCGCCGCGCGCGCGCGCCGCATACGAGCGAATCAGCGGTGGCAAAGAAATCCTGGCAATCAATTACGTGCCGGGCGCGGGTCAAAATTTCGCGGAAGAATTATCCCGATCGCACCCGCAGGAGATGCGCCTGCGGCAAACGATCGCCGGGCCACATCGTGATGAGCTCGATTTGCGGGTGGATGGAATGCCGGCGGCGCAGTTTGCTTCCGAGGGCCAGCAGCGAAGCGTGGCGTTGGCATTGAAAATGGCGCAGGCGGATGCGTTTCGTCAATTGGGCGAGGGGAAAGCGCCACTGCTTTTAATCGATGATATTTTTGGCGAGCTCGATGCTGCCCGAAGGAATGCGCTGCTCGATCATCTGCCGCCGGCCTCGCAACGCCTGGTCACGGCAACCGCGATTCCCTGGCGGGCGGACCTGGGAGCGGAAACGCTTTACGAATTGCAGGAGCGGAAATTGGTGCGGACGCGTTGAAGGGGAAAGAAACCCGGGTCGCTTTCTGATTAGTTGCGCGGGCGAAGAGGGCAATTCTAATTAGAAGCGTGCGCGAGTTGACGGAGGAAAAATCCGAGAGCTTTGCCGGCTCATTGCTGGTAGCGCATCCGAATATGCTCGACCCGAATTTTCGCCGCGCCGTCCTCTACCTTTCGGCGCACAGCGCAACAGAAGGAGCGGCCGGCGTTATTTTGAATCGTCCGCTCGAGAAACAGGTGAGCGAGCTGACGACCGAGCCGGCCCCGGACGGTCTGGAGGAGGTGCCGGTTTTTTTCGGTGGTCCAGTTGGGCGTGATCGCCTGATGTTTGCGGCGCTGGAATGGAATGGCGGAAGCGAGTTGCAGCTCAACAGTGGCTTCGATCTCGGCGGGATCAGCGAGCGGCTGGCGAAGGAACCTGGCTGCGTGCGCGCATTTGTCGGGCACGCCGGTTGGACTGCCGGACAATTGGAGGCGGAAATGAAACAAAACGCCTGGGTAATTCAAAAACCGAAACGCGCGGCGATGAAGATCGAGCGATTACCACGGCTCTGGCATGACATCATGAGCGATCTCGGCCCCTGGTTTAAAATGTTGTCGGCCGCGCCGGACGATCCGTCACTGAATTAGGGATGAGTGACAAGTGACGAGCGTTACGGAATCCAGATACAACGTTGCGATGGATACGAAACCGCGCAGTTATAAGGATCTCCTCGTTTGGCAAAAAGGAATTCAGTTGGCCAAGACAGTTTGTCGGCTGACCGCAAAATTTCCGGCTGAAGAAAACTTTGGGCTAGTAACGCAGCTTCGGCGAGCGGTCGTTTCCGTACGTTCAAACATTGCGGAGGGGCAGGCGCGTGGAACCACCGGCGAGTTCATTCAATTTATTTCCAAGGCGGAAGGGTCGCTGGCTGAAGCTGACACGCAGTTGACTCTAAGCATCGAGCTCGGTTTCTGCCCGAAAGAGGATGTTACGAGCGCTTTCGAGCTGATTGTAGAATTACAAAAAATGCTGAACGCATTGCGACGCAAACTGATTGCGCGCAAGTGACTCGTCACTTATCACTCATCACTTGTCACTATGATCATCGGCGTCCCGAAAGAAATTAAGGAGCAGGAACATCGTGTCGCGGTCATTCCTTCCACCGCTTCGACGCTGACACGGCGCGGGCATAGCGTCCTGGTGCAGAAAAATGCCGGGATCGGTTCCGGTTATGCCGATGCGGCCTACACCGAAGCGGGAGCGAAAATTGTGGAGTCTGCGGAAGAGGTTTTCGCGAAGGCGGAGATGATCGTGAAAGTGAAAGAGCCGTTGAAAGCGGAATACGATCTCCTGCGCAACGGACAGATTCTTTTTACTTACCTGCACCTGGCCGCAAACAAGACTCTCACTGAAGCGCTGCTGAAATCGGGTGTAACCGGCGTCGCCTACGAGACCATACAAGTGGCTCACAAATTGCCGTTGCTCGAGCCGATGAGCGAAATCGCGGGACGCATGTCGGTGGTGATGGGCGCGTATTATCTGGCGAAACACAATGGCGGCAACGGCGTTTTGCTTGGTGGCGTACCGGGCGTTTTACCCGGGCAAGTGGTGGTGATCGGCGGCGGCACCTCCGGTGTGAATGCCGCGCGAATGGCGCTCGGGCTCAAAGCCGAGGTCATTATTTTAGAAGTGGACGGGGAGCGCATGCGCTTTCTCGATTTAACCATGCCCAATGTGAAGACGCTTTATTCCAACGAAGCGAACCTGAGTGAATTAATGCCATCGACCGATCTGCTCATCGGCGCGGTGCTGGTGCCGGGAGCCAAGGCGCCGAAACTGGTTACGCGCGAAATGTTGCGGCACATGAAACCGGGCAGTGTTTTCGTCGATATTGCGATCGACCAGGGCGGCTGCGCGGAAACTTCCCGCGCTACCACCCATCAAAATCCCGTGTATGTGGAAGAAGGCGTTACCCATTATTGTGTCGCCAACATGCCGGGTGCGTACGCGCGCACATCCACGCAGGCGCTGAGCAACGCCACCGCGCGTTATGTCGAGTTGTTGGCCGATCTGGGATTGGAAGGCGCCTGCAAGAAACAACCGGCGCTCGCTGGCGGCGTGAACACGCGCGACGGAAAACTCACTATCCCGGCAGTGGCCGAAGCGCACGGGTTGCCGTTTGCTCCGGCGTTTTAGCACCGCGGATAAATTCTTTTCGGCAAGACCGAATTGGAAGCTTGCGCCGATTCTTGGATTAACCCACATTGGGCCTTCCATCTTATATCTTATGAAGAAATACATCTGCATCCTAGCTGGCACCGCGTGCATGCTCGCGGCCTGTGAGCAAAAATCCGAGACCGTTAATCCGCCTTCTGACCAGAAAACGGAAAATAATACTACGGTGGTAAACCCCACGGCGTCGCCTGCGACCTCGAACTCCACCGAGACCAACACAACCATCAACACCACCACCACGGCCACGCCGAGCAGCGAGTCATCCACCACCACGACGACGACTTCGCCGGCGCCAACGCCGTAAGGTATCGCTTAGGTTTTGCAAAATCTTCCCGCCCGCGACCCGGGTGGGAAGATTTTTGCTGTACCGATGTCGCCGCTGAACCGCCAGACTCCGTCCGATTTCGCTGTGACATCGACGCTCCGCCGATGACGAAGCCACTGCGTTTCCGTTTTCCTAGGACGCGTCGTCTAAGTTTGAATGCGGAATTCCAGCGTGTGCGGCGGGAAGGAAAATCGGTCCGCGGCGAAATCATCACGCTCGGCTACTTGCGTCTCGACCCAGCTGGAGCGCGCGCACGCGCCGGCTTTGTCACTTCGCGTCGCGTTGGCCCGGCGGTGAAACGAAATCGCGTCCGGCGCCGTCTCCGCGAAATCTTTCGCAAACATCAAAGTCTGATGGCTAACGATATCTGGATTGTGGTCATCGCTTCCGCGCGCGCGGCCGGCGTTTCGTTCCGCTCCCTGGAAGATGAGTGGTTGCGCCTCGCGCGCGCTGCTTCTATCCTAGCGCCCTGATGCGCGCGCTTGTTCGCATTCTAATTCGCGGCTACCAAAAAGTGCTTTCGCCCTTCCTTTCTTTTGTTACCGGCCCAAATGCCGGCTGCCGTTTTTCGCCTACTTGCTCGGAATATTTTTTGCAAGCGGTCGAAATCCACGGCGTTGTGCGCGGAAGTCTGCTCGGAGTGAAACGGCTGTTGCGCTGTCAGCCGTGGGGTGGAACCGGAATCGACCCGGTTCCGACGGTTCGTTCCGCCGCTCGCGATTGCGTCTGCTAGCAGGCGCGCACGAAAAGTTTTATGGATCGCACCGCCTGGATTGCCGTTACGCTTTGCGTGCTTGGCCTGGTGGCGTGGGAAATTTGGATCACGCGCCAGCGCCCGACAGCGCCGGTGCCGGTATCGGCTACCGCCAGCGCCGCGCCCACGCCAATCATCGAATCTTCCCCAGTTCAAGGCGCATCGCCAGCGGCCACCGCTTCGCCGGCCGGCAGCGCCTTACCGACGCCGGCCCCAGCCGCCTTTTACAGCGAACAGACCGAAACGCTGCAAAATAGCGATTTGGAATTGCAGCTAACAAATCGTGGCGGCGGAATCAGCCAGGCCATTCTGCCGAAATATCCCGCGGAAGACGACAAGCGAGTCATTCTCAATTCTCCCGGTCGTATTCCGATTGGTGCGATTTTGCAGGACCCGGCCACACCAGTTTTCCACGAATACAAACTCGTGCGCGAGGAAAACGGAGTTGTTCTCGAATACACCGGAGCGAATCAAATTACGATTCGGAAAAAGTTTTCCTTTCCAGCCACCACCGAGCAAAAAGATAATTTCGTTGCGCAACTGGATGTCGATTTCATTAATCGTGGCGCATCATCCTACCAGGACCCGGGATTCTATATCGGCCTCGGCTCGGCCGCGGCCATTCATCGAAGCGATTACGCAAGTAATACCCGCCTCGTTTGGTGCGTAAACGGCAGCGCCAAAGGAATCGATGTCGGCTGGTTTGGCGGCGGCGGCGGTTTTCTCGGAATGGGGGCGCGCACCCCGCGCGAGTTCTATTCCGAAACAATTAAGCCGGCCGAGTGGGTCGCGACCAGCAATCAGTTTTTCACCTCGCTGGTCGCGCCTTTGACGGAAAAATCGGACGGCGTCTGGGCCCGCCGCTTCGAAATCGACCCCGCTAACAAGATGTATGGAATTGAAGGCGCGATGCATTTGCCCGGCTTTACCGTCGCGCCGGGACAAACGCACAGTTCCCATTTCCAGCTCTACCTCGGCCCCAAGCTTTACCATCGGCTAACGAAACTTGAGCACGACGAAGCCGAAGTGATGGAGTTCGGCATTTTCAAACTTATCTGTCAGGCGTTGCTCAATGCCCTGAACACTCTGCACAGTCTGCTCGGGAATTACGCCGCCTCCATTCTTGCCCTCACCGCCATCGTCAAGCTTGCACTTTGGCCATTGCAAAATCGCGCCAACTCTTCCATGCGCCGGATGCAGGCTCTCAACCCGAAGATTCAAGAGTTGCGGACGAAATACAAAGACGATCCGACCAGGATGAATCAGGAGACGATGAAGCTCTACAAGGAGCACGGCGTTAATCCGGTCGGCGGTTGTCTGCCGATGTTCATTCAAATTCCAATTTTCTTCGGTCTCTTTACCATGCTGCGCCAGGCGGTGGAATTGCGCGGCTCGAGTTTTCTTTGGATCCACGATCTCTCCCAACCGGACACGGTCGCGCATCTGCCGGGCGGTTGGCCGCTGAACATTCTGCCCCTGATCATGGCGGGCACTAGTTTCTGGATGACCCATCTCACCCCCAAAAGCGGCGATCCCACCCAGCAAAAAATGATGATGTTCACTCCCATCATTTTCATCATCTTTTGTTACAATTTTGCAGCCGCCCTCGCTTTATATTATACAACACAGAACCTGCTGACGGTGCTCCAGCTTTACGTCAACAAACGGCAACCTCTGCCGGTGCCGACGAAAGTGGCCGCGCCGTCCGCGCGCGCAAAAAATAAACGACGATGACGCCGAAGGAATTACTCGATACCATCCTGGGTTATCTCGGGTTCGTCGTCGAAATCGCCGAATCGCAGAACGAAGCCGGCAACCTCGTTTTGCAGATGTACACCGAAGAGAGCCGGCGTTTGATCGGGCGCGACGGCGAAACGTTGGAGGCGATCCAGTTTCTGCTCAATCGCTTGATCCAGGCGAAAGACAACGACGCCCAGAAAGTCATTGTCGATTGCGAGCACTATCGCTCCATGCGCGAAGACAGCATCGTGCAACGCGTGCGCGGATTAGCCGAGCGCGTCCGCGCCACCGGCCGTTCGCTGCAACTCGAGCCGATGAATTCCTACGAGCGCCGCATCGTCCACAACGCCTTTAAGGACGATCCCGACGTCGCAACCTGGAGTCCGAACGATTCCGCGCGCATCAAACAGATTACTTTGCTAAAACGGCAACCTAAGAAAGAGCCCGCAACGCAGCCGCACGAATAGCCCGGAGGGTGTAGCCACGGCGCCGCGTCGCCGTGCAAACGTCTCAACTGAGACTTACCCGGGAGCGACCAAAAACGCCTCGACACAGCGAGGCGGCTACACCGCGAAGGGCGTTGCGGCTCGAAGCTCCGCGAATCGAGCCCCTTTTTAACTAAATTCGAAAATAATCTTCCCGCGCCGTTTGCTCTCGGCTGCCTCTGCGATCGCCTCCCGAAATTCGCCCAGACGATAACTCTTCTGCACTTTGATCTTCAACGATCCCCGCTTCGCCATGGCAAAGATCGGGTCGAACGCCGCCGTGCGTTCGGCCGGCAAGGCGTTGTCGTACCACTTGTTGATCCAAATTCCGCGGAAACGCAGATCTTTGAAAATGAGCAGGCCGTTCGGAATTTTCAACGGCTGCAAACTCATCGCACCGTAGGTGACCAGCGTTCCCGAGGCCGCCAAACAATTCATCAAGCGCAACGCGCTTTCCCCGCCGACCGCATTCAGACCTAACGAAATCTGTGCACCACCGGTTTGTTCCCGCACTTCCTCGCGCAGCTTTTCGCTTTCCACCAAAACCACATCGCCGCCCAGCGCCCGCAATTCTTCCACCACTTCCGCGCGTCGCACCACGTTCACCGTCTTGATTCCAAGCTCGCGCGCGATCTGAACCACCGCTTCGCCCGCGGCGGAATTGGCCGCATTCTGCATTACCCAATCGCCCCGTTTCAGTTCCACGTAACCGTGCAACAACCGCCAGGCCGTAAGCGGATTGATTTTCAGCATCGCTGCCTGGACGACATCGATTTCTCTCGGCACCGCCACCAGCTCGCTTGCCTTCACCGCAAACGCTTCCCGCCAGGTGCCAAGATGATGCGGCGGAATCACCAGCTCGCCGATCGTTAGGTTGCTAACGTTTTTCCCCACTTCCGTCACCACGCCTGCGCCTTCAAAGCCCGGCACGGCCGGCAGCTCGCGCCGTCCCGGATATTTTCCTTCGATCGAATTAAGGTCCGCCGGATTAATCGGCGCCGCCCGCATCTCGACGATCGCATCATCGTCGCCGCACGTCGGCCACGGCTGCGTTTCGAGCTGCAAAACTTCCGCCGGTTTTCCGTGCGTGCGGTAGATGGCTACGCTAATCGTTTCTTTCGCCATGGCCGCACAAACTAACGCCATCGACTCGGGCGGCAATCTCCAGCTTGGCGTGCGCATTGCGCTGGTTGGCCTTTACGTCAACATCGCCTTTGCCGTCATCAAAATTTCCGCCGGCGTCTTCGGTCACGCCTACGCGCTCATCGCGGATGGAATTGAATCCACGCTCGATGTCGCCGGCTCGCTCATTCTCTGGGGCGCGTTGCGTTTCGCGGCCCGCCCGCCGGATGCAACGCATCCCTACGGCCACGGCAAAGCCGAACCGGTCGCGGCCATCATTGTTGCGTTCGGTGTGCTGGCGGCGGCGGCCATCGTCGCCTTTCGCAGTACCGTGTATCTTTTCCTGCCGCATCCCGCGCCGGCAACCTTCACTCTTTGGGTGGCGGCCTTGGTCGTTTTCACAAAGGAAACCCTTTTCCAGTTTGTGAATCGGGTCGGGCGCAAACTTGGAAGCACCGCCGTCATCGCCGACGCCTGGCGTCATCGCGCCGACGTTATTACCTCGGCCGCCGCATTCATCGGTATTTCAATTGCGCTCATCGGCGGCGAAAAATGGCGAGTGGCCGATAACTACGCTGCCATTTTTGCCTGCGTCATTATTGCGCTGACCGGCATTAGGCTCTGCGGTCCTGCCTTGAGCGAAATCCTCGACACCGCCCCGCGCGGCGACGTTGCCGAGGTCGTGCAAAATGCCGCGCGTTCAATTCCCGGAGTGGTGGCGCTCGACAAATGTTTCCTGCGAAAGATGGGCACGCGCTATTACGTCGATTTGCACGTGCAGGTGAACGGCGAACTTTCTGTGCGCGACGGACACGAAGTGGCCCACCGAGTGAAAGACGCCATTCGCGCCACCAATTCGCGCATCGCCGACGTCCTCGTCCACATCGAACCCGCGTAATTTGACGCGCCGCGCCTCTTCGTTGTAGCGACGGCGCTCTGTCGCCGTAAAAACGCATTGCTCGAGCGCGACACTCCAAGCTTTTCTCCCGCGACCATCCTTACCCGACAGAGCGGCGTCGCTACAGTGCGAATTAGAATTCGATCCTCACAATCTCGCCTGCCCATGGCCAGTCGTCCGCGCTGTCACACAAACCCGCCCGCACCGGATTCATCCGAACATATTCCCACTTTTCAGAATAACTTTCCGAGCTTCGCAAGAGATGATCAAAGAATCCCTCCTGCCAATGCGGCTTCTGAAAACCTATGCGCAACAGAGTCTTTCCCAGATTGCTGCGTAAAGACTGAACCCATTTCGAAAGCGTCAATCCATCAGGTTGAAACGCGACGAACAAATGCGCATGGTCAGGCATCAGCACGTAGCGCCCCACCGCGACCTCGTAATCGTTATACGCTCGCTGGCAAAACTCGCGGAATGCCGCGTGAACTTCCGTGCGGTCTAAGATTAGCTGGCCCGCGGACGTGTTGAAAGTCACGAAATAAAGAGGCTGGATGTCCGAGAAAAGCCAGTCCAACCGCAGTGGCCGCCGGTTAAACCGAATCGTCTCCATTTTGCACTTCAATCTTCTATTGTAGCGACGGCGCTCTGTCGCCGTAAAAACGCGTCGCTCGCGGGTAAACTCCGAGCGTTCTCTACTGCGCCGCTTTTTTACGCCGACAGAGCGGCGTCGCTACAACGCTTCTGGGGAGCGCGCGCGCCCCCCAGAGCTACGCATCGCTCCTTCCGTGTGCTCACGTTTCATCTGATACATGGCATTAGTAGAGCAAGCCTCCCGCTTGCTATCCCACTAAACATTCACAGCGCGCCAATTACCGCCCGTAGAGCTTTGGCCAGGCTCTCCCCCGCCAGCGCCACTTGCTTGGCAAAGCGGATCAATTGCACCGCGCTTTGCGGATTCCTAACGAGATGTGGAAGCAGTTGAGTGGCCTTGGTCCGCTGCGCTTCCACGTCGAACAAGACCGCCGGCGGCGCCGGGAACGGTGCGGCTGGCGAATCGCTTACTCCACGCAACGCAAGCATTTCCAGCGCTTCTTCCGCGCAAATCTTCGCAATCGTTTCCGTTTCCATGTCGATCGCAACCGCATTGTGTTTGCGGCCAATCGCGTAACGGTCCGCCGCCCGATCCACAATCTGATCAGACGAAAAAAGCCTGCCCGTAATGGCGTCGGCCAGAGTCTCGCGCGCTTTGTCCAGCAGCCGTGGCGTCGAGAAGTTTTCCGCCAGCACGATCCTTCCCAGCTTCACCGAATCCTGGGTCGCGCCACAAAATCCGCTCGCAATTAGAATTTCTGGTTTCTCCTCCCGCAGAAATTCCCGCAACCGCTTCTCGCATTCCTTCGCGCCCACACCCGTGTGCACGACCGTGATGTGCAGAGCGCGCAAGTCTTCATCCGGGGCTTGCAGTTCTAAGACTCCCTTTATTGTCGTGCCAACGCGTTGCTTTGCTCGCAAAAGCGCTACCAGTCCGCTGCTCTCCGCCGTCAGCGCGCACGTCACCAGAATCATTTTACTTCCGTCACCTGCACCACCACGGAAATTGTTTGTGTCTCCGAACGATTTTTCGTCTCGCTCGCGCCAACCGTTTTCACCCCTGCGAGATTCGAGAGCGCGCCTTTTAGTTCCAGCACGCGATTAGCGCCGATACTTACCAGCACCTTCATTTGACCCGCATCAAACAATCCTCTCGTCGCCGTCCCTCCCAGCCGCGGTGCGACCAGCACAATCTCATCGGCCACCGCTTGCGCCTGGCCCTTTTCGGCTGTGACCTGCAAATCCTCTGCCAGCACGGGCCGCTTCATTTCCGCTTGCGCCGCGGCATTCAACGAAGAAGTCACCTGATCGCGAAGCTGTTTTTCGATCAACTGCCGATTGGGATTAGAGCTTTCACGTCGTGCGATGACAAACAAGCCCACGCCCACGTTGAGCGCGACCAGCACGAGAAAAGCCGCGCCGATTCGCAGCGCCATCTTGCGGCCTTTGGCGGAAGCGGCCAGCTCATCCTCCAGGATCACCTCGCGCGAATCGCCTTGCGCCCGGGCGTGAATCTCGCGCGCCACCTCCATCTCGCGCCGGAGCTGCGTATCGGTGGCTAACTGAGCTTCAATCTCCGTCCGCTCGTCCGGCGACAACGTGCCATCGAGATAATCGAACAGCTTCCCTGGGCTCATCTGCGCACCGTGCGGCGGAGCCGTCTCCTATGCAAGTCAGTCGCAAGACAGCTTCCACCGGAACCCAGGCTTTCAGCCTGTGCGGCCGCCGCCCCGCCCTGCACGCGAAAACTCTCGGAGTCATCGGCAGTCACCACGAGGTTGTAGAGGCCGTCCGTCATCGGCGGCAGTCACGAGATTGTGATCATGAGCAGTCACCTGCTCCCACTCTTACTCCTAATCCTAATCACGATCGAAAGGATATGTGATAGGTGGGTAGGTGGATAGGCGATAGGTTATTACCGGGCAGCGAGTCTTATCATTAGACTGAATTGAATCCACGACGGAGATCACTGAGTCTATTATTCCTAAGTCGCCGTATTCCGTTGAACTCGAAGTCGGGCCCTCAAGATGAAATCACCTTCAGGAAAAAGATTAGTAATCCTAGGTTGCCTCGCTGTTTCGATCTTGCTTTTGATGGGCACCTGCTCGGTCTACTTGGCCTGGCCGCCAGATTTTATCACGGGCGAAAGATCCGGCTTTGTTCGGTGCAGTCCAAGAACGGCGATTTGAGGTGAGGCAATTTTGGAATTATACCGATTTTTATTCGACGGAGTTAATTCACACGCGACCAGACGGATCAAAAGCGGTAGTTAACCTCGATCCCGACGATGACAAAGAGTGGTTCTGTTCGGAAAGGCTCCTGGAAAATCAGAAGCTTCTACTTCTTCGCCTATCCGCCAAAGACACGATAGTTGTCTATCGCTGGGATACAAACGAAGTAGTTCCAGAATGGCACGCGCGGTGGTTTAACTTGAAGGACGGATGGCACGAACAGTGATTTGTGATTTAAGCTTAAAGAGGATCTGATTGAGGGGAGTGGGGTTGGTTTGGGCTTGCATTGCTCTGGCGGCTGCGCGGTCGACGAAACCTGGTCCGGTCTAAAATTTGTCGTTCGCCGGGAACTGCGCTGAATTGGATGCCGGTTCAAAATTTTAAGGTGTCGCGATAAGCCCCGCGCCGCTCGAATTTTTGTAGTCGATCCTTTAGTTCGGAAAAATTTGGAGGAGGATATTTACTCGCCAGTTCCACCGCTTGTTTCTGATACTTGATCGCGCGATCAAAATCTCCGCTTTCGGCGTAGGCGGCCGCAAGGGTGTCGATGCAGGTGAAGCGGCGCCACGCAGTTTTATCGCACGCTTTCTTAGCCAGTTGGACCGCCATGGTCCCATTCCGCACTTGATCGTTTGGGTTCGTCGCGCGAAGCCAGGCGATGCCGTTCTCGACGCTCCCAATTTCCGATCCGTCTTTTACGCGCGCTGCTTCGCGCAAATCGTTATTGGCTTGCTCGATTTTCCCTAGTTGGGCTTCGGCGTTGGCACGCGTCGTGTAGGCAAGACGCGAATCGTGGCTCAAATTGAGCGCCGTTTCGGCATCGGCAATCGCTCGCTCCGGTTCGTTTCGCCGGTAGTAGATCGATGCTCGTTGCGCGTAACAATCGGCACACTTGGCATTCAGTTTAACTGCCTGATTAATCGCGGTCAGCGCCTCGGCGCTACGTTTTTTCCACATAAATAATCTGGAGCGTACCAACGGCACGCGCCAATTCGCCGGTTCTTTTTCCTCGAGAACGCTGAGATCGCACCACGCCTCATCGAGTTTGCCCATTTTCACGAAAATAAAGGAACGCCGGAAATAAAAGTCGCCGGGCTCGGAGTACAGTTTGATTGCGAGATTGATGTTTTGCAGAGCAGGATCGAGCTGATCCCGAAGGGCATAACACAGACCGAGGTTGGATCTTAACGCGGCCTCTTGTCTTCGATCTATAGGATTTAGCTCGAGGGTTAGAGCGTAATTCATCAGAAAAATCACCCGGTCGAAGTCAAGCGCCTCGAAGGCACTCTGGGCTTCCAACGCAAGTTCATTGGCACTGCGGCCGACCGGATCAAAGCGGCTCCGCGTTCCCTGCGCTTGGACGGGACCGTATAGGCAAACGAAACAACAAAGGACGGCAGCCGCCTTATGTTTGCGCATTTCCGTATATTACGAATTCGGAAAATCGCAGCCAACTGATTTTCGCGCGTCGGCAATGCACCCGACCGCGGTCATGGTTGCGCTTTTAAGGTTCGCCCCTAGGGTAAGCCGCTCGTGGCGGATCAACAGCACGATGAGGAAAATTCGCGGCCAAAAGGGAAATGGCGGCGGCGTATCTGGATTTCTCTCGGGATTATTCTGGCGTTGCTCCTGATCTTTCATCGGCCGCTTTTGCTCGGCGCGATTCATTGGTTCGCCGTGCGCGCGGCGGCGAAGGAGAATCTGAAGCTCGATTTTCGCGCGGAAGGAAATGTTTTTACCGCGCTGACGATTCGTAATCTCCATCTCACGCCGACCGGCCCGGCGGTGGTGGAAGCGGCAGACGCCGATTATGTGCGGGCGGAATACAATTTATGGGAACTGCTGCGCGGGCGGCCTGATTTTTTGAAAACAATCGAGGCGCGCAATCTGCGGGCGGTGATCGATCCGGCGAAGGCGCGGGTGAAAGCGCAGCCGCGCCCGCACGAAAAGGTGTCGTTGCCGGCAATTTTTCCCGAGCGCGCGAAACTGGAAAATGTGACCGTGATTGTGCGCGATCCGGCGCACGATTTGATCGCCCAAAATGTTTCGCTGGAATTGAATCCGCGCGCGGAAGGCTCGTTGAGCATCGATCTGTTGCAGTTGCCGACGGGTGAAGCCTGGTCGCATGTGACTGGGCGAACCAGCTACGAAAACCGGAATCTTGCGCTGCATGACGTGGTGCTGAACGCGGGAACACGTTTCCGCCTGCTAAACATCGATGCGTCGCATTTGCGGGAGCACAATTTGCGGCTTCGCATCGACGCTACTCTCGATGGCGCGCCACTGAATGTGGAGGCGTCGCTCACTGAACAGGCGCGCTCACTTTTCATTCAGTCGCACCTAACGACTCGTGGATTGGCGCTTGCTTCCGCTAAAAAGCTGGGGCTTTTGGCAGACCAGCCGGTGGATGGCATTCTGGAAAATGTCGCTCTCGATTTAGCCGGTTTGCTCAGCTCGCCGCGAACGTGGAACGCATCGGGTAACGCAGCGATTCGCGATTTGCGCGTTGCCGGCACGAGTTTCGATCGGGCGGTGGTGCAATTACTGGCGCACGACGGCGTCGCCACCATCCAGCCGCTGGATTTGCGCCGCGCCGGAGGTTCGCTGCAAGCGCACGCGAGTATTCAATTACCGGAGCGAATCGATGAGCTGGCGCGCAGCCCGGCGAAGTTGGAGATCGTGAGCAGCGATCTTGATCTGGCACCGATCACGGCTTCACTGACGAAGCCCATCGCGGGTGGGGTGCAGGTGAATGGAAGCGCGGAAATTCGCGATCAAGTTCTACGCGCCGAGTTCCGGCTGGCCAGCGAAAAAATCCAGAGCGCCGATTTCCAGGCGGAAAAAGTGGAGGCAAAGCTAACGGGTTCTAGAAAAATGGAACAGCCGTCCGCGGCGCCGTGGTTCCAGGGCATCGCAGCAAATATTTCATTGGATGCGCGAAATCTTCGCGGGTTCGGTTACGTCGCCGATTCTCTTTCCGCGCAGATCGAGCAGGATGGCGATCAAGTCCGTGTCCGCAGCGTGCAACTGGCGCGCGGGCCAAATGAGATTGCGGCCAGCGGCAGCGCGCAATTGCGAGCGGAAGCGAAAGATTTTTCACAGCACCCGGCGCAAGCAAACATTTCGATTGTCGCGCCTGAG
>DAIOVO010000025.1:0-403 GCA_036758965.1 Chthoniobacterales bacterium
GTCCCGCTTTCACCAACACCGATTCGCCAACGTGCCCCGGAATGTAGAGCCGCGCGGTTCCCTCGAGCACGATGAACTTCACATACGAATGCGGATGATATTCCATCATCACGGTTGTGCCGGTAATGGCGGCGGTTATCGCCGCGGTCTTGATCTTGGCGCCGCCGGCATTTTTCGGCACCCGCAAAAGCATGGCGCCATCTTTCAAATCCAGATTGCGCGTGCCTTCGGCAAAAGTGAAAATAGTGTTTGCGCCCAAACGCGCCAGGGTTTGGTCGGTAAAAGTTAATTCGCCGCGGGAATCGACTCCGGTGCGGACGGCGGTGCCGTCGCGCACCTGATCATTCACATTGGCGGTCCGGGGAGCGGCGGTGCTGGGCAGGAGTTTTACATCCTTCACCAC
>DAIOVO010000025.1:415-2611 GCA_036758965.1 Chthoniobacterales bacterium
GAGAAATAGAATCGCCCCGGCGAACAGGCCGGCTTTGCCAATCAACTTGCTCTGGGGTTTTCGAGTCAACACGGGTCTCACCTTATAACGCGCGGTTTAACGGTAAAATAGGACAACTTTTTTGCCCCTCAGCGAAGGCGTTGACCAACGCGCCTTCCCAGCGAAGCGCCTTCGGTCTTCTTAGGGTCGCACGTTGCATTTTTTTAGCAACAGCAACCCTCCCCCTTTCTAAAACTTTATATTTACAGCGACCGCGCCGCCGAGGTTATAAACCTGGTAATCGAACACGCTTTGGTCCGATTGATTAAACGCCGCACTGGCAATGGAGCTGATGCTCAGCCAATCCCGAATCCGATAGTTCGCGGTCAAAGCCAGGATTTCTCCGACATCGGTGCGATCGCCTTGCAGATAATCTTTGACCTGAAAAGTGGCGGCGGCATCGAGTGAAAACGAGCGGCTGAGTTGCACCTGATAGCCGACGTAAAAATCGAATTCGTGCCGGCGCGGCGGACCCGGGTTGGCCGAGACGCTGAAATTGGCCACCGCGCCCAGGCTCACTTGCATGGCGCGCCCAATGCGAAACGGCAGCTCGGCCATTAACAAGATTTGGTGATTGGCGTAGAACTCGTTCCAATCGTCGTCCGTCAGCCGATTAAAATCGTAACGCACACGCAGGGTGAGATTGTTCAGCTTGGGAAGGTAATAGACCAGGCCGGCGATGGCGTCGAAGCTCTCGAAATTAAAATTGTTGAAGTCGTTGTAATAGAATAGCTGCTGGCTGATGGCGAACTCGCCGTAAAGCGTTGTCCACAGATGCGGCTGGTAGTTGAAAGTGAAGACCGGCGCGAAAACGCCGTCGCTCACCTGGCCTTCCTTGGTCAGGGCGACGTTGGAAGTATAATAATAAGGAGTGCCGACGGAGATGGTGAAGGCGCGATATTGATTGTCTCGTTTCAGAATCGCCTGCACGCCGAGGTCAGCGTCGTTTTCAGAAGAAGCGGCGTAGCCGAGTGCGGTCCCATTCTGGTCTGGCTGCTGCGCCGGCTGCAAACTGGGCTGGGTGCGAAATAGCTGCGAGCGATCCACTGCTTCGGTGCCAGTTTGCGCGAGAGCCAGGGCGGGCGCGAGGAGACAAGGCAGAATACGGATGCAAAAATGTAATTTCGTCATAGCCGTCTGCGCCACGAGCCGTCTCTTGTGAATAACTTTCCGGTATTCGTCAAGATTAAATTATCGCGCTACAACCCAAGTAATTCGCGCTGCCACGGCGCGAGTGATTGCTTCGCCCGCGCCGGTTCCGCCGCGATGGCATCGATCGTTCCGCGCGGTGCGAGAAAGGATGGCTCGAGCCCGAGCGCGTGCGCCGCCCGGTCGCGTTTTTCCCGCATCTGTTGCGCGGCTTCTTCCATTTCGCGAGTGGGCCGATCAGTTCGTTTCCGGATAAATTGCGGCCATGCTTCTTCCGGCAACGCGAGCGCTTTTTCGAGCGCGGCGCTAAAACTTCGCCGCCGCCGCTCGGAAAAATGCGGGCAATTCACCGCTTTGCCGGCGGCTGCGTCTTCGGCGGATTGCAGCAGTTGCTCGTTTCGCAGAACGTGAAATGGCGGGCGATCAAATTGTCGCGCTTCCTGGTCGCGCCAATTCCAAAGCTCCCGCAAAATCGCCGCCGCGCGTCCGCGAATCAAACCCGAACCCCGAATGCGCCACGCTTCCTCTTCCGTGCGATCGCGGTCAGTCGCCGCCAGTTCGATGGCACGCGCGCACGATTGTTGAAACCACTCCCAGCGTCCGCACCCCTTTAGGTCCGCTTCCAATTTTTCCGCCAGCGGCAGCAGGTAATGTGTGTCGTTGCGCGCGTAACTTTCCATCCGCGGCGAAAGCGGGCGCAGCGCCCAGTTTGCTTTCTGCGAACCCTTCGGCAGTTGCACGCCAAAGAATTTTTCCACCAGCGTGGCGTAACTGAATTGCTTCTCGCCCAGGAGTCGCGCCGCGAGCGCGCTATCGAAAAGATGTTGCGCCTGAAAATTCCATGCCCGCCGGAGCAGACGCAGATCGTAATCCGCCCCATGCAAAATGATTTCTTTCCGCGCCAGCAGTTCAGCCAGCGCGAACAAATCGTTTTCGGCCAACGGATCGACCAGAAAATCGCCTTCCGGCAGGCTGATCTGCACAAGGCAAAGTTTTTCGCAATAACAA
>DAIOVO010000025.1:2621-4832 GCA_036758965.1 Chthoniobacterales bacterium
GCAGACTGTCCGCTTCGGTATCGGCGGCGACGCGGCCATTGCGCTCGATCAGCGGCAAAAGTCTTTCCAATTGAGCCGGGCTTGCGATCAATCCATTTGGAAATGACGAAGCCCGAATGTCGAAGCTCGAATCAATGCCGAAATCCGAAGGACGAAGCGCTTTTTCCGAGTGCTCCTTCGTCATTTGAGCATTCGGCTTTGTCTCGTCATTCCTCATTCGAGCTTCGTCATTTCATCTACGCCTCGTTAGCGCAGGCCCGCCAGCAGCAACTCCGCATTGGTCTTTGTCGCCTGCAAATTGCTGATCAAAATTTCCATCGCCTCAATCGGCGGCAGCGCGGCCATTGTTTTGCGCAACAACTGCACCCGCTCCCATTCGTCGGGATGATACAATAAATCTTCCCGCCGCGTCGCCGTTTGCAGCACGTGAATCGCCGGGTAAAGCCGCTTCTCCACCAGCGCGCGGTCGAGATGCAGCTCCATGTTTCCCGTGCCCTTGAATTCCTCGAAAATCACTTCGTCCATCCGGCTGCCGGTATCGATCAACGCCGTCGCCACAATCGTGAGGCTGCCGCCTTCTTCCACGTTGCGGGCCGCGCCAAAAAAACGTTTCGGTTTCATCAGCGCTTTCGACTCCACTCCGCCCGACATGATCCGGCCGCGATTCGGCTGGAGACTATTGTAACCGCGCGCCATCCGCGTGATCGAGTCGAGCAAGACCACCACGTCCTTCTTGGATTCCACCAACCGCTTGGCCCGTTCCAGCACCAGCTCGGTCACCTGCACATGACGAATGGAAGTTTCATCAAAGGTCGAGCTGTAAATCTGGCAATCGACTTCGCTTTTTAAATCCGTCACTTCCTCCGGCCGCTCGTCCACTAACAAGATAATGAGTTCTATCTGCGGATGATTTACTCGGATCGCTTTCGCAATTTCCTTCAGCAAAATCGTTTTGCCCACGCGCGGCGGCGCCACAATTAATCCGCGCTGCCCGCGCCCAAGCGGCGCCAGCAGATCAATCGCGCGCGCCTCGAGCGATTTGGTCTTGTCGTTCTCCAACAGAATGCGTCCCTCGGGATATTGCGGCGTCAATTTCTCGAAATCGGTTTTTTGTTGCCAATCCGCCGCCGGCTCATCCTCGATCATCGTGATCTCTTCCAACATCAGCGATTTCTCGCGCTCGCGCGGCAAACGAATTTTGCCCGCAATTTTCTGGCCCGGCCGCAATTGATATTGCTGCATCAAGGCAAACGGCACGACCACATCTTCCGGCACCGGTAGAAAGTTCAGCTCCGGCCAGCGCAAGAATGCCGCCGCGCCCGGAGGTTGGTCGATGAATCCCTGCGCCGTCACCGTTGCCCCTCCGCCCAAGGCCGCGCGCAAAAGATCCAGCACCTGAAAATGTCGCGACCGTCCCGCGCCGAAGCGAACATTCAACTTTCGCGCCAGTTCCCCCTGCTCTTCCGGCGAACTTTTATGCAGCGCCTTAATATCGAGCTTTTCCGCTGTCGCCGCGGTCGTTGGCCGCGGCTCTTCTGCGGGAGCATCTGCCGCCCGCGCTCCCTCAGCTTCCGCATTACCCAAGCCGGGGCCAGCGACCCCGGCTACAGACGCGTCGCCTACTTCGTCGTCCATGATTTCACCAGCAACTCAGCCTGCGACCGCAGCGCTTCCTCTGGCCCGTTATTCCAAACCACATGGTCGGCCCGTTTGATTTTTTCCTCGATCGGCATCTGCGAAGCCACGATCACCCGCGCTGCTTCCTCGTTCATTCCCGTTCGTTTCATCAGCCGCTCTAATTGAATCGAATCTTCACACGCCACCACCGCCACGCGGTCACACAATCGCTCGCCGCCTGTTTCGTAAAGCAAAGGTATGTCTGCAATATAGAAATCGTTAGTTTGCCGAAATTGTTGAGCTTCGCTGCTCCACCGCGCGCGAATCCGCGGGTGAAGAATCTCTTCCAGCTCGCGCCGCTTCTCCGGCGCCGCGAAAACAATCGCGCGAAGTGTCTCCCGATTCAACTCGCCATTTTCCTCAAAAACCTGCTCGCCAAACTTCCGTTGAATCGCCGTCCGGGTCGCGGCGTCGGTCGAAGTCAGCTCGTGCGCGGTCGTATCGGCGTCAAAAAATTTCGCCGTCGGCAGCAGTTCACGCAGGTAATTTACAAAAGTCGATTTGCCGGTGGAGATTCCACCGGTGATTCCAATT
>DAIOVO010000025.1:4866-25476 GCA_036758965.1 Chthoniobacterales bacterium
CACATCTAGACGGGTCGCAATCGAAACACAACTCCCGCCGTTCATGCTCCTGCTCATAATCCTAATCCTAATCGGCGTTGCAGAGGCCGTCCGTCCCCGGCGGCAAATCTTTCCAGCAATCGACGCCGTTGTAGTTACGCCGCTGTGTCGGCGTCAAACGCGTTGTCTGCAACTGACGCCCCCAAAACGGCGACAGAGCGCCGTCGCGACAACCTCCCCGCCTTCATCGTCCTGTGCATTCACAGCCTCGCTGGCACAAACTTAGCTCGTTGATGATTCAAATGAGCCAGAAAACGTCCCGTGTCATCCTGGTGGAAGATCAACCGGAGGTGGCCGAAGCGCTTCGCCGCTTCCTCACCATGATCGGCTACAAAGTTTATTTCGCGCCCGACCTCGCTTCCGCTCGCGCCCTTGCCAAAGCGGTCGAGTTCGATGTGCTCGTGAGCGACCTGCGCCTACCCGATGGCACCGGCTGGGAACTTATGGAGGAATTAAGCAAAGAGCAGCACGTTCGCGCCATCGCCATCAGCGGCTATAACAGCGAAGAAGACATCGCGCGCAGCAAACGCGTCGGCTTTCTCAATCATCTCGCCAAACCACTCGCGCCCGGCGCGCTCACCGCCGCCTTGGAAGACGCGCTGGCCGAGAAACAGCCTTCCGTCAGCTAGTCGTCCTCCAACGTGAACGAGCCCTTACTCGTGATCGTGCTCGTAATCGAAGTCCCAAAACCGAGCACGATCACGATTACGAGCAGGAGCATGAGGATATGACTGGCATACACCCTAGTGGTGTAGCAGCCTTGAGCCCGGCAACGTCCGTTTCCGGGTAGCGCGCCCGCCGCGGCGGGTGTTGGCGAATGCGTTTCGCATTCGCGGACTTTTTCCCTCCCCGAAGCGTTTCGAGCAAAGCCTGTTTTCAAGGAACGCCGAAAACCAGCACGCGTGACGCGCGCGCTACCCGGAAGACTAACGAGACATGACGACCGTGTGGCCCCGCGTTCATACGTGCGAGGTCGATCAAGTCAGATTCCTCATGCTCATCCTCACGCTCATGCTCGCGATCCGCTAGATTCCCAGCGTTGTCCTGATCTCCCGCACAATCCCTTCCGGCTTCTTCTGGGTCGCGATAGTCAAGGCTTCCGTTCCCGGCTCTTCCAGAGTTTCGAACTGGCCGCGCAGTAAATGCGGATCGAAAAAATGGTCACCCCGTTTTTCCAGGCGCCCCGCTATCAACTCGTAACTACCCTCGAGATAAACCCACCTGATTTCATTGCTGTAGTGGAGAACATCGCGATAGCTTCTTTTCAAAGCCGAACAAGCCAGCACCAGATTTCGTTCACTTGCGATATGTTCAATCACTAACTCGCGCAACCTTTCCAACCAGGGCCCGCGATCCGCATCCGTCAGCGCGACTCCCTTCCGCATCTTCGCCACATTCTCCGGCGAATGGAAATCGTCCGCATCGGCATATTCCCAAGCCAGTTCCCGGGCGAGCAACTCACCGACGGTAGTCTTCCCCGACCCCGACACGCCGAAGAGAATAATAACCATGCGCTACTGTAGCCCCTTCTCTGTGGGAAGCGCGTCCACGGCTCATAGAGCCGTGGCTACAGCGAATTTTAATTTCTAACTTTTAATTCTCTTCCCCCTACTCCCATTTCTCGCGTGAAAGAGAAGAAGGATTAGCAAACTCCGCGAACATCTGGCCATTTTGTATTACTCGCACGGCCACTCCCACCAGTCTATCAGCGGCATTGGGCTTGGCGCCGCTCGTATAAGTCCAATTCCCGACCAGGTTGGATTTCTTTAGCTCGACCGGATTGGTCGTAATCAACTTCTTTTCGTGCGACTTCAGCGAATCGATGCTGAAGCTGCCAGTCTGCTTCTCCGAAGTAGCGGCCGCTTTTACTCCGAGCTCTTCATGAGTGTAGAAGACCGCATACTTCACCTCCAGATTGGTCAACTCCTTAAAGGTCCTATTTTCCACCGTAAGATCGTAAACCCAATGTTCATCCGTCCGATTCGTCCCGCCATCGCCCGCCCTCTTCGTCGTCTCATCGCTCCGCCGCGGGACGGCGTGAAACTCCAGGTCGAAATTACCGGCGACCGCCAGAGAAACCAACGCGAGAGAAATCGTCACGAGAGAGGCACGTATTTTCATCGTTCACTAAATCGAGCTCCGGCTTGCCTTTGGTTCCGTCGTTCGCCAATCGCGCCGCGCCGCGCCGTATTGTAGGGCAAGCATTCCTGCTTGCCAGGCGTGATCGCTCACCGATTAACTCGGCTGCAGAATATAAAGCCCATCAGTGATCGTCCACGCATCCGCCATGGGCATCTTCTTTAGTTCGTGACCCAGGCCCCAGGTATCCGAGTAGTAAATCTCGTGCGTGCTGGAATTAAAACCAATGATGAGACGCATATGGCCACCGTGCGCCTGCGGGTTGAGCTTCTCCTCGGGCAACAACCCTAGTTGCACCGACCAGAGCAAGGGAATGCCACGCTCGATCTGCCGTCGAACTTCGCGCTCGAAGTTAGTCACGTAAGCCGGATTCAACTTCGTCCTGGCTTCGCGCAATAGTTCGCCCTTCATTTGCCGGCAAACTGCCGGGTAGCTTGCCAGGCTACTTTGTTGTTCGATCAAAGTCGCACCTTGCGCCTTGGGGGCATAACGAGCCAGCCGATTATAGTCATTGATCTCGCGCACGAAATCAGCATAGGTCATCCGATACTCCGTCATTACTTGCACGCGAAAGCGGCTGGCTAGTTTCTTGAGCGCACCGAGCATCACTTCCGGGCTGGTGCCGGCGCGCGCGTCGGAGTTCGCCACTTGCGCGAGCTCGTTTTGATCTACTTCCACGCCGTAGTAGCGCAGGATGCGCTCGGTCGCCGCCGTGACGCAGTAACCTTTCCGGCCCTGATCGACCATCGGAATGTTTGTCAACCACTCACCGCCATCGCTTCCCCTCAGCAAGCGCGCGGGAAGGTCGGCGGCGCGGATTGTTTTCGGGGCGGCGCCGCCGGCCGCGAGGGTCGATTGGGCGAGTTGTTGATCGAGAAAGCTTTTCCCCTGCTCCCGTTGCGGTGTGATTCGCAAACGGATGAACTCCGCCCGGTACTCAACCCCTTGTCCGGAGTTCGCCGCCGTCTCGCTCCACTCGAGAACGAATCTGCTCGCCGCAGTCACCCAGACAAGTCCGCGGCTTTGCACGGCGCTACCGATATCCGTGCCGCGTTCGATTGGCGTCGCGCCGGTGAGGGAAGTTATCGCCGACTTACTTTTTGCGACCAGGGCGGCGAACGCATTCTTATCCAGCTCGCCGGAATCGCCGCGGTTATAGATCGAAGCCTGCACTTCAGAAAGCTGCCCGACCGGCCTGACCGCGGGATTGGAGGCAACTCCGGCGGGTCACGAAGTAGTAAACCGGACGATGACCTCTGCCACCGGCAGATCAAGCAAACGCAACGCGTGCGAGCTTGCGCGCGCCGCATCGTGATACTCGGAGACCCAGCGAAACCCTAATTCACGGGCCTGCGGAAAGTAGACGCTCGTAGTCTCCCAGAGTGACTTAGAAGTAAGCCAAGCATCCAAAGGAATCGGCGTAATGGTCGCCGCGGGCGATGCAGAAGGGGTCTGCGCAGAAACGCTGAGAGCTGTAACTAAAAGCGCTGATACAAAAAAGGCCAGCCGACTTTGCAGAAACACATGAAACTTTAAGCTACACACAAGGGGAACAATGAAGGACGGTTTGCCCAGATTACGACGAACAGACGACGGCGCAAAAGGAATCGGTGATCCAATAGTGCTGGTGAGCTTATCTGCCTGTGCCGACTAACTTTTCGAAAGCATTGACAGCAGTTCCGGGCATTGGCTAAGAATGCGAGGTGCTAGAACCTCTGCCGTTATATCTAGTTGCTGCGTTCGCAGCGGTGCCTTTGCTAGTAAAGGCTCAGAGTCTGGAAGTTCATGAATCAGGCACAGGCATTGGGACCGTCAGTCACTGGGAAACTAGCTGGGGTAGTTACGACCGTGATTATCACCAGACGAAGAAACTCCGCATTACAGTAAACGACGTCGGGCGGCAAGGGGCCGGCGCCAAAGTCTTCCTTTATTTTATCGGAGCAAAGGAGCAGAGCCATGATCTGTTCATTTATAATCATGCTGCACTCACGGTTAACTTCGGAGGAAAACTTCAAGCAACGGACGAAATCGCCGCGCCTTCACTACTTCTCAACGAGGAGCATTATGCGTCTTGGAACGAAACCTATCGTCACGGAGCTTCGATGCAGGGCTGGATCGCCGTGGGACGCGTCGGCGAACGGATCTTCGGTGTAACTGCCTCCAACCAGTCCCTGTTGGCGACCGCTCGCTCCGACGCGCTTACAAAGATGATGACAGACGCGAAAATAAAGGAAGATCATAGTCTTCCGGAGTCGCGCACCGACCCCTCGCCAAACGCGGCGGTTACCCAAGCTTTGGCAACGGCGCCGAATCGAATGCAATCCGCTTCTCCGGCGCAGAAGCTCTTAACCATCATCAAGCCGGTCGAAATTCCGGTCGCTTACGGCACCGTCAGTCTACCCGCTGGCGTGAAACTACCATATACTTTGCGGTCGACCGGTAAAGTTCGCGTCAACTATATGGGCGCGGAATACGACATCGCGGAGGCATGGACAGATCTAGCGCCACCGACTCCGAATCGCTAAAGCCAGAAGCGAGGCTTATTTCCCAGTGATGCTCTTGAGATCGGACACGCTGCCGTCGGTGAAAATGATGAGGTTACCGTGACCGTGCATATCTCCGTTTTCGACGAACCAGGGTTGTCTCGGCCATTGATGAGGCGTCATCGGTTTATCGTCGAAAGGCATTGCGGTGTAATCGAGTCGGGCGTTGCCGGCCGAGTAGTAATCGGGGTTCCCAAGAAGGTTCTGGATGGTTGGACAAATCCAAGTTTTGCTGGTGATTCCGTATGGAGCTAAAGTGGCCACCCATTGGCTGGCTACATCAGCGTCAGAGCTCTCGTCTTCGGTTTTGGTCGCTACTTGCGGCCATTGATTGTTATCCTGGACGTAGTGCTCAGCGCCGAGGTAAAGGCTGCGTAAATTTGCAGTGCACTGGACTCGTTGAGCGCGTTTCCGAATACCGCTTGTAACCGGAAACAAGATAGCGGCGAGAACCGCCATAATGCTAAGGACAATTACCAGCTCAAGAACTGTGAATCCTCTACGTCCAACAACAATCAATAAGCTGATGTGGCTTTTCGTGACTGGAATATCAATCAATTCGATTGCTTGAATCCGTCAACTGTGTAATCAATATCGGTTTTGGTTACACCAACAGTCGTCGTAACGTGTGCCGTTCCCGTGAGGCGGGTACTTGAGACCGAACTGATGCCGCCTCTTGACGGTCTTATAAAGGCATTCAGGCTACCATCCGCGTGCGGCGGACTTGTAGAGGCGTCGGCGATCGCGGATGATTCGAACGCACCCCGAACACTCCGCTTGTTAGGATTGGCGACTGCTGAGATGGTCCCGGCAAAGGTCGTCCCGCCGCTAAAAATAGAGAATGTGCCAGTCGCCAAGCCCACTTGCGGAACGACGAGAGTGAATATCCCCAGGTTGTTTGGGACCGCGACCGGCTCAAGAACGCCCGCATAACTACCCACCACGTTTACGAACCTCTTGCTTGCCCCATAGTTTGGGCCGCCGCTGATCCCTAACGACAGATAAGCGGTGGCAACAATAGCAATCAGCGGATAGGCTGAATTCTTGAGGGTGAACTTCATAATATTTCCTAGGTTAGCGTGTTTTGGCGGAAAACAAATCATTTCTTATACATCGGCACCTCCGGGAGCTGCGGCTGCTGAACTACATCCTGCTCCTCCACTTCTTCAGTGGAGTTGAAGGGGGCGCCGGAGGGGGTGACTAAGCGGGCGGTGACGAAGATGACGAGGTTGCGTTTGATGTGCTGCTCGGAGTTGGTGCGGAACAAGCGACCTACTAATGGAATGTCGCCGATGATCGGGGTGCGGTCTTCGGTTTTCTGGACGTCTTCGCGCATTAAGCCGCCAAGAACGACGGTGGCGCCGTCATAGACGCTGACGCTGGTCGTTACTTTGCGGGTGCTGAAGATGGGCTGGTTGATAACGTTGGCGGTAATCATTGATTGGGGGGTAGTAATCAAGCCGCCGGTCAGAGTATCCAGGAAGGATGAAGCAGAGGAGAAGATGGGGCTGCCATAGTTAATAAAGCCTTCGAACTCGACTACCTGCGGAACCAGGTTTAAGTCGATGGTGATGCCATCGGGGCCAACTACTGGTTCCACCTCGAGGGTCACACCGGTATTGCGGGTTTCGAAGGCAGTCGGGGTAGTAGGGGTGATTGGGACTGAAGTGCTGCCTCCGGCCACCCCGCCGTTCGTGCTGCCAACCGTCTGAGGAATTTGCGGGGGCTGGAACTGCGTTGGGTAACGGAACTCGCGCACGATCTCGATGACGGCGCGCTGGCCGCTCTTGGTGGTGACGCGCGGCGCGGAAAGAAGGTCGATCCCTTTCTTTTGATTCAAGGCGCGAATAACGACCTGGAACTGCGGGTCGGTGAAGACTCCGGAAAGGCCGAAGATACCCGGTGCGAGGGCATTTACTCCGGTAGTTCCCATGAGAAGAGCATCGATGGCGTTGCCACTGATGGCGAGAGTGCCGCTGCGGTTACCGCCAGTGATGGGGAACTGACCTACTGGAGGGCCGCCCGGCGGCTGAAATGGGAAGTCGGGAGAACCAGCGGGAACGCCAGGACCCGTCGAAGTGCCGGTAGTTCCACCGCCGCCGAAGACTCTTTTGTTACCGATATTGAACTGACCCAGCAGCCAGTCGAAGCCAAGTTCTTTTAAGTTGTTCTGGGTAATCTCGACGAACTTGGATTCGATCTCGACTTGTTTCGGACCGGCGACGTTGGCTTGTTCTACCAAGGCATCGACCAGATCCAGGTTATCGACCGTATTGCGAACTATCAGCCGGCTGCTTTGAGGGAGAAAGTGGGCGCTGGCGCCATTCGGAAAAGTGACTCCCTGGCTCTCTAGAAACTCGCGTGCCCCTTCGCGATTCACCAGTAGCTGACCGCCGGTAGTCTCCTGAGTATCTTTGCCGGTGCCACCCGCCGCACCCGGACCGCCGGTGCGCGACGGCCCCTGGTTAAGCGCGCTGGTGCCGGTATTGACCGTACTACTAATGAAGCCGGGCGGCACGCGATACTCGCGCGTGACCAGCTCGTTACTTTGTTCGCTGAGCGGAATAATCGAGACGGCGTAAGGTTCTACTTTGACCTTTAAGCCGGCCTGGCTGGCGATGTAACGCAACGCCTCACCTAACGGGATTTGGTTTAGAGCTAAAGTAATGCGGGCATCGGCTGGATTAACTGCCGGAGCAATGACGGTAGTAGTCGCGGCCGGCGCAACAACGATCGCGGGTGAGCCTTCCGGGACAGGCGCGTTCGCAGTGGCTGGCGCGGCGGGCACGGGCGTAGCCGGCTCAATCACCGCGGGAGCGGCGACAGCGCCTCCGCCAGTAAGCGGGCGCAGCCGCAAAACGATATCGACGCCGCGGCGGCCATCGGGAGTGGTATCATTGGCCACAGCTTGCTGGCGCAAAAAGTCAATCGCCTCGCGAATGGATGCGTCGCGAAACTCAATCCGCGGAATGATAATGCTATTGAGCTTGTTGTTGATGCGAGCGGTACCATTGGCATCTTTTTGGAAAGCATCCGCCAGCGGGCCGACCGCCTGGCCATACTGGCGCACCGGTTGTTCCCATCCTTTCTCGACCTGCCAGAGAGCGCGCCCGCGCGTTTCGTTGTAACCCTGCACGCTGTATTGGTATTTGGTGAGATCGAGCCGCTCCTGACCTTTGCGCGCGGCGGTGTTGTAAGGATCGAGCGCCAGCACCTGGTCGTAACGTTTTTGCGCCAGATCATAACGACCAGATTGGAAAAAACCTTCGGCTTCCGTGAGTAGTTTTTTTACTTCTTCAACTTTGGCGAGAAACTTCGGCCCCATCGTTTTATTGAAAAACCCCGGGTCATGCAGACGGGTGAGCATTTGCGAAGCTTCGCGACAATTTGGGTTGTAAGGGTCGGCTAGAATTTCATTCAGGACTAGCTCAGCTTCGGCGTATTTGCCTTCGGCCACGCGCTGCTCGGCCAGTTTGACACCGCTCTCGCAAAAACCATCGAGCGCGCGGTCATGGGCGCGGCCGGTGGCGGCGGAGTCCGGCAAATTAATGAGCGCCATGCGAAAATCGTCGTGCGCCTGGGCGAATTGATGGTTGCGCATTTCTTCTTCGGCGCGAGTCAACGCTTCTTCACCCGTAGGCACGCGCGCCTGGCGACGGGCGGCTTCGCGCTCGGCAATGGTCTGGACGGTTTGCGCGCGCAAACCAAAAGCTGCGCCGCCCAGGAGAATGGCGGCGGCGACTCGGAGGAGATTATTTTTCATGGGGAGGTTTAAGGCGTGCCAATTAAAATCGGCGCATCGGGCTTTTGTATATTAACGATCACCGCTTTGGTCGGCTGAACATCGAGCAGTTTATATTTGATCTCGGCCTCCGGCGGCAATGAAAATTCGTGATCTTTTTTCACTGCGAATTCGCGCCGTTCTTTCCAGGAATAGACAAAGGTCGCAACCGACTCCGGCGAAATCGCCACCCGCTCCTTCACCAGGGTAATGCTGTCGAGGCTCTCCGGGTTCTCGAGCGTGAGCTCGGAGACATCGACGTTGGTGCCGTATTTATCGGGCGAAAATTTCTCGGTGAACTTTGTCACCTTAAAATGCGTGCCGGCAATGGTGTCGCCGACCTTGACGAATTGCGTCGCCTTCCGCGGATCGACGTTGTTAATTCCGAAAGTATCCTCGGCGCGCGAAGAAAAAATGAGGGGAAAATTTTCCTGGGCAAAAAATTTGAGTTTTAACTTGGTAACGTAATCCGGATGCGAGCTTTTATCGCTCGGGTTGGTGTGCCCCTGCCATTCATCGAGATTAGTGAAGCCGTCGCCATCGGGGTCCTGTTCCAGCACGTCGCCATCGGCGATTGGCAGACTAAATTGCTCGAGCCACTCGTTCGGCACCGGCGGATGAACTTCCGTCGTCTGCAAGGTGGCGGGCTGGCCATCGGCGCCGATGAAATGTTTTTCCGGCACAAATAATCCCGAGCGACTGCTGTAGGTCCATTGCGCGGACTGTTGTAGTCGCTGGAGCGAATTATACACCGCGGCGGCCTGGCCGGGAGGTTTCGCCGGCAGTTGCGCGGAAGCCGTTTGCGCCGCCAGCAGATCGCCGAAATGCGCGGCGCGGAAAAAAATCACGATGCCGGAGAGGAGCAGGACGAGGCACGCGGCGACCAGTAGCGCGCGTTCGTAATTTTTTTTCAACCACTCCATTTTTAGCTCTTACTCCTATTCGCAATCGTGTTCTTATCCCTATTCATGCCGCAATCCATGTCTCGTTAGAACGCAAAAGTCACCAACTCGACCCGCGCGGAAAGATCGATGTGCTCGTTGCCGACAATGAACGTGAGTGCCGGCGGCGGAGGCGTGGCAGCGGCCGCAGGCTTTGCCGGAGCTGGGTTGGCGGCCGCCGCGGACGCGGGCGTAGGCCCGCCTTCGCGCGATGGCCCTTTTATCGTTTCATTTTTTACATGGATGGTACGCAAAAGGAAAAACTGCTCTTTAGCGGCAGCAATTTGGTTGATGAGTTTTCGCGCCGCCGAAGGTGACGCAGCTACGGTAAACTCGACCACGTTTCTCTCGATCGGACCGGGCGGCGGCGTGGCTGTGCCCGGGCGCGCGATCGGGCCAGGCGCGGGCGGGGTTTCACGCGGAACGCGGTGGAACATTTTAATTGCGTCCACTCGCGCATCAATAATGAGGCTGAGCAACAACTGCACTTGTCGAAGTTCCTGGCCGAGTTTGGGCGCTTCCGCCGTGCCGGGAAGCGCGGCCATAAATTCGTCGAACCCAAGATTAAAATGCTCCGGCAATTTCACTTTTTGGGCGCGCGCATCCTCGGCGGTGGCGGCGATGGCCTGGCGCAACCGGGTTTGAAATTCATTCGGCGCCAGCGGCACGACCGGCGCGACCTCGGTGGCGAGCTCCGTTTTCAGTTTGGCCAGGCTGGCGCGATAATTTTCCAAATAAACCTGCATCTTGCGGGTGTTGGCGGCGCTGGGATAAGGGTTGGAAGATTCCAGTTGGTGCAGGGTAGCGGCGCTGCCGTCGTAATCCTGCTGCGCGCTGTCGAAGTTGCCCTTGCTCCACCAAAGCAACCCGAGCGCAAGTACCAGGGCGGCGCCGGCGACGACGGCAAGCCAGCCCCAGAAAGGATTTTCGCGAAACCAATTCACGGCAACGGCAGAGTTTGTTTCAAATCCAACCGAAGCTCGTAGGGAAACGCCCAATCGGCATTGTTGGGCATGGTCGGATGAATCACCTTGGCTTGATTGTTGGGATCGATTTTGAAAAAGGGCGAATTAACCAGGTTCTTGAAATAATCGACCACCACTTCCTGTTGTCTGGGATTCGTTAGATACAAACCGCGCACGAGCAGCCCGTCGATCGCCCCCGTGCCCGGCCGCCCCCGCCCCGCGATCGGCGTGGAAGCAGGCGGCGCTGCTGCACCTTCACCAGGTTCAAGCGTGGCGTTGTCCGGCGAGACCGTTTTGCCGTTGGACAAGGCGATCAGCTCCGTGACCCAAATGTTTTCCTTCGGCAAACGCTGGTTGAGGTCGTCGAGTAACTGCGGCCAGTAGCTCCGCGCGTTAATCGCGTTCACTAATGGCGTGGCGATGCTATCCATCCCGCTCGCTTGCTTGCGGACAGCGTCGAGCTTGCTTTGGAATCCGCGCAGAACGCCCGCCTTTTCATCGACGCCCTGTTTGGCGGATTGGATGACGCCTGCGCCGCGCGCGTAGTAGGCGCTCCACCCGAGAATGGCCAGAACCACCGATGCCGCCGCCGCGATGAGAAACGGCCGGCGCCGCTCGACTTCCTGCGCGCGCACTACGCTTTCCGGGCGCAGGCTTAATTCCATCGGGCAACTCAGAATGGTGCGCAGCGCCAGACCCACCAGCTCGCCCAGCAGATGGGCTGATTGCGAAATTTTCTTCGCGTCCGCTTCCGGCGCGATGGCAACATTGCGCAGCGGATTAAAAAACTCGATCGGCAACTGCAATTTTTCCTGGAAGAACTCGCGCAAATAGGGCGTGCCGGCGCTGCCGCCGCAGAGGAAAATGCGCTTGGGAGCAGTACCACCTTGTTGCGCGCGGTAATGGCTGATCGAGCGCATGATTTCCGCATGCAAACGCGTCATGCTGCTACGAATGATTTTCGACATGCGCGTGACGTCGGGATCAGAAGGATCGGCGTAAGCGCCGCCGAGGCTGACGAAGCCGGCATCTTTTTTCCGGCCTTCGGCGAGGTTGTGCGGCTCGTTAAATTCTTTCGCCAGCGCAGCCGTCATCGAGCCGCCGCCGATGGGGACGCTGCGGGTAAAATTTTTCCCTGGCTCAATAAAAATCAAACTGGTGGTGCGAGCACCGATATCGATCAAAAGCGCTGGTTCCGAAACGTCGTCGTAGTTATAACGAAAGGCATTGTAGAGCCCCATCGTCGCCACCCCGATTACGACCGGACGCAAGCCAGCAGCTTCGACCGCGGCGTTTATTTCCTCGAGCAAATCGGCTTTGATCGCGACGAGGACGACCTGCAGTTGCTCCTCCGTTCCGCCGCCGACCAATTGGTAATCCCAAATCACTTCATCGATCGGGAACGGAACATTCTGCTGCGCCTCGAAAGTGATGATGCGCTCGATTTTTTCTTCTTCCACCGCCGGCAATTTTACGAAGCGGGTGAAAACCGATTGCGCGGAGATGGCGTAATTGACGCGGCAGGTTTTAAGGCCCAGCTCGTGCAGCATTTCCTGCAACACGCTGGTGATTTGCTGCGGGCGAATGGGGTCGAGCGGATTATCGGGCACGACCTCGCGGCGAATCCAGCCACGCAAAATCAGACCGCCGTCGCTTTGCGGGCGGAAATCGGCGATGGAAATCGCCTGTGATCCAAGATTGACGGTGAGCAGTCGATTGGGGGCTGCCATCGATTTAGCGCGGTAATTTTATTTGCAGGTAACGATCCCAATAAAGCGGGGAAAAAGGCGTTTCGTTCTTGTTCAAAACCAAACCGTTCACCTGCGGCAAAGTGGAATACCATTGCGCGGGCGCGCGCGACAAACTCAGTTCATCTTTAATGGCGCCCTGTTGCACGAGTTGGACAGCGGCGTTTTGGAGCGCGTTGTTGGTGATGGGGCGGCCCAGCATCAAGCGCTGCAGCGTCTTGGGCGTGATGTACATGACGGAGCGATTGTCGCGTCCGGCCGGGATGTTCGTGTGCGTCACTTCGCCGGTGAGCAATTTGCCGTTGAAAAGAATGAAATATTTTACCGTCAGCTCGTCGGTGTATTCCGGAGTGGCCGCCAACTGCACTTCCAGTTCCAGCCAGCGTTCGCGCTGATCGGCCTGGAATTGCTCCGCGCCCGTGTAGGTAAACTGCGGCGATGAAATAAAATTGGGCGCAATTTTCAAAATCTGGAATTCGAGCGCGCGCGTTTGCGCCCAAAGCACGGCTGGAAAAAGGAGACAGAGAGCGAGCAGGAGTTTTTTCATGAGGGAAGAGTTTTGCTAACGAGTTCCAGATTTTGTTTGAAGTAATCGATCGTGCGGCGAATCCCTTCATCGAAATCGATCTTCGGCTCCCATCCGAGGACTTTTTTTGCGCGCGTGATGTCGGGCTGGCGCACTTTCGGGTCGTCCACCGGCAGCGGTTTGTACTCGATCTCGGATTTGGCGCCGACAATTTTTTTAATCTCTTCCGCGAACTGTTGGATCGTCATCTCGCGCGGATTGCCGATGTTGACTGGCTCGTGAAAATCGCTCATGGCGAGCCGGAAAATTCCTTCGATTAAATCGCTCACATAGCAGAACGAGCGCGTCTGCGTGCCGTCGCCGAAAACGGTCAATGGTTTTCCAGCCAGCGCCTGGCCGATGATGGCGGGCACAACGCGGCCGTCGCGCAGGCGCATTCGCGGGCCGTAGGTGTTGAAGATGCGGACGATTTTTGTGTCGAGTTTGTGATAGCGGTGGTAGGCCATCGTCATTGCTTCAGCGAAACGTTTGGCCTCATCGTAAACGCCGCGCGGCCCGATGGGATTAACGTTGCCCCAGTAATCTTCCTTCTGCGGGTGAACCAGCGGATCGCCGTAGCATTCGCTGGTGGACGCGAGGATGAAGGTGGCGTTTTTGTGTTTGGCCAGACCGAGCGCGTTGTGTGTGCCGAGCGCGCCGACTTTCAAAGTGGGAATGGGCAGCTCGAGATAATCGATCGGGCTGGCCGGCGACGCGAAATGGAAAACAAAATCGACCTTGGATTCCGGCAAAAAAATAAAATTGGAAACGTTGTGACGAATAAAGTGATAATCGGGATTGCCGGCGAGGTGTCCGATATTGGCCTGGTTGCCGGTGATGAGGTTATCAATCGCAATCACGCGATGGCCTTCCGCCAGCAGGCGATCGGTCAAATGTGAGCCGAGAAAACCGGCGCCGCCGGTGACGACGGAGACAGGGGGCGAGGCGACGGACATGGCGCGGATGTTTTAACGACTCTCGAAAAATAGTTAAAGCGTTAAAGCGTTAAAGGGTTGAAACGGTTAAGAACTCATCGCTTCGCTTCATCGCTTCAACGCTTCAACGCTTCAACGCTTCAACGTTCAACGCTAACACCGCCCCTTCACGGCATGGGAATCGCTTTGGAAAAGAGCGATGAAAGCTCCACCCACACCCTCCGGAACAAAGGCGCAGGAAGAATGGCTGCAAGATTGCGGTTTTCAATCCCGGCAGGACCACCTCGGCCACAGTGTTGCTCCGGGAATTTTGTCCCAGAAAATCGAGCGCCACACTGCTGAGACGATGGTCGCGCCGACGCACGTCCTGGAGGAACTTCATCTTCCGGGTCGTGATATTTTTCCACTAATCGAGCTAGAGCCGCCGACGGAGAAAGAAAAGGCAGGCCATACGCAGAAAGAAAAGGCGAACGCGGAAGTAGCCTCGGAACTTCGCTCCTTTCGCAAATTGTCCACGGCAGTTTTTTGTCCGGAAACAAAACGGGAAGCCTATCCGGAATATATTCTCTTTGGCCTGATCGTTCTGCTGGCGATGCTTTGGCCGATTCTGGCGATGTTCGGCGTGATGGCGCGCCATCATTGAAGAACGCCGGCGAAAATGTCGGCTAACAAGATCTAGACTGGCTGTCGGAGGCCGGGTTTGTAACCTGGCATGACGGATTGAAAATCCGTCCTCCCGGAGGCGTTACTCGGCTTCTTCTTTTTCCGGCTGAGCGTCCCCGCGTTTGCGGCTGGCGACGAAGCCGCGGAGCGAACTTAATTTTCCCGGCAGCGAACTGATCGCTGTTCCGATGTCGTCGAAAAACACCAGCGCGCCGCCGCTCTCGCTGCCGGTCAGCGTCGCGGCCGGGTCGCCGTGGTCGTTACAAATTGCCAGGCCGCCGCCGACTTTGTCGCCGGTAATGTAGGCGACTTTTCCGCCCCCCACTCTCTTGATTGTCACAACCCCGCAATCGCCATTGACGCCGATCTCGGCCAGCGGTTTGCCATCGGCGCCAGTCACGATTACCGCGCCTCCTTCGTCTTTGCCCACGAGAAGCGCCATCGGTTGCCCCTGAGAATTTTGCGCGCTCACAATGCCGCCTACTTCCTGCACTTTCATTCCCGCACGCGGCTTGCCATCCCGCGAGGCCACGTAAATTTCGCCCGCGCCGTCTTTGGTTTCGCCGATGGAAACCACCAGTTGCTGCTCCTTGTTCCAAATCTCGAAACGGGCGCTGCCGTCATCATCGATTTGGAAAAGGCCACGGGCACGGCCTTCGTTATCGTTAAAGGAAATACTGGCGTGCCCCTGCTGCGCTTTGAGGACGATGGGAATGTGGTCCTCGCGATGCCGGATTGAAATTAATTCCGCCTCCAGCAGCAGGTAGGGCGAGCGCGGTTGCTCGGGCAAAATTTCCTCCTGGCCGAGAGCGCGCAAAAGGTGATCCAGATCGGCACGCAATCGATCTACCTCTTTTTTTAACTGTGAAAGTTCGTCGTCCATAACCGGCGTCGCAAAACGCGCGCTGCGTCATTTACTTTTCGTCTCATCCCAGCCGGAGTGAAAAGAAAATTCTCACAAAACTTTCGCGCGAGCGATGTGGGACAGGGATGTGGGTGTCCTTTTCTTTAGAGATCGCTGCCGAATATCCTGAGCGCTCGTGTAGCTGCCTCGCGATGTCGAGGCATCAGAAAAAACGGCGACACAGCGCCGTGGTTACAACACGCCGCCCGCAACACGCCCAAATGTAGCCGCGTCGAGGCGCCAGAAACCACCGTCGAACCTCGGCGCCGTGGTTACAACGCGCTGCCCGCCAAGAGAACGAAACGAATATCTCCACGTGCTCAGGCGATTCCGCTCGCGCTGCCTGCAAGAAAAGAAGCCGGATTCCGAAAAGCAAAAGAGGCAGGACACTTTCGCGTCCTGCCTCTCGGATTCCAGGGATGGAAATTGATTAAACGTTCAGCTTGCGGCGCAACACAGCCAGGCCAACAAGACCCAGTCCGAGCAACGAAGCAGTGAAACCGGCATCCGGCACGGCGCGCGGTGAAAAATCAGCGCCTGCTAGGAGAACGTTACCGCTCCCGGCTGTGATGCCGATATAGCCATTTTGGAAAGCGGGCCCGATTACAAGAGAACCATCCGAGTTGAGCGTGCCAATTGGAACTACTCCGAGGGTTCCTAATACACTACTGAAGAAAACATTAAACGATTCCCCGCTCTGCACGCTCCCCGAAAGGACGAGGTCGAAATTGGACGGCGGTGACGTTGGAACCAAGAGCTGGATAAAACTCGTGGTGTTGATTTCATGATCCGAGTCACTGGCAATGCCTAATCCGACTTCATTGCCGCCTAAGTCTTTAGCATACAGGGCAGTGGGATCACCTGCAGTAGTAAATCCATACGCGGTTAAAGCAAAACCGCTGTTGTTGAAGGTGCTGGAGGTGCCAAGTGCAATATTACTTCCGTTTTCCTGGAAGGTAAAATGAACTGGGACGGCATTTGCGGTTAAGGCGAAGGCACCGGCCACCGCCACTAAGAGAAGAGTAATTTTTTTTGTCATATATTTTGAGGTTCCTGTTTGCAAAACTTAGCATGTCCGATGCCAACTTTTTTGACATTGATACAAGCCATTCTTAATAAAGGATTTGCATTTATAAATCTTACTGAGTTGAGAAATCCGAAATTGTGAGAATTGTAAGAATCGCCGACGCTACCCTTCTCTCACCCGCTCATTTTTCGGCCCATACGTAATGCAATGTATTCTTTTGCAACAACATAGAACGATCCTGGCTCCGTTGTAAGCCAATACGACATAAAAGCAAAGAGGCAGGACACTTTCGCGTCCTGCCTCTCGGATTCTAGGGAGGGGTAAGTTCCTAAGCGTTCAGCTTGCGGCGCAGCACTGCCAGGCCAAGCAGACCCATGCCGAGCAGCGAGGCCGTGAAGCCGGCGTCCGGCACTTGATGGAAGGATTGCTGAATGTCCGAGACCGAGATCAAACCACCGGTCACCCCAAACAGACGGATATCTTTGGTTACATCGATGGTCTGTTGCGGGTTAGGCGTTGAGCCGGTTCTCAAAATGAGGTTCGGGCCTACGAGGTCGAAGTGACCGTCGGGGGTCTCATCCAAGTGGCTTGTCGCCCCAGCATTGCCTCCTATCGCGGTTTCATCGATTGACAGCCGGGAGCCATCACGGCCAGAACCCGCGTAAAACTGATCGATCATCGAGATTAACCCGCCACTCGCGGTAACTGCGGCGTTGACGGGATCGCGGGCGCATTGCCGCCACTCGCGGTAACTGTATACGACAAGAGCAAATCTGCATTACCTGCCCCAACTAGGGCAATTTCGTTGAAAGTCTGGAAATCCAGATAATAGACTCCAAAGGAATCCACGGGCTTGGCAATAACATTAATATTGCTTGCGTCCACGGTAATGCCGGAGGTGGACAAACCGAAGTTGCTATAGGTTTTGTCCCCTATTGATAGCGAACCGTGAGTTGCAATCAAATCGGCCAAATTGTCCGAAGTGACGGCAAAAGCTGCGCAGGTGAACGAAGCGGCCACCAGCGCGAGCAGTGATAGTTTAAGTGATTTCATATTTGTTTAGGCGGGATTGTTTTTGTTTTGTGTTTATCTTACGCTGCCCTGAGATAGCAAACCCGGTGCCACGCAAAAAATAAATTGCCGGATTGGCGTTGCTCTAAAGCCTATCTGTTTAGTAATCAATGGTTTATCGATTTAGCGATTTATAGGATCCATAATTGCTTCGATTCTCTGGAATGAAACAATTTGTAAGTTAACCCGACAAATTTTGCGCGCGTCTCGTATTGACTAATTCGTAACATTCTAGTAATTCGATAGTTATGCCTCTCGACTAAAATGTAAGCGGGTACGACGTTGAACCCTCGTGGCTGATTCTAATCAACCTCTACAAACAGCAGGATTGCATTCCGCAGAATCCAGTAAATCCTCTCCTTCGTATGCGTATCCTCTCCG
The DNA here is from genome assembly GCA_036758965.1 of Chthoniobacterales bacterium. Taxonomy (GTDB): domain Bacteria; phylum Verrucomicrobiota; class Verrucomicrobiia; order Chthoniobacterales; family UBA10450; genus AV69. The sequence continues at coordinate 22,569 of DAIOVO010000025.1, forward strand.
GCATCCAGCCAAGCGGCATCCTTCATATCGGAAATTATTTCGGCATGATGCGGCCCGCGATTTCCCTGCAAAACGAGGGCGAAGCGCTCTATTTCATCGCCAATTATCACGCTCTCACCAGCCTGCGCGACCCGCAGGCCTTGCGCGAAAATAGCCGGCGCGTGGCGCTCGATTTCCTCGCCTGTGGACTCGACCCGGGAAAGGCCTCCCTTTTTCTACAAAGCGATGTCCCACAAGTGACAGAGCTGGCCTGGATTCTCTCGACTGTCACGCCAAAGTCGCGCCTGGAATTGGCGCACTCTTATAAGGATAAAATTGCGCGAGGCGCATCCTCTTCCGCCGGCCTCTTCACTTATCCCGTCCTCATGGCAGCCGACATTCTCATTTACGATTCCGACATTGTGCCGGTGGGAAAAGATCAGAAACAACACCTCGAAATTACACGCGATATCGGTACCCGAATAAACGAAACCTTTGGTCCGATCTTAAAAATGCCAGAGCCGCGCATTCACGCGCAAACCGAAGTAGTGCCGGGTATCGACGGACAAAAGATGAGCAAGAGCTACGGCAACACGATCGACATTTTCAGCGACGAAAAAGAGATGCGGAAACGCGTCATGAATATCGTGACCGATTCCGCCGCCGTCGATGCCCCCAAAAATCCCGAGACTTCGACCATCATTCAGCTCTACTCACTTTTCGTTACGCAGGAGGAAGTCGAGGAAGTGCGCGCGCAGTTTCGCAAAGGCGGAATCGGCTACGGCGATTTCAAAAAGCAACTCTTCGAGAAACTGTGGGAATTTTTTGCTCCAATGCGCACGCGCCGCGAAGAAATCCTGCGCGACAAAAACTACATTGATGAAGTTCTCCGGCGTGGCGCTGAACGGGCCAACAAAATCGCCGCTCCAGTAATGGAACGCGTCCGCGCCGCGGTCGGACTATCAATGCCGGCAGGGATGACTCGTGCCCTCTAAGGATGCCGCGCTGCGAGAGCCAGCTCTAACGTGCTTGGCTGAACGCTCGGATTATGCGAACTTCCAATTGGATGGGACCGGTCGTTAACGTGGAAGAGAAAATCGGAAAGACGGTTGGTCGTCGTCGCAATGTAGATCCACAACAATACGCCGCCGGCTTGCAGCGTCTCGCTAACGACGTTGCGCGATCGCAGCATCGCGGCATTTGTCCTCGAGGCGTATTTCGCTTCCACACCCACGAAGAAGCTGATCAATGGCTGACGAAGATGATGGTGCGCCAAGCCCTGGCGAGCTAGTTCCCCGCGCGCCGGAAGAAAGCGACCTGGTTGCCATTTGCCGGCGCTTAAATGAACTGGGCGCGCGTTACGTGGTGATTGGCGGCTTCGCCGTCATCTACGGTTTCTATCCCAGGGTAACAGGCGATATTGATTTACTCATTGATACGGCGCTGGAAAATGAAGCGCTCGTCTATAAGGGACTCGAAATTCTATCCGACAAGGCGGTGCGCGAGTTGCAGCCGGGAGAAGTTTCTCAATACAACGTGGTGCGCGTTTGCGACGAGGTTGTGGTCGATCTGATGAAATCAGCGTGCGGGATTGACTATGCGGAGGCAGCGAAGGAGGTAATCGTTCGCGAAGTGCAGGGTGTGCCGATTCCCTTTGCTTCGGCGCGACTGTTGTGGCGGACAAAAAAACCGACGCACCGGGCGAAAGATGCCGCCGACCTGGTATTTTTGGCTGAATACTTCAGACAACGCGGTGAATCCCCACCTCACGCATAGTTGGAAGGTTGGCGGAAGATTCTCTGGAATCCAGCGCTTTAGCCAGCCGCCGTTCCAGCGGCGCCGTTCTTCAGCTCGGCAAAAATCAGCCGACCAGCGGCCGTTTGCAACGAACTGGAGACAACAATTTTCGCGTTGCTGCCGATGAGCGTGCGCGCCTGATTTACTACAATCATCGTCCCATCCGGCAAATACCCGACCGCCTGGTGCGCGTCGCGCCCTTCTTTGATTAGCTGGAGTTCCATTTCGTCGCCGGCCAGAACACTCGGCCGCAACGCGCGCGAGAGATCATTCAAATTCAACGCCGGCACCTGTTGCAAACGCGCGATCTGCGAGAGCGCGCTATCATTTGTTAGCAACCGCGCTTGCAAAAGTTTTGTCGTCCGCACCAATTGCTCGTCCACCCCACCGTCGCCGCCTTCGCTTTCATGAATCGTTAGCTCGACTTCCCGCGAGCGGCGCAGTTGATTTAAAATATCCAGCCCGCGCCGGCCGCGCTCGCGTTTGATTGGCTCGCGCGAATCCGAGAGCGCCTGCAATTCGCTTAACACATAGCTCGGCACGATCAGCGCCCGGCTCAAAAATCCCGTGGTGCACAAATCCGCGATTCGCCCATCGATGATCGCGCTCGTATCCAGCACCAGCGGCTCGCGCTCGGTCCGTTCCCGCGCGAAGCGGACATAAGGAATGATGAGCGAAAATTCATCGCGATTACTCCGCATCGCCAGCATCATCCCAAGGTATCCGAAGACGACGTAGACAATGAGGCGAATGATCCATTGCGTCGATTCCGGCTGGAATCGCAGAATGTCGGATTCGCGCAGCAAGGTCGCAAAAATTAATCCAAGCAACAGACCAAACGTCGCCGAGGAAAATGCGCGCAGGGTAATTCCCTGGAGCAGACGATCGATCAAGACGATTACCAATCCCGCGACAAGCCCGACCAGCAGACCCGTGATGGTGTTTCCCTGCAGCTCGGAAAAAATCAGCGCGCCGATGGCCGCGCAAAACGTCACGAACAAGACGCGCAGTAAATTGACCGTGCGCAGGGGAGTCATCGCTCGGTTCTCCGGCGCGGCGCCGGCGGCGGCGGTTGAGTTTTGGCGGCGGAATCGCGGTAAAACAAAATGCCGTGCTGCCGCAAATTGGATAC
>DAIOVO010000025.1:25508-27102 GCA_036758965.1 Chthoniobacterales bacterium
TCAAAGCCGGCAGCAAACCTTTCCCATTGCCCGCTTCGCGCACCAGTTGGGTCGCAGTCGAAAATGTTTTTTTCGCTTCACCGATTGTTCCCTCCAAATCGTCCGCATCTTTTTTGATCGATCCCATCGCGTCCCCCGCCGTCCCAAGCACGCCATCCAATTTTTTTGAAGACGCGGCCAGCGACGTCGTCGTTTCGTTTAAATGAGCCACACTCGACCGCAGATTCTTGAGCGTCTCCGGCGAAAGCGCTTCAGTATTCAAGCGGCCCACGGTCCCGTTAATATTCTGCACCGTCGTGCGCAAATCAGCCACCAGCGCGCTTCCCTCCTTCGTCAGATCGTCGATTCCCGTTTCGCGCGCGCCGTCGAGCACAGAATTTTTCGGGACAAACTCTTTCGCTACTCCCGTCGGCATCGCCACGGTGACGAATCGATCGCCGAGCAAACCCGAGCTCCCGACGCTGAACTTGCTTCCAACAGGAATCTTCACGTAATCGTAAATCCGCAACGGCACCGCCACCCCGCCCCCTTCGCGCATCAGCCGCGGCGGACCGGCGACACGGCCGATTTTCGCGCCGCTAAACAAAACATCCGACCCTTTCAACAGACCACTCGCATCTTTGAAGCGAATCGTGAGATCGTAATAAGTTTTGAAACCTTCGCCGACCCGGCCGAATTCAAAAACAAACGCGCAGACCATCATCAGCCCGATGAAAACAAAAATCCCAACTTTGAGTTCCAGTCCCCGTTCGCGATTCATGCCGTAGTAAAACTGATGTCGATTCCGCCGCGCGCAAAGTCAAGGAGTGCGTCTGGCTCCGTCATCCTGAGCGCAGCGAAGCGGAGTCGAAGGAACCCGCCATGCCACCTTTAAGCTCTCGCTTAAATTCAGTCGCCGTTGTAGGGGCCGTCCGTCCCCGGCGGCAAACCGCTCACTTTCTGCCGCCGGGGACGGACGGCCCCTACAAAAACCTACCTCGATCGTCCCTGCAAAAAATCCTGAATCAGCGGGTCATCACAACGCGTCAATTCCTCCGGCGTTCCATAAAAATAAATTCGTCCCTCGTGCAAATAGGCAATGTGATCACCCACTGCCGCCGCACTTTTCATGTCGTGCGTCACCACGATGCTCGTCATCCCGAATCGCTCCTGCAATCGCCGGATCAACCGGTTGATGCTATCGGAAACCACCGGGTCGAGTCCGGAAGTCGGTTCATCGTAGAGCACACACGATGGTTGCCGAATAATCGCGCGCGCCAGCCCGACGCGTTTGCGCATTCCGCCGCTCAAATTCTCCGGCATCTTCGCGTTCTCGCCTTCCAGCTCCATCACTTCCAGCACTTCATTCACCCGCGCACGAATCGCATTTTCATCGCGCATCCCGGCTTCGAATAACGGAAACGCGATGTTTTCTTCCACCGTCATCGAATCAAAGAGCGCGCCGCTTTGAAACAAAATGCCAATCTGCTCGCGAATCGCGCGCAACGCCCGCTCGTGCAATCCCACGATGTTGCGGCCATTCACCCAAATCTCGCCCGCATCCGGTTGCATCAGCCCGATGAGATTCTTGAGCAGCACCGACTTTCCCCCGCCG
>DAIOVO010000025.1:27112-35548 GCA_036758965.1 Chthoniobacterales bacterium
GGGTTCGTGCTCACCGTCCCCGCGAGCAGGTAGTTCGCGTTCATCAAGCCGCCCGAGAAGGCGGCGATCCCGGTGAACAGCCCGAAGATCAGGCCCACCCCCACCAGCGTCTCGCCCACCGCCACATCCAGTTCCACGCCGCGCAAAATTTCCTGATCAGCGAGCGCCTTGCGCAAATCGCGCACCCCGATCATTGCTGAAGAGTCGTTAGCTTGTGGTTGAGAGTTGAGAGCCGCCGCTCCCGTCGCGCCGATCATTTTGCCAGAAAACTCATCTCACCTCTCACTGATCACCATTCACCTCTCACCTTTCACTTCTGGCCCTACACCTTTCACCAATCATCACTGATACCCCGCCGGATACACAATATTCAGCGTCATCGTCAGGAAAAAATTCGAGATCAACACCGCCAGCGACGAAATCACCACCGCTTCCGTCGTTGCCCGGCCAACGCCGACTGCGCCCTCCCGCGTCGTTAAACCCTTATGGCAACAGATCATCACAATCAGCAAACCGAACACAAACGCTTTCGACATGCCCATGATCAAATCCCGCATCCGCGTCCAGCGCACCATGTTCGCCAGATAATAAGTTCCATTCACATCCAGCGCGGTAATGGCGATGAAATAGCCGGCCAGAATTCCGAACCCGATGCACTCCGCCGTTAACAACGGCATCGAGATCACCATCGCCAGCACGCGCGGCACCACCAGATAATCCAGCGGATAAACCGCCAGCGCTCGCAACGCATCGATTTGCTCCGTTACCTTCATCGTGCCGATTTCCGCCGACATCGCCGCGCCCACTCGCCCGCTCACCATCAACGCCGTCAATACCGGCCCGAGCTCGCGACAAATCGCCACCGACACCACCGCCCCCACGGCCGAGCCCATCCCGATTTTGTTAAATTGAAAATGCGTCTGGGCCGCGAAAACCGCGCCGGTAAAACTCCCGGTCACGATCACCACCACTTGCGAAAGCAACCCGATCTCCACCATCTGGCGCAGAAATAATCGCCAGCGAAAACGATGGGTAAAAAGCGAGCGAAACGTGTCGGTTGCGAGCAAGAGCAATTCGCCCAGGTAAACGACGAAGCGCACCAGCGGCGCACCCAGTGCGATGAAAAAACTCGACAGCATGCAGGCGCGAGTCTCGTTCGGAATCGCTCAGCTCGCGAGCGGCTGCGTGCGATTTTTCGAGCGCAATTCGTCCGGAATCGCGCCGATGAACCGCGGCTCCAGCCCGATCCGGCGAAACATCGAACGCAACTCCGGTAGCGTGATGACCGCTTCTTCCATCTGGAGATAAACCAGGTCGTGATTGCGATCCACCTTGTAGTGCATCCCCGCGACCGTCTCGAGCTCGCGATCCAGCTCCAGGATTTTATCCAGCTCGCGTAAACCCGCCGCATACACTTCCAGCTCGATCATCAGCGGCGATTCTACGAAGCCGTTTGCAAACGTGGAAGTGAAATGTGGAATTGCTTTGCGCGTCGCCTTGGTTAAGAAATCGGCATGATCCGTTCGTTTTCTTCCGGCATTGCCCTGGCGCTCGTCTGTTTTCTTGCCGGTTGCGAGACCGTGCCGCAGGGAATTCAGCAGGCGAAAATCGACATGGCGCAGAAGTATGCCGCCGAAGCGCCCGGCGATTACCTCATCGGTCGCCGTTATTATAAAGCCGATTTCAAATTCTGGGGTTACGTCCGCAAGCCCGGTCAATCCTGGAGCGAATCGAAGCTGGTCATGTTAAACGAGAACCAAAAACTCGCGCCCGACCGCGAGCGGTTGGATTTCGGCAGCGACAACAATTACGAATACAAACTCTACGGCTACTTCAGCGGCGACCGTGTTTACGAACCGGCCAGCAACACCGTCTATCCCGAGTTCGTGTTGAAGAATTATCAATTGATCTCCACCAATCCGCCGCCCATTTTCGCCAGCCAATTTTCCAGCCGCGCCCAGGCGCAGGTCGGCCGCTATTACATCGAAAAACCGAGCCTCTGAAAAAATTGTCCACGATTCGTTAGTGGACGAATTTCTGCGTTTCCTCGCGGTCGAACGCAACGCCTCCGCCCGCACCCTGCTCGCTTACCGCCGCGTGCTCGCGAAAATTCGCCAGCACCTCAAATCCAAATCATGGGCGAAATGCAGCCCGGAAGATTTCCGCGATTACCTTTTTCATGTCATGAAAGAGAAAGCCGCGCGCAGTTACATTCGCCTGCAATTTTCCGCCCTGCGCACTTTCTATAAATTTTTGCGCGCCCGAAAAAATCTCGCGCACGATCCCACGGCTGGCCTGCAACTGCCCAAGCTGCAAAAGAAACTCCCGGTCGTGCTCACCCGTGCGCAGATCGACGAACTTCTCTCCGCGCCCTTGCGCACGCCCAAACAATCCGCCGCGCCCAAATGGATGCCTTTGCGCGACGCCGCCATTCTCGAACTCTTCTACTCCAGCGGCCTGCGTTTAAGCGAGCTAGCCGCGCTCGATGTCGCCGACGTCGATCTCTACACCGAATCGGTGCGCGTTTTCGGCAAAGGGAAAAAAGAGCGCGTCAGTCCGGTCGGCCTGCCCGCGCTCGAAGTCATCCAGCGTTATCGCACCGCCGCCAAAGTTCACAGCGGCCAATTGTTCATCAACAAACAGCGCCGCCGCATCAGCGTCCGTTCCATCTGGCTCATTCTCCGCCGTTACCAGCGCCACACCAGCATCCCGATAAATATCAGTCCCCACAAACTCCGTCACAGCTTCGCCACCCACCTGCTCGACCGCGGCGCCGACCTGCGCAGCGTCCAGGCCTTGTTAGGCCACGCCAGCCTCTCCACCACCCAAATCTACACCCACGTCACCATCGAACGCCTGAAAAAAGCCTACGCCGAAGCCCACCCGCGCGCGTGAGTCTGAACGAATCAGGAAACCAGAAACACAGAAACGGATAAGCCGTTCCACAATCCGAATTCTCCACTCCAAGCTCCGCATCCTCAGTTCCGCGATCCGCACTCCGCATTTTCATGTATTCAACATTGCTTTTGAGAAAAAGTAAGGCAATATTCCTTTGGTAAGGAAATCGCATCCGTGCCTTATTCCACGCTAACCAGTAAGGGGCAAACCACCATCCCCAGGGAAATTCGCCGCGTGCTCGGCCTGCGCCAGAACGACCGCATCCTTTACGAAGTGGATGACGGCAAAGTGGCGATCAAACCGGCGCCGACGGTTCTTGAGCTCTACGCGAGCCTGAAGCCGAAGCTTCGGCGCAAAGGTCCTCCACCTACCAAGGCCCAAATGCGCGCCGCGGTCACACGAGATCTCGTCCGGCGCTGGAAAAAAAAGGGCGTATGAGAAAGTGAGACTTCTTCTGGACACCAACATCATCATTCGCTTCCTCACGGGCGATCATCCCACCCATTCACCCCGCAGCCGAAACTTATTCGCGCGCGCCGCCCGCGGCGAAGTCACCCTCCTTCTTACCAATCTCGCCGTGGCCGAAGCCGCCTGGGTGCTGCAATCATTTTATTCCCTTGACCGAAAAGCCATCGCAGTCGCCCTCCGTGGCGTAATCGCCTCCAGCGGCGTCGAAGTTCGCAACCAGAACATCGTGCGCGACGCCCTGCGAAATTATGCGCAAACCAAAGTAAACTTCGTGGACGCCTACCACGCCGCGGTTGCCGGGGCCGAATCCATCGCCATCGCATCCTTCGATCGCGACTTCGATCAATTCCCCGGCCTCAAACGCCTCGAGCCGCGCGGGTAGGTAAACCCACGTCACCATCGAACGCCTGAAGAAAAAGGCTACGCCGAAGCCCACCCCTGCGCGTGTGCCTGAACGAATCAGGAAACCAGAAACACAGAAAAGGGCGTTCGGCCTGGCTCGATCTGTTGCGCGAACTCGGCTACCGGCTTTTCCATGGTGTTGAAGCGTTTGCGCAATTCGAGCCGCCCAACAAGGATGCCGCGCCTGTAGATCTCATGTTCGTCGAGCAGGCGACCTGGAAAAAGCTGATCGAAAACGCAACGGAGATGGAGCTGGCTGGCGAGCGCGTCCTTTTGCCGTGGCCCGAGTATCTCGTGGCCTTGAAACTTCACGCCGCGATGAGCCCGACTCGTAGTAAGCCGGAGGGTGGATTCGGAAGACATTCGTCAGATTGTGCGCATCTGTTCGCTCGATCCGGATGAGGAAGCTTTTCGCGCGCTCATTTTGCGTTATGGTGGCGAGGAGGCGTTGCGAAAAATTAAAGGTTTCCGTGAAAGATAATGATTCTCCCTTGGCGATCGATCTGAATCTGCCGGTGTTCACTGCACGACAAGTGGAGCATTGGCCATCGGAGATGTCGTGGGCTGAGGCGATGCGGCAATTCGCTCCGACGCGCGAACGTTATATGCGCGAGTTCGACTCGCCGGAGAAGCGGTTGCGGGAGAAGAACCCAGCGCGCTTTCGTCTGCCCTGAAGTTCCCGGCTTTCCGCTGAGACAGCGGACGCTACAAACAGAGACGCCGGACGCTACGACGGCTTCCTCTGCCGCCGAGGACTCCGAAAGTCTTCGCGAGCGAGGCGGACGGCCGCTACCAACGCAGCGACTAGCTTGCGCTGGCCGGCGCGATGCTTGGCTCGACTGCGCGGAAGATCAGTTTCCCGTTTTCGGCGACGACATGGATGGTGTCGCCGGCTTTGACGTTACCGCGCAAGAGTTCTTCCGCGAACGGGTCTTCCAGGTAACGCTCAACCGCGCGGCGCATCGGACGCGCGCCGTATTGCGGATCATAGCCTTTTTCGATCAGCAATTCTTTCGCGCTCGGATCGAGCTCGATGTGGACATCTTTCGCTTTTACGCGCTTCAACACTTTCGCCGTCTCCAGCTCGACGATCTGCATGAGGTCGGTTTTGTTCAACTGATGGAAGACGATGATATCGTCGAGACGGTTAATGAATTCCGGTTTGAAAACTTTTTTCGCTTCCTCGAGCAAGCGGTCGCGCATCGCTTCGAACTCATGTTCGCCCAGCGGCTTGGTTGCGCCGAATCCCATGGTCGTGCCGCGGCGCAAAATTTCCGCGCCGACATTTGAAGTCATGATGATGATGGTGTTGCGGAAATCGATTTTGCGCCCGAGCGAGTCAGTCACTTTGCCATCTTCCAGAATTTGCAGGAGCAAATGCATCACGTCGGGGTGCGCTTTTTCGATTTCGTCGAAGAGCACCACGGAATACGGACGGCGCCGGACCGCTTCGGAAAGTTGCCCGCCTTCTTCGTAGCCGACATAGCCGGGGGGCGAACCAATCAGTCGCGAGGCGGTGAATTTTTCCATGTACTCCGACATGTCGATTTGAATCAACGCGTCGCGATCGCCGAACATGAACTCCGCCAAAGTTTGCGCGAGAAAAGTTTTTCCGACGCCGGTTGGCCCGAGGAAAATGAAGGAACCGATCGGGCGACGCGGGTCTTTCAGGTCGGCGCGGGAACGGCGCAGCGCTTTTGAAATCGCGATAACCGCTTCATCCTGGCCAACGACTTTGTGGCGCAGCTCGCCTTCCATTTGCAAAAGTTTTTCCGTTTCCTTTTGCTCCATCCGCTGTAACGGCACACCGGTCACTTTGGAAACCACCGACATCATGTCGTCGGCGGTTACCATCACCTGGCGCTCCTCGCGTTCTTCGCGCCAGCGAGTTAAAATGGTCTCGAGTTTTTCCTTGGTCTGCTTTTCCTTGTCGCGCAGACCGGCGGCCATTTCGAAATCCTGCGCCTTGATCGCCGCTTCTTTTTCCCCGCGGATGACCTCGATTTCTTTCTCAATCTCCTTCACGTCCGGCGGCCGGGTCATGGCGTTGATACGAGCGCGCGCGCCGGCTTCGTCCATAACGTCGATCGCTTTATCCGGCAGAAAACGTCCGGTGATATAACGCTCGGCAAGTTTCACTGCAGTTTCGAGCGCTTCGTCGGTCAGCGTCGCCTTGTGATGCGCTTCGTATTTCGGGCGCAATCCTTTCAAAATCTGAATCGCTTCGTCCACGTTAGGCGCTTCTACTTTCACGGTTTGAAAGCGGCGCTCGAGCGCGGCGTCTTTCTCGATGTATTTTCGATATTCGTTCAACGTTGTGGCGCCCACGCACTGCAACTCGCCGCGACTTAGCGCGGGCTTTATTATATTAGAAGCGTCCATCGCGCCTTCGGCCGAGCCGGCGCCGACGATGGTGTGCAATTCGTCGATGAATAGGATGACGGTTTTGCTGCGACGAATTTCGTCCATCACCGCTTTGATGCGTTCCTCAAACTGCCCGCGATATTTCGTGCCCGCGACCATGAGCGCGAGATCGAGCGTGACGACTTTTTTGTCGCGCAAAAGTTCCGGCACATTGCCGCTGGCAATTTCCTGCGCCAACCCTTCCACAATGGCGGTTTTGCCAACACCGGCTTCGCCCAGCAGCACCGGGTTATTTTTCGTGCGCCGGCAGAGCACCTGAATCACGCGCTCGATTTCGTTCTTGCGGCCAATCACCGGATCGAGGTCATTCTTTTTTGCCAGTTCGGTCAGGTCGCGCCCGAACGCACGCAACGCCGGTGTCTTCACATCTTTCTTGCCGGTCGTAACGGCGCCCGGCTCGGTTTCGCCTTCGCCTTCCGGCGGAGTGAAATTCGGATCGAGCTCTTTCAAAATTTCATTGCGGGTGCGCTCGATATCGATCTCGAGGCTTTTCAAAACCCGCGCAGCCACACCTTCGCCTTCGCGCAAAAGACCTAACAAGATGTGTTCAGTGCCGACGTAGGAATGGTTGAGCGCCTTGGCTTCCTTTCCTGCGAGCGCGAGCACTTTTTTCACGCGCGGCGTGTAAGGAATGTTGCCGACCATTTTCGTTTCCGGCCCGGAGCCGACCTGCTTCTCCACTTCCATCCGCACCGTCTCCAGATCGAGTCCCATTTTTTGCAGGACGTTGACCGCCACGCCCTGCCCCAGCTTGATCAACCCGAGCAAAAGATGTTCGGTACCGACGTAATTATGATTGAAGCGATCGGCTTCCTTGCGCGCAAGTTGCAACACCTGCTGGGCGCGGGGAGTAAAGTTATTCATGTTTCTTTGGATCGGAATTTGTCGCTGCCGTCGCCTCCCGCGCCACTTTACTCATATCAGGTTTAGGGAACGATTTCAACCGCTCGCGGATAATTCGCGCCCGAAAATCATCACGCTCTTCCGCGTTCAACTTCTGTTGCGTGCTCTTTTGCAAATGCGCCGGCTGGGTTGAAATGAAAAGTTCATCGATCGGCAGACGCTTATCTTCCGGGAACGCGCCGAGATCGACGCCCAATTTCATGATCGAGAGCAAATTGAGCGCTTCTTTCGACGTCATGGCATGGGCATAAGTAAGCAAGCCGTATGCGCGACCGATCTGATCCCAAAGGGTATTTGGTTTTTTCTGCATCAAGACTTGCCGCGCGTCGTGTTCTTTTTCGATGATGGTTTCGATGACCTTGGTCAGGCGCGAGATGATTTCGTCTTCTTTCTCGCCCAGGGTGGTCTGATTCGAGATTTGGAAAACGTTGCCCATCGCTTCCGTGCCTTCGCCATAAAGTCCGCGCACGGCCAGGCCAATTTTGTTCACCGCCTGGATGACCTGGTTAATGAGCTCGCTTAAGACCAGGCCGGGCAAATGCAACATCGCGCTCGCGCGCATGCCGGTGCCGACGTTGGTCGGGCAGGCGGTGAGATAACCGAGGCGCGGATCGTAAGCGATGTCGAGTTTGCTCTCGAGCGCGCTATCGACTTTATCGACCAACTTGAATGCCTGGCGCAATTGCAAACCGGAGCGAATCGCCTGTATGCGCAGATGGTCTTCCTCGTTCACCATCACGCTCAGGGTTTGTTTGCGATTCATTACGACCGCGCTGCCCACGCTTTTGGCGGCGTGCTCGCGGCTGATCAAATGCCGCTCGACCAGCACCTGTTTCTCAACCGCGGAGAGATCCTGCAATTGCTCGGAAAACGATTCCTGCATTTCCGGCAGCGCTTCGACCTCCGGCTTGATCTGCTCGAGAATGGACATCCGTTCTGCCTTTTTCGCCCAGCCAGGAAACGCGCGGTTGCGCAGATTGCGCGCCAGCCGCACCCGGCTGCTGACCACCACCTGATGATGCGGGCCTTCGCCGCGCAGCCATTCGCCGCTATTTGCCATTATGTTTTGGAATTTCATCCAGCTCTCGTTAGCTCAGATTCGAGTTGTTTGATTTCATCGCGCAACGACGCCGCCGATTCGTAGTTTTCGTCCTCGACCGCCTTGCGCAGATTTTCGTTTAGCTTCTTCATTCGATCGCTTAGCTCGATCGTCTTCTGCGCTCGCGCTGGCAATTTCCCCACGTGCTCGGTGCCTTTGTGCATCGCTTTCAAAAGCGAGCCGAGCCATTCCGCGAAAGCCTCATAACAATTGCTGCAACCGAGTCGCCCCGTCTTTTTAAA
>DAIOVO010000026.1:0-34946 GCA_036758965.1 Chthoniobacterales bacterium
GGTTACGGGTTCAGCCGCAACTGGGTCAACCCCAAAGCCGACCTCTTCATCGGGCCCGCGCCGGAAACCTGCGACGCGGCGATTCGTTGGGGCATGCCGCCGGAGCGGACCTGGGTCGGCGGATTTTTGTTGCGGCCGGAATTCTATCAATCGTTAGCTACCTCACAATCGGAACCCGCCGAATTTGTTTTGCTCCTGAGCGCCTCCAGCCAGGGCGCCAATAATCATCTCGCATTTCTTGAAGCGCTGAAACCTCTCGATCTTCAAATCAAAGTGCTGTGTGGCAATTCGCAGCAAATCCGCGCCCAGATCGAGCAATGGTGCCGCCAGAACAAAGGCGCGCGCGTTCAGATCATGCCGTCGGATACAAACATTGCCGCGCTCTTGCGAAGCGTGTCCGCGGTTGTCGCTCGCCCCGGCGTCAACATGACCAGCGAAGCAATCACGATTGGTTGTCCGCTTTTGCAGAATTGTCTCGGCGGCACGATGCCGCAGGAAAAGATCACGGTGAAATTTTGCCGCAAACATCGGCTGGCCCGGCAGATTTATTCGCCGCAGGAACTCGCGCGAGTTGTCTCAAATTGGAAAAAAGATTTGTCGGAAATGGAAATGATTCGGAAGAAGATGGAGGCCGCGCGACCAGCCGCGCATCCGCGCGACATCGTGGCGAGAGTCGCGGCGCTCGCGTAAGGTCTCGGGTGAGCGAAGCGAAATCGCGCGATCAACTTGCCGCCCATCTTTTTTTGGAGGCGGTGCTGCCAGCGTTCGAAGAATTGCCCATGGTTTCCGCCCCAGCGCGGGCGCTGGTCGCGGGCTGGAATTGCGCGGTCGAAGTGACGGTGCGCAATCTCGGCCGCGCCACCATGCATTTTCGCGATGGCGCAATCTTAGTTTCGCCGAACGAAAAGAACCAGCCCGCGCTTTCGCTTTTCTTTTTGTCGCCGCGTCATCTCGTCCAGCAAATGAAAGGCAACAAAATGGCCTTACCGTTTCCGGGTCGCGGATTTTTTCGCCTAACGACTCTTATGCACTTCCAAAAAGTGAGCGCGCTCTTTGAAAAGGAAATCGAGCATCAACCGCGTTTGCTATTGAGCGTAGCGATGGCGGCGATGAAATCGCTCAGCGAACACGACCCGGAGACGCGCGAAATTTTGCGCGCGGCGCCGAGCGGCCTGGCGCAGTTTGGCATTCCCGCGACCGAGCTTTTTGGTTGGATCGAAAATAAATCGGGCCGTCTTTTTTCCGGCCGCGGCCGCGCGCCGCGTTCGCCGGATGTGACGATTGAGTTTCGCGACGAAACAACTGCGCTGGCAGCTCTGCGGGGGGAACTGGACGAGCTGGCGGCGATGGGCGCGGGCGATCTGCGGGTGCGCGGTTTGATTCCGCTGGCAGAAATTTTAGGCGTGGTGGCAGATCGTGTGGCGCAATGTCTGCCCCGAAAATCTCGCGCATGAGCCAACCGCTATTTCCCAAATCGATGGCGCTTTTCGAGCGCGCGCGCCGCGTCATTCCCGCTGGAATTTACGGGCACGTCGCGCCGGCAGTTTTAGTGCCGACGGAGTTTCCGTATTACGCCACCCGAGCGGAAGGCTGCCACTATTGGGACGCGGATGGCCATGAATATCTGGATTTTCTCTGTGGCTACGGGCCAGTTGTGCTCGGCTATCAGCATCCGGAAATCGAGGAAGCGGCGGAACGCCAGCGCCTGGCGGGCGATTGTTTCAATCATCCCACGCCGGTGATGATCGAGTTGGCGGAACGATTGGTAAGCCTGGTCGATTTCGCCGCCTGGTGCGTCTTCGGCAAAAACGGTTCGGACATGACGACTTGGGCGGTGCAGGTGGCGCGCGAATTCACCCGGCGCAAAAAAATTCTGCGGGCGAAGCAAAGTTACCACGGTTCGCATGCCTGGTGCACGCCGGGGCACGGAGGATTGATCGAGGAAGACCGGATGCACGTGCACGATTTTATCTGGAACGATCTAACAAGTGTTGAGCAACTGGTGCGGCAACATCGCGACCAGGTGGCGGCGCTGATCACGACGCCGTTTTTGCATCCAACCTTTGAAGACTCGGTCCTGCCGGCGGAAGGGTTTCTGCAGGGCGTGCAAAAAATTTGCCGGGAAAACCGGATCGTTTTCATCCTCGATGATATCCGCGCCGGTTTTCGTCTTCACCTCGGCGGGTCGCATCGCTATTTCGATTTCGAGCCGGACATCATCTGTTTCTCGAAAGCGCTCGGGAATGGTCGTCCGATTTCCGCCGCGCTTGGCCGCGAAGAATTGCGGGTGGCGGCGTCGCGCGTTTTTCTCACCGGAAGTTTTTGGTATAACGCCGTGCCGATGGCGGCGGCGCTGGCGTGTCTGCAAGTTTTGGAGCGAGAGAACGCGATCGCGAAGATGCAGCGGATGGGAACTTTGTTGTTGAACGGCCTCGCAGAACGCGCGCAACAACACGGCCTGCAAGTGCGCTCTTCCGGCCCGCCCGCATTGCCGTTGATGCGATTCAGCAACGAAACGAATTTATTTCGGCAACAACGCTTTTGCGCGGAAACGGTCCGGCGCGGAGTTTTGTTTCACCCGCACCACAACTGGTTCATGAGCGCGGCGCACGGTGAAACCGAAATCGAACAGGCGCTGGCGATAGCAGAGGAAGCGTTCGCGGTTGTACGCGGGGAATTCGGCAGCTAGGCCGCGCGTAACGCGAGGCAGACATTCGTTCCGCCAAAGCCGCTCGAGTTATTGAGGGCGACGCGCGGAAATTCCTCGATCGGTTTCGTAACGACGGGAACGCCATCACACATCGGATCCAGCTCGGTGATGTGGGCGGAAACGGGCGTGAATTTTTCTTTGAGTGCGAGACAACAAAATGCCGTCTCCATCGCGCCGGCGAGGGAAAGGCCGTGCCCAGTTAAACTTTTCGTGCTGCTCACCTTTGGCACGTGGCCGTTTGCGAAAACTTTTTTAATCGCGGCGATCTCGCTGGCGTCGCCGAACTGCGTAGAAGGCGCGTGCGCATTAATGTAATCGATCTCACTCTTGTTCAGTTGCGCATCATCCAGCGCTTCGTTTATCGCGCGCATCAGGCCGTCGCCTGTTGGATCGGGCGCGAGCACATTATAGCCGTCGGAAGATTGTCCCCAGCCGAGCACTTCGGCGTAAATCGGAGCCTTGCGCGCCAAGGCCTGCTGGCGCTCTTCTATTACTAGAACAGTCGCGCCGCCGGTGCCGACGAAACCATCACGCTTCCGATCGAACGCACACGGGCTGACATTTGGATCGGTTTTCACACTCAAAGCACGCACGCTGGCAAAAGGGAGAATGCTGAATTTATTGCAATCCTCCGCGCCGACCACGAACACGACATCCTGTTTCCCGTGGCGAATTAGATCAAAAGCGTGGCCGGCCGCGTGGCCGGAAGAAGAGCAGGCGCTGGAAAAACCGAGGGTCGGGCCTTTGATTTTAAAAAGTGCGGCGAGGTTGATGTAGAGAGAACCGGGAATGCTGTTGACGATGCTCATCGGAGGGCAACGCATCACGCCACGCGTCTCGAGGGTTTGTAAATTGGCGTGCGCCAGCCAGAGCGAACCGCCAGAAGCCGACATCATGCCGGTGCGCGGATGGGAGACGAGCTCGGGCGGAAGTCGCGCGTCGGCCAGCGCCTGTTGCATCGCGCAAAAGGCGTAGAGCGCATTCGGCGTCATCGGCCGCAATTGTTCGCGCGTAAGTTTGTACTCGGCAGGGAAAACCCAATCTTCGAAATCGGTGCTGGGAAATTGAAAATCTTTTATCGTTCCCGCCAGTTTCACCGGCGAATCGGCGTCGAACTCCGGAAAAATTTCCACGCCGGTGCGGACTTCGCGTAAGCTGCGCAATACTTCGCTGCGATTGTTCCCGATGCTGGTGATGAAACCAAGCCCGGTAATGACGACTCGTCTCATGCCCGCGGGGGCGATGCTTCCGCTTCCTCGATTTCATCGCCGATGGCGAGCGTCAGCTTTTCGATCGTCGCCACCTGCTCGTTCCCGCACGAAACTTTTCCGGAAAAGACGGCCAGCGGTTCGTGCAACTGCACCAGTTTTTGTTCAAATTCCAGGCGATCGCCTGGCCGGGTTTTGCGATGAAAACGCGCGCCGTCGAGCGATGCGAAATAAACTTTTTTTGCGGAACCGTTGTTTTCCGAACGTTCCAGCAGCCAGAAACAAGCAGCCTGTCCCATCGCTTCGAAGACGATCGAGGCCGGGAAAATCGGTTCGTCCTTGAAATGACCTTCAAGAAAAAATTCGTCGCCTTTGATTGTGTAAGTCGCCGTAACGGTGTCGCCGTTGATCGCTGCCTCATCCAGAAAAAGAAAAGGTGGCTGCTGCGGCAGCGTGAGCAGAATTTGTTCGCGGGTGAACTTCTTTTCCATCGGCGATTCGCTCGCAGCGAATTCGTTTCCGGAAATTTTCGCCTCCAGAAATCTGTGCAGCTCACCGAGGGTACGAATACTGCGCAGCTCTTCATTCGCGATTCGGATTTGCAGCACTTCTTCGATCGACATCACAATTTCGAGGAGCGTGAGCGAATCGAGCCCGAGGTCTTCGATCAAGCGCGCGTTGTCGTCGGCTTGAGCAAGCTGCACGGCCGCGGTCGCCGGCTGGTAGCGATCGATCAGACCGAAGACGATGGCGGGAATTTCGCCCGGGTTGGATGTTTCGCGATAGCGCGTCGCCGCCGCTATCGTCTCCGGGCTGCAACGGCGGAGGACTTCTCCTAAATCGGTATTATCGGTAGCCGTGGTGTGCATGAGACGATGGGGCGGAAATGCTTACAGGATGATGACCGCGCAGGGAAATGATAATTTGCTTTCATGACCCCGGCAAAAACGGTTGTGCTGACGCACGAATTTTCTCCCTTTCGCGGAGGTGCAGCCACTTACGCGGAGGAACTTGCCGGGGCGATTCTCGCGTTGGGTCATGCGGTTGAACTTTGGGCGCCATACGGTAAGAGAGCTGACTCTACGACTTATTCATTTCCGGTGGTGAGATTGTGTCGCGGGGGAAGTTTGCATTTCCTGGACATAGCTGAATATACGCGTGCTCTCGACGCGCGCATCAACGCGCTGAAGGACGCGAACGTCGTCCCGGTAAGCGTTGGCGCCCATATGGCGCTGATGATTTTGGTGCGGTTGAGACACGTTCGTTGCGGTAGAATGATTTCGCTTTTGCACGGATCGGAGGTCTTACGCTTCCGCCGCAATCCTCTCTGCCGCGGGCTGGCGCGCAATTTCTTTCGCCGGCAGGTCGATCAGGTTGCGACCGTTTCCGAATTTTCTAAGTCCCTCATTAATAAAAGCGGAATTTTGCCTAACGAGACGCAGATTGTGGTTGCGCCCGGCGCCTGTAGCTCCGCCGCCAGGCAGGCGAGCAACAGGATCGAGCGCCCGGATGATGGGAGGCTAAGAATTCTCACGCTCGCGCGGGTCGATCGGCGCAAGGGACAACGGGAAGTCGCTCGCGCGCTGGCCGGTTTGCCGAAGGAAATGCGGGAGAAAATTCAATATCAGGTGGCCGGGCGCGGCTCGGCGCGGTATTTGCGTGAAGTTGAACGAGTGTGCCGCGCCGGTGACGTTTCCTATGTTTACCTAGGCGAAATCGCGCGCGCGGATCTGGCCGCGACCTATCGGCAGTGCGACATCTACGCGATGACCAGCCGGCTCCGGCCACGGAGTGTCGAAGGATTTGGGATCACTTATCTGGAGGCTGGTTTTCACGGCAAACCGGTCGTCGCCTATGCCAGCGGGGGCGCAGGAGAAGCAGTGCGCGCGAACGAAACCGGTTTGCTCGTGCCCGAAGGGGACACGGCCGCGCTCACGGAAGCTCTTGCGCGCTTGATTGCTTCCCCGGAGCTGCGCGCACGGTTGGGCGAAGGAGGACGGCGAAACGCGGCCCGTTACGATTGGAAAACAACTGCGCGCATCCTGCTCGAATCGGAATGCAGCTCTCGGTAATCACCTCCCTCTACAACCGGCTCGAGCTGACTCGAACCTATTTGCGGAGCCTGGAAGAAACACTCCGCGATTACCGCTACGAAGTCATCTTAATCGACGACGGCAGCACCGACGGCACGCGTGAGTTTCTAAGTGAACTTTCGGATCCGCGCTATCGGATTATCCTGAACGAAACGCGGCGCGGTTTTGCGCCGAATAATAATGCGGCGGCGCGTCTGGCGGCGGCGCCGTTACTTTGCCTGCTGAATAACGATACTGTTTTGCTGCCCGGCTGGTTCCAGCCGATGGAAAAATTGGTGCGCTGGATTCCTCGCGTCGCCTGCGTCGGCAATGTGCAGCGTGAGCCAGTAAGCGGGTTGATCGATCACTACGGAATCTATATTGACGAGACCGGCCAGCCGCTGCACGCCGGGCATAACCAAGCCCTCGCGCCCCCGGAATACTTCAGCAGTTGGCCGGCCGTAACCGCCGCCTGCGTGGTAATTCCGAAAAAAATCTTCCAGGAACTCGGCGGTTTTAATGAAGGATTTCAGAACGGTTTGGAAGACGTCGATTTTTGCCTGCGCGCTTCCGCGCGCGGCTATCACCATGTTGTCGCGAATCGCAGCCTGATCTATCATCACATCAGTGCCTCGCCCGGCCGGAAAGAAAATGAGGCGCGAAATTTCGAACTATTTCGCCAACGATGGCCCAGGCTGCCTCCTTCCGAAAAGCGAGAGACAGTAATCGCTCGCCGACTGGAAGGCTGGCGCTATTTACGAAAACATCTGCACCGGCCCTGGCGCTATAATTTGGCGCGCACGCGAGCGGCCCTCGGAAAAATAGCGGCCCCGCGACCAGCCGGGCCAGCAGTGCCGCTGCTGCGCCGGATGCGATTGCGCGCGCAGGACAGGAAACCACGCTCCGATCGTGCTCGGCCGGTGGAAATTTTCATGTTCGTCCATGATACCGCGCGCAATCCCGGCCGCTCCGGAATTCAGACGGTGGTGCGCGGACTTGCTGCCGCCTTTGGTCGTGCCGGGGCGCCAGTCGGGCTCGTGATCTGGGATCCGCGACGAAAAAGAGTGCGTTTGTTACCGCCAGAATTGTCGGCGGGAGTCGAGGCCGAGAAGCTGCGTCAAAACGGAAGTTTCTCGCGCCAGAGGTGGTTGCCGTCCGGCGGGTGGATTCTAATGCCGGAAGTAATGTATAAAGGGAGAGCGGCCGAGCTGGTCGATTTTGTGAAGCGACGCCGCTGTCGCCTGGCGGCGATTTTTCACGACGCGATCCCGGTGCAACATCCCGAGTTTGCTCCCGCTAATTTGCCGGCTGAGCACGCCGCCTACATGCGTGCGTTCACCCGCGCCGACTTGATTTTGCCGGTGTCGGAAACATCGGCGCGCGCCTGGAAAGACTTTGTGGCGGAAAACAAGTTGAAGTCGCCCCCTCTCCGCACTTGCACTCCGGCCAGCGACATTTCCAAAACTCCGCGCATCCGCCATGCGAAGATTGGCGCGCAAAAGGCATCGGTTCGCATTCTTTGTGTTTCCACGCTCGAGCCGCGCAAGAATCACCAGGGTTTACTGGAAGCTTACGACCTCGCGATCGCGGCCCGTCCTCAGCTAAACCTTGAGCTTTCCCTCGTCGGTGCTCCTTACGTAGGAGCGCGTCACGTCGTGGAACTGGTCCATGGCGCGATGAAGAGGCACCCCGGAAAGGTGCAATGGTATGAGCAATTAGAATATAGCCTGCTGCGTGCTCGCTTCGAAGAATGCGATTTCACCGTCTATCCCTCGTTAGTGGAAGGTTTCGGACTACCGGTGGTCGAGAGTCTCTGGTTCGCCCGCCCATGCATCTGCGCGAATTTTGGCGCGATGGCAGAAAATGCCGCCGGCGGTGGCTGTCTCACGACCGATGTGAGCAATCCGCAGAAACTAGCGGAATCCATCATTACTCTGGCAACAAATTCTAACCTTCGAAAGAAGCTGACTCGCGAAGCGATCGCGCGCCCGCTCAAGTCATGGGATGAGTACGCGGGCGAGATACTCGACCTGCTTGCAGAAACGAAATAACAAGGAGCGCGAGCATGAGCGCGAGGCCGGTAGTGAAAATTATCTCGCCCTGTTTTAAGATGAATCTAGTCTTCCTGAAATCGCTCGCATTGCTGAGCAAAAGCGAGCGCATGGTGGAATCGTCCAGCATCATCCTGAGTCGATTTGTGTCCGGGTAAGGTAGCTCGCTCGGCAGCTTCCTGATTAAATACCGATCGGCGTCGCCAGTTTCCAGGTAGCTGCGAATGTTTGTTTCCTGGATTCTACGATGTTCAAGTTGCGCTGGCAGTTCAATCGCGAAATTGGTGTCCGTGACTTGCGTTAAACCTATAACTATTGGCGAGGCCCAGACTACCAGTAGTCCTACTAAAGGGCCGCGCGATAAACGGGAGCCGAGCATAAGCAAGGAGAAAAACGAAGCCATGAGCCCGATAACTAGCACATCGGTGTAGCGTGAAGCCGGTGGTGCTTGATGACCGCCCCGGTAGTAGGCAAGGGCCAGGACTTGCAACCCGTACCAGGCTCCGGTTAGTAGAAGTAGTTCATAAGATGAACGGCGCCCCGGGGCGTGCCAGTAGGCGACGGCGAGCACAGCGACCGGTGCAATCATCCAAAGGCTCATCCAAGGGTGGGCCGGCAGCGGCCAGGCGAAGAAGCGACCTAAAGCTACCAGCAATTCCCAAGTTGTCTGCACGCGGAAGGGAGCGCTTGCCGGAACATGCGGGGTGGTGAGCCAAGCCGACAGAACAATTACAGCGCAAATCGCGGCGGTCACACCTTCTGCGAGAGAACAACGGCGGCTTTTCCAAGCGCGCACGAAAAGAAGAACAAGGACGCACCCGGCCGCGAGGCAGCCTGAGCCCACGGCCAGGCAAGCCAGGATCGATGCAATGAGTCCAACCCACCAGGCGGCGGAGAGTGGTTGATTCAGGCCCAGGCCCCAAAGCGCGAGGAGCGAGAAACCTACCAGAAAGTAGCTCGAGGATTGAAACCCGCCGACGATATTTTCCCAGCCAAACGGCAGGAGAAACGACAGACTAACGATACTTAGAATGAGGGGTCGGTAGCTTTGGTCAAATGATTGGAGGAGCACGGCCGCAATCGCAACCGCGGTCAAGCCAGCCAGGAGTGCATTGACCGTCATTTCCAGTAACGGGCTCCATTGCCCGCTAAGAAGAAACAAGCCGAGCGTCTCAGTTCGAGTCAGGAGAATGCGATGTTCGTTATGGGGAGAAAAAAGAGCGCTGAGAGGGCGATGGCCTTCCTGCCAGGGCTTGAGAAGGTTCCAGCCTTCGGCATCCCACTGGTCGGAAAGAGGTAACGAAGCGGCGTAATGGTGGACCAACCAGAATCTCGCGCCTACGATCATTAGGAAGAGAGTCAGCAGGTAAGGCCAGCGCCGCGATGCGAACATTCGCCTTAAACCGAAAGCTCTGTCTCATGCTCGGACGCTGTCACGTCATTTTCGAGCTTGAGAAGTTGAATATCGAGCATCGGCAAACCCACCAGGCCGCCGGAACGAAGCGATGAAGAAGTCGAGCGAAAAGCGATCGCGTCATGGATCCAGTGGTGCACGATGTGGTCGCTCTGGGTTCCGTCGGAAAGACCGAAAGCAACCGTGTAGTCGCCCGGCGGAAGGATTGGCATCTGAAAGGTAAAGCTGGCCAGGAAGCGCGTCTGCTTGGGAGCGGTTAGATCGCGCCCGCGGGTGCTTAGGAAAGTGTTGTCGCCGAAGAGCTGCTGGCCGAGCGAATTCTTGATGTAAAAGCCGAGAATAGGATTCGTTAGCTCCTCGGTCGCCTCGAAGGTGACCCGAAGAGCCACTACTTCGCCACCGACAATCCAGGTGTAAGGATTGCCTTCTGGATCGCTCAAGCTCGCGTCTAAAATTCGGCCGCCGCCTTCTCCAAAGGAGGCGGACGTTGGATCAAAGCTGAAGACCTGCAGGTCATTGCGGAACTGGGTGTGATTTAAAAAGGAAAGGCGCTGGTCTTGTGGAACGAGCGGCCTGATTTTTTCCTCGCGCAGCGGCGTGCGCTTTTCGCCTGTCACCTTCTCGCCCAACTTTCTCCGCGCGTCGGATTCGAAGAAAGCTTCGAGATAAGCTTCGGTGACCGGCTTCGGCTCGCCAATTTGCCGCAACCTTCCTTCATCCAGCCAGATTGCTCTGCTACAAAGCGCCGTTACCGCATCGAGCTGATGGGAAACGAAAAGCAAAACATGATCCTGGCGGAAGCGATTCAGAAAGGTCATGCATTTTTGCACAAAGAAGACATCGCCGACTGCGAGGGCTTCGTCGATCACCAGTAAGTCGGCATCCAGATGCACGATGACGGCAAAGGCCAATCGCAGCATCATTCCGCTGGAGTAGGTCTTGACCGGTTGCTCGACGAAATCGCCGATATCGGCAAAGGCCAGAATTGCCGGCAGGCGTGTTTCAATTTCGGCCGGGCTGAGCCCGTGGAGAGCGGCATTTAGTTTGGCGTTTTCGCGCCCGGTGAATTCGGGGTTAAAGCCCGAGCCGAGTTCGAGCAAGGCCGCGACCCGGCCCCGCACGCGCGCTTCCCCGGCCGTCGGCTGCAGGGTGCCGGTAATGATTTGGAGGAGAGTGGATTTGCCGGAGCCATTCCGGCCGATGATACCGATGCTCTCGCCCTGCCGGACGGAGAAGGAGATATCGCGCAGGGCAAAGAACTCGCGCGCGCAGGCAGCCGCCTTCTTCTGCAAGCGCGCGCGCAGGCCCGGCGGTAGAATTCGAGCTTTCCCTAACGATTTATAGAACGGCCCCCGCAGCCGGGCCAGGGGAGACGACCACACCCGATAACTCTTGGAGAGTCTTTCGACTGTAATGACTTCCTCAGCTAGCATAGGATCGAAGTTACCCGCAGAGAAATGTCCATTCAATCGCGCGCCCTTTCCGAAATACGAGTCATGACGAGCGCGGCCCCAGCCTTCGCGGGTCCACGCAGTTTATGCGCAGGGTTGCTCGAGCATCGCCATCTCATCCTGCAGCTTACTCGACGGGAGGTTCTCGGTCGTTATCGGGGATCATTCCTCGGCTTGCTCTGGCCCTTTCTCAATCCGCTCATCATGCTGGCGATCTACACCGTTGTTTTCCGCTATATCTTTCGCGCGCGTTTCAATAATCGATTTGGCGAAAGCCAGACTGATTTTGCGCTCATGCTTTTCGCCGGCCTGATCGTGTTCAATGTTTTTGCCGAATGCATCGGGCGCACGCCCGCCCTGATTCGGAACAATCTCAATTATGTGACGCGGGTCGTGTTTCCGCTCGAGATTTTGCCGGTCACGATCGTGCTCTCGAGTATTTTTCATCTGTTGCTGAGTTTTATTCCGCTGGTGATCGTGACTACCATAATCAAAGGACATGTGGTGTGGACGACTTTCTATTGGCCGCTGCTGTTGCTGCCGCTGCTGGCCGGAGCTCTCGGGATGAGCTGGTTCCTTTCCACCCTCGGCGTCTTTGCGCGCGATCTGAGCGAGGCCGTCCTCGCCCTTACCACCATCCTGATGTACGCCAGCGCGGTTTTTTATCCGATCAGCCTGGTAACGGAAAAGGCGCCGGCGGTGTTTCATCCGTTGGTGCAGTGGAATCCGGTGGCGCAGTTGGTCGAGCAAAGCCGGTTGACCGCCATCGCGGGGCAGCCACTGGATTGGACGATCTACCTCTGGTTAGTCGTGGGCGGTTTCGTCGCGCTCCTGGGCGGCTATTCTGTTTTCATGCGCGCGAAACAGGTTTTTGCGGATGTGCTTTAGAAATTGTTCCCGTCCACAAAAGTGCGTCGCCGGGCGGGTGATAGCGTTTCTATTCGTCGTCGGATTTGCATTTGAAACGCGTGCCGCCGTTCCGAGCTACGACATCGAGGAGGCGGTGAGACTTGCCCAGACGCAGAATATCGATATTGCGATCGCGCACCGTAAAATTCACGCTGCGCTCGGCGGAGTGACCGAGGCGCGCTCGGGATTTTTGCCCGCGGTGGTCTCGAGCGGTTTGCTGCGCCAGCGCGAACACCAAACGGACTCGCGCCTGCGTGATGAAGATTACAGCGCCTCGTTGCGATTGGTGCAAAATCTTTACACCGGCGGCGCCGTGAGCAACCAACTGGCGATCGCGCGATTGAATTTACAAATTCAGGAACTCGAGCTGGAAAGCACCGCCAGCCGCGTCGCGATGGAGGTGCGGATCGCGTTTAACGAGCTACTCTTGAATCGCGCCAAAATTCAGGTGCGGCAGGAATCGGTAAAAGTTTTGCAGGAGGAAGTGAAGTCGCAAGAGCAGCGATTTAATGCCGGCACGGTCGGCCAGCTCGATGTTCGCCGCGCCGAAGTCGCCCTCGCCAACGACCAACCCCAACTCATCGAAGCGCAAACCCAACTGAAGAACTCCTATTTGCGGCTGGAGGAGCTTTTCGGAACCGACGCGCCCGCCTCCGCTTTCGAGGCCCGGGGAGAATTAGAATTTCATTCGCGTCGTCCGAATGTGGCCGATTGTCTGGCGCGAGCGGAAGCGGAACGCCCGGAAATTAAAGTGCGCCGGAAACAGATCGAGATCGAAGAGCGCCAGGCCAACGTGGACCGGAGCGCGATGCGGCCGCAGGTGGAAGCATTTTCCGGTTACGAAGTTTACAACGAGCGCGATCCTCTTATTGGCCGCGAGTTTAATCATGGTTACGTCGTCGGCCTCAACGCGCGCTGGAATATCTTCGATGGCTTTGCGACTAAAGGACGACTCGCCGCCACTCGCGCGCGCCGGGAAGCGGCGGTGCAGGCGTTGAAAGCAACGGAACTTTCGGTCGCTTCCGAAGTGCGCAGCGCGATGCTCGATCTGGAGCAGGCCAATCGCACCCTCGGAGCGGAAACAAAAAATGTGCAGTCCGCTTCCGAATCCTTGGAAATCGCCAGGGCAAATCTGGGCGCAGGCGTCGGGACGCAACTGGATATTTTGCAGGCCGCGACCGATCTCACCCGCACCCGTACCATTCGGTTAACGGCGCTGTTTCAACAAAACGCCGCCCTCGCTCGACTGGCTCGCGCCTGCGCCGCCAAACCCATTCTGCTTGAAACGCAACTGCCGCCGGCCACGAGTCGCGCGGGCAACGCCGGACTTAACGTGGTTGATCTGGCGGAGCCACCGGC
This sequence comes from Chthoniobacterales bacterium, assembly GCA_036758965.1. Lineage (GTDB taxonomy): Bacteria > Verrucomicrobiota > Verrucomicrobiia > Chthoniobacterales > UBA10450 > AV69. The sequence continues at coordinate 13,175 of DAIOVO010000026.1, forward strand.
GAAGCTCAATCAGCCATGAGACAGGTCTTGTTAGCTCTTTTGCTCGCAAGCTGGACGGGCTCCGCCCGGGCGCGCACGCTCGACGCGCTCCTGCAACGAGTGGTGCAAAACAATCCCGCGATCCAGGGCGCCAAAGCAAATCTGGAACTGGCGGGCGGACAACGTTTGGTTTTCCACGCGATCGCGCTGCCGCACGCCAGCGTGGGCGTGGCCGGCGGATTGCAGGGAGGACAGCGCGCGGGAGAAAAGTTGTTCCAGCCGTTTGCCTTTGCCTTTCTCAACTTCAACCAGCCGCTCTTTAACCTCGCAGTTCCAGCCTCCTGGCAACGCGGAAATATCGAAGTGCTGATCGCGGAACAACAGCTCAACGTCGCGGTTGTGCAGCAATTGCACGACGCGCGCGTGGCCTTCTACACCGCTCTTTATAATCGCGACCTAACGACACTTAGGCAAAAACAGCGAGAGCGTTTGCAGGAAAATTCCGCCAGCCAGCAGAATCGTTACCAGGCTGGGCTGGTCAATCGCGGCGTGTTGGTAGCGGCGGAAGTGCAAACCCACGCCCTCGACCCGCAGATTGAAACGGCGCGGAGCGGCTATGAAAATGCGCTCCTCAAATTGAATGAAGCGACCGGCGAAAACATCCGGCCGGAAGGAACTTTGCCGCAGAATGAAGAGCCGCCGCCAGCGAGCGAGGGCGCCGCGTCGCAAAGACCCGATTTGCAACTGGCGCGTTTACTGGTGCGCGCATCCGCTGCGGATCAACGCATCATCGAGGCGGCCTACTACCCCGAGATTAATATCACCATTTCCGGCGATTACATTCCTGTCTCCAGCGTGCGGCGCGATCAGGGCTCGGGTTCGCCCCGGCGGTCGGATGACATTATTTCCTCCGAACTTCGTTCCGGCGCCGCCTACTCCTGGCGGGTGGTCGATAACGGAAAAGTCTCCGGCGCAGTCGCAAAACAACGCGCCACTCGCAAGATCAACCAGTTGCTCGTGCAAAAAATGGAACGCGACGCCGGACGCGACATCACTCGCCTGCGAAATGATTTTCGCGCCATCGCCGAGGCCGAAAAAAAATTGCGAGGCGCCTCGGCCACCGCCAAACAAAATGCCGCCGGCATTGCCAAAAATCTGGAGAACGGAATCAGCTCCCAACTGGAATTCCGCCTGGCCGAAAACGATCTGCTGGATGTGAACGCCGGCCTGCTTGCTCTCGCTTATCAACGGAGCCTTGCCCTGGCGGAATGGGACCGGGCCACCGGGCGTTACCTTCGATTTACTTTTCCTCCACGCACAGAGTAGCCTTTTATGCATGCACCCGTTTGCCTGAGTTGTTGCGACCTCGAGCGTTATCTGGGCGCAGAGGAATCGCGCGTTCACGCATTGCGCGGCGTGTCGCTCGAAGTTACCGCTGGCACAGTGCACGCGGTCACCGGCCCATCCGGCTGCGGCAAGAGCACGCTCCTCTATATTCTCGGTTTGCTCGATCAACCCGATGCCGGCGCGGTGATGTTCGATTCCAGGGAGGTTTCCGATTTGTCCGATAACGAGCTCTCCCGCAAGCGAAACGAATTAATCGGCTTCATTTTTCAATTTCATTTTTTGATGGAGGATTTCACCGCCCAGGAAAACGTCATGATCCCGATGCGACGCCTCGGGCGATTGTCGGAAGAAGCCATGAGAGAGCGCGCAGTGGAGCTACTCGAAGCGGTAGGGCTAAAGGAAAAAGTGAAGCGTCCCAGCCGTCATCTTTCCGGCGGCGAACAGCAACGAGTCGCAATTGCGCGCGCGCTCGCCAACGATCCGCGCGTAATTCTCGCCGATGAGCCAACCGGAAATCTCGACACGGAAAACTCCCGGCGCGCCTTCGAGTTGCTGCAAGGGATCGTGCAGGAAAAAGAGAAAGCGTTGCTCCTGGTGACGCACAATCCCGCCATCGCGGAGGCGTGCGATTGGATTCACAAAATGCAGGATGGCCGCATCATCGCGACCCACTCGCGCGGGCATTCCAGCGCGTGAAAAAAATTTTTCTCACCGGCGCAAGTTCTGGGATCGGACTGGCAACCGCGCAGGCGCTCATTGGTGTTGGGCACGAAGTCTGGGGAACGGCACGAGATGCGGGCCGCCTGCCGGCCATGCCAGGTTTGCATCCGGTTGCACTGGATTTGGAAGATTTAATTTCCGTCCGCCAAAATTTCGAAAATGCTTTGACTGAAGCCGGAGCGTTCGACGTCGTGATCAACAATGCTGGCAGCGGACAATTTGGCGCGGCCGAGTCGCTCACCACGGAAATCTGGCAAAAACAAATCCAGGTCTTGTTAGTCGCGCAGATCGAGCTTTGCTGTCTCGCTTTGGCGGCGATGCAAAAAGACGGGAGCGGTTTGATCATCAACGTCACTTCGCTTGCCTCCCGCCTGCCCGTTCCCTTCATGAGCGCCTACAGCGCCGCCAAGGCTGCGTTCGCCTCTTTTACCATGACGCTGCAGCTCGAGTTGCCCCGCGGAAATGTTCGAGTGGTCGATCTTCAGCCCGGCGACATTTGCACTTCCTTCAACGAATCGCTCGCCAAAACCGAGAACGTCGAACCACGTCGGGCGTCGGCAATGGCGCAGGCTTGGAAAGTGGCCGACCGCAATCTCAAGGCGGCGCCGAAACCGCAGTTGGTCGCGCGCACAATTTTGAGATTAATCGACCAGCCCGACCCGCCCCCACGCGTAACCGTCGGCTCTGTTTTTCAGGCGAGAATCGCTCCACTGATCTTTCGTTTCCTTCCGCAGCGTCTCCGGATCTGGGGGCTCAGGAATCACTACGGCATTTAGGCCAAACGCGCCCTTCGCTGTTTCTGTTCCTTCATTTCCGAAAAGTCGAGCCAGCTCGCCAATAGAGCAGGGTGCGCGGCAGCGTTGTGAAAGCGCGGCGGAATTTGGCAGACGCCGAATTGTAGCCTCTGCTCTTATTCTTATTCCTCTGTCTTATGATCCCCCAGGGGATTAAGAGCAAGATTAGGATTAGGATTAAGGAAGAAACGGATGGGAGGGGATTCGAACCCCTGGTGCCTCGCGGCACACACGCTTTCCAGGCGTGCACAATCAACCGCTCTGTCACCCATCCTTCAAACTCGTTCCGGTTATCTTACGCGGGTTCGCAAATTCCGTCATCCCGAGCGAAGCCGAGGGAGCCCGCGGCGCTACCTTAAAGCTAACATGGCGGGGAATCCTCGGCTTCGCTCGGGATGACGGGTCACAATTGCAGCCGGCGAAACAATTCGTCGAGCGGGAGCTGAATGCCGATGAAAAATTCACCAAAATCTGCAAATTGCGCGCTCACCGGATCGAAACGCATTTCATAGACTATCTTTTTAATCTGGAACGTGTCGTGCGCGAAAAGCGTCACGCCCCACTCCGCATCATCCAGTCCGGTCGAACCGGTAATGAGCTGCTTAATTTTACCGGCAAATTCGCGGCCAACCCGCGCATGGCCCGACATGAGTTTCCTCCGCTCCGCAAAAGGCAGCGCATACCAATTGCGCTCTTCGCCCCGGCGTTTGCTCATGTTATAAAAACAAACGACCGGCCAATCCGGCAGCGTTGGATATAGGCGCTCGTGGGTGTAATGTTTCATCCGCTCCGCGAAAGTCTTCATCGCTTCGGCAAACTCCGGTGTGTCGCGTTTCAATTTTTGCTCGCGCTCGAGCGTCTCGGCGTATTGCTCGGCGGTAGTGGCGTATTCGCTTTCTTCTGTGAGCGAAAGGTAACCATAGACCGGCTCGAGCGCGCCGGCGCCGAGCGAAAGGCTCAGTTTTTTCTCGAACAAATTTGCCTGCTGCAAATCGGGCGTGACCAGCATGAAACCGAGGTCGGCTTTGGGAGTGAGGACGCTCAGCGTAAGCAACTGGGTGTTTTCCGTGGCTCGAATTTCCTGCACAATGGCCGAGAGAGCGGTCTTGGCTGAGCGCTGTTCCTCAGCGGTGAGCAATTGCCATTGGGCAAACTCGATCCGGTAAAAAAGATGCAAACAATGCCAGCCTTGCTCCGGGATGAGCGCGGCGATTTTATCGGCCATGACGAGTAGTTTCTGCCGGTTCGCCGCGTGATTCAAGGATGGCCGACTGTATCCCTCAGCGCGCGGGATTCGCGATCGGCGGCAGGTGCGGCAGGCAATATTCTTCGCCATCGCGCGCGACCCGAAATTCCAAATTAGGATTCGTTAGCTCGGTCGCCCCACAAACGGCACAGCGATGAAGCGTCTCGGTTTCCGAGGCCGGCGTTTCAAAACGGCGGCGCCGTGTCGTCACTTCGCGGCGGTGGCGGGCGGCACTAATCAATTCGCCGCCGAAGAAAATGAAGTAGTTGGCGAAAGCTGCGACCAGCGCCATGCGATACGACATGGGGTTCAACAAAAAACCAGCCAGCAAGAGGGCAGCGGAAATCCAGGCGATCCATTTCACTTTCATCGGCAAAATGAAAAAGACGTAAATCATTTCGTCGGGATAAAAGCGGACGAAGGCGTAGAAAAACGACGCCAGTAGCATCGCGTTCGAAAAGGCGCTGCCAAAAAAGAAGGCGGCTATGGCCGTGCCGATCGCTCCTAACAAGACGTAAAGCGTAAAACCGAATGCGCCCAAAGCGCGTTCCAGCCCCTCGGTAACCCACCACAAAAACCAGAGGGCGAACACAACCCAGAGGGGGCTGGTCGTTTGCGGAATAAAAATGAACGTGAGCAAACGCCAGACTTCGCCATGACGGATGGCGGCCGGATTCAATGCTAGCGCGTCGGCAAAACCGGGAATCAGGCGAGTGAGGACGAACACCAGTGCGGTCAGCCCGACCAGGATGCGACCGAGCTTTGGGATGGCAATGAAGCCGAAACGGCGTTCGAGTTTGTCGAGCAAGCGCATGGCGAGCGGAGAAAATAGCGCAGCCTTCACTCCTGCCAAATTGAGAGATGGAGTGCTTGCGCGCGCGGAGGCGGCAATTAGTTTGGCAGCGTGACCACCGATGCGCTGAAGGCGACGGCCTTAAAGGCCGAGCACGAGAAATTAGGCGCAAAAATGGTGGCGTTCGGCGGTTGGCTCATGCCGGTGCAATACAGCGGGATCGTGGACGAACATCAAACCGTGCGCCAGGCGGTCGGGATGTTCGACATTTCGCACATGGGGCAGTTCATCGTGAGCGAAGACAACGCGCGCGATTGGTTGAATACGATGCTGACTAATAATGTGGCGAAGCTGGACGTCGGGCAGGGGCAATACTCGTTTCTGTTAAACGAGAACGGCGGAGTAATTGACGACTTGATTATTTACCGGCGCGAGCCCGACAAGTTTCTGCTGGTGGTGAACGCATCGAAAATCGAGGAAGACTTCGCCTGGTTGGAGCAGCACCGGAAGAACGCGAAGCTGACGGATAGGAGCGCTGATTTCGGCGGCGTTGCCATCCAGGGCCCGCGGGTAGTCGAGCTATTCCACGATTTGTTAGGTAGCTCTGTCAACCTGCCGTCGCGCAATGGCATCGCCGATTTCGAGCTGGCGGGAATGCCCATCTCGATTGCACGGACCGGTTACACTGGAGAAGATGGTGTCGAAGTCTTTTTTCGAACGAACGATGCAGAGAAGCTATGGAACCTCGTTCTGAAAAAAGGAAAACAGTTCGGCTTAAAACCATGCGGCCTGGGCGCGCGCGATACTTTGCGTTTGGAAATGTGTTATCCGCTGAATGGCTCCGATTTGTCAGCGCAGCATAACCCGATTGAAGCTGGGCTCGGATTTTTCGTCGATCTGGATAAGCCAGCATTTATTGGTCGCGAACAGTTGCAGCAGACCAAAGCGAGTGGGCCCAGCGAAAGGCTGGTCGCGTTTAAAATGGATGACAAAGGGCCGCCTCCGCGCCCGCATTACCCGATCTTCGCGGATGATACGCGCGTGGGCGAGATCAGCAGCGGCAGTCTGTCGCCTAACTTGAACATCGGCATCGGCATGGCTTATCTTCCGGCTGCGATGGCAAAAGTGGGCGCGCCGATTGAAATTGAGGTTCGCGGCCAGAAATTTCCAGCGACAATTCAAAAGAAACCGCTCTATAAGAAGACATGAATGTTCCCGACGATCTTTTTTACACTGAAAGTCATGAATGGATTAGGCGTGAGGACGAGAATATACGGGTGGGTATTACCGATCACGCTCAGGCGGAGCTAACCGATATCGTCTTTGTGGAGGTGCCCAAGGTAGGTCGATTGGTAAATGCGAAGGAGGCAATTGCGGTGGTGGAATCAGTCAAGGCCGCGAGCGATATCTACGCACCAGTAAAGGGCAGCGTGGTAGAAGCCAATGAAGCAGTGACGCAAAACCCGGCGCTAGTTAACACCGATCCGTTTGGGGAAGGCTGGTTGTTTGTTTTGAAGGTCGGTAACGCTGAGGACCTTGAGCAACTCAAGGACGCGGCCGCCTATCGCGCGCAGATTGGTTAGTTCTCGTTACGGCGCATCCGGCGGACTATTCAGTGTTTCAGCAGATCGGAGACGGTGTTGAGCGTGAAAGCGAGAATGGCGGTATTAAAGGCAAAGGAGAGAATGCCGTGAGCGAGCACTAGTCGGCGAAGATCACGCGAAGTCACCTGCACATCCGAGACCTGACAGGTCATTCCAATAACAAACGAGAAGTAAGCAAAATCGCTGTAATCTGGCTTGCGGTCGCCCGGGAAATCGAGGCCGCCGGCATGTTGCTGGCTACTTTCGTCGCTGTCGCCGTAGTAGCGATGGGCATAACGGAGGCCAAAAACGGTGTGAGTATAAAGCCAGGACAGAACGACGGTAGCAATCGTCAGAACAACGTGGACATGGAAATGCTTGCGCGATTCGGCGTCGGCATCGCGAGCCAAAAAGATGACTGAGAGGATGGCGGCGGAAGCCGCCGCGATGGCAAAAACAAAGATGAGCGTGGCGCCGACATCCTGATTTTTAGCAATTTGGCGAATGCGCTGGCGGGGAGTGAAGAAGATGGTAACCCATAGTAGGACAAGCCCGACAAGCGCGAAGACGTCAAAATCGGTGAGGGTAGCTACCCAAAGTGGAGAGTGCCGGATAAAGAGTCCGATGACGACCGCAGCCAGAAGAGAAATGCCCAAACGATAGTGAGCATTCATCTTTGCGATTGCCGCCAGGATTCGCCCCATCCCGCGACCTAACGAAATCGCGCGCCTCTAAGCAAGACGAAACTAACCGGCCTTACCCGAGAAAACCAAGGTTCGGACGGTTAAAGTTTCCGATATTCGGCAAAACGGTCGATAACTGACCGCTACTTATGCCGAACCAGGAAGCCATGGTGGCGCCATACTCATCGACCGAGGTGGTAGGAATCCAGCGGCCCTGGCCGGTGTCATCCGGTCCGTTCACAGCCAGAGTCGGGAACGTCCCGTAAAGCCGCGCGCCAATTACGTCGCCGCCCATGACAATCTGGTGGCTGCCCCATCCGTGATCAGACCCGGCGCCATTTGTAGGATAAGTGCGGCCGAAATCGGAAGCGGTAAAGGTAGTCACCTGCTGCGGGATATTCATCTCGACGGTGGAATTGTAGAAAGCGTTGAGCGCCTGGCTGAGCTCGATGTAGAGATTGGATTGGGCGCTTAACTGGTCGCCATGCGTATCGTAACCCTGCACGGCCACGAAGAAGATTTGCCGTTGCATCCCAAGGCTTACGCGGGCGGAAATGAGTCTGGCCACCATTTTGAGCTGGTCGCCGAGGCCAGTGGCGGGGAAAACGGTTTGCAAAGCAGGCGCGCCCGCGAGTGCCGACGTAAGCAAATCGTTATCAGCAACCGCACGGGTGACGGTATCGGCGTAGGCCTGTTCAAAGAGATTATTGTGCGGCTGGGCTAACAAATCCTGAAACGCCTGCAGACGGATGTTGGCATTGGTGCTGCCGTTAAAACCGGTCAACCCGATACTCCCGTTAGGAGAAACCTGGTAGGGAATTACGGTATTACCTACCTCGAAAGTATTGGTGCCAGCGATTGAGATGGCGAGCGAGATTTTCGAATTGCCATTGAGCGACTGGAGGAGATCAGCCGCCCTTCCGCCCCAACCCGTGAGTGAGACCCGATCGGAGACAGAAGTTTGCCATTGCACCGATTGGTCGGCGTGGGAGAAAAGCTGACTCGGCACTGCCACGCTTTTGTTGAGATACTCGGCGCGAGTGATGGGTGCGAGCAAGGTGCCGACGTTGGCAACAAAAGCCGCCTTGCCACTGTTAAAGAGTGATTGCAGCTCCGGCAAGTTCGGATGCAGGCCGAAGTCGCGGCCATCGCCACCTTGCAAGGTCAGAGGCAGCAGAGAAGACTGCGGCAGCGCCAGAATATCTCGCGCCGCGGCGTAGGCATTGTAGCCCGCGGCATCATGCGGGACGATCATGTTGTTGGCATCATTACCACCGAAGAGGAAGAGACAAACCAGCGCTTTGTAGTCATTCGCCGGCGGAGTAGCTGCGCTGAGCTTGCGCAGATCGAAAATGGTGTTGAGCAATCCCGAGGCGCCGAGGGCGGCACAGGCAGTTTGGCGAATGAAGGTGCGACGAGTAGGCGTGTAGATCATTTTTGGATAATGAATTCCGGCGAGTTGATAACGAGATAGATCGCAGTCTTGGCGCGCTCGGTCGGATTACTCGAAGAAATTTGAGTAACGGCATTGACGATGGTGCTGGTCATGGCGACGGACATTTGCCTGTTCATGAGCAAGGTGTTGAGGTAGTCCACCAGCGCGGCGGGATTACCGGCCAGATTGATCGCGCTACTGAAGTCCAAAGTAATGCGATCAGCTGGTGGACCAAAGGTCGAGTAGATTGCGTTTCGGAGGAAGTTAGTGGTCGCAATGGTGGTTGTTTCGGTGGTTATTTCAAACTCGGGGCTCTTCAAGCCAGCTTCCGCGATTGCGCCGGGAGCTTCGTAGTCGGGGCTAAAGAAGTTAAAGACGGTCGGAGCGCGCAACGGTAGCTCGCCCAGGACCGAGGAGCCGGGAAGGTCAAACTTGTTGTCAGCGGTAGAAGCGTGGAAAGCGCGCAAGAGAGTGACGGTGCGCACGACTGGCTCGCGCTCGTGCCCGTAACCTTGATCGGGCTTGCTATCGCCTCGCGCGTCGTAATCCTTAAGGATGGCGCGAATGACGGCCTTCAGATCGCCGCGGACCCCTTGTCCATTGTTAGTAAAGACCGAAGCTGCCCGGTAGATATAGCCCGGGCTTGGGTTGCTGGTAACAAGGCGTTGAATTAACTGGCGGGCGATAAACGGGCCGAGGTTGGGATCGTTGAAAATGGTATCGAGTGCGAGCTTAAGATCTGCCTGTGCCGTTTGATTGGCCGGGACGGTGATACCATCGAGGATGCTTTTGGCCGCTGTTTCGTGGTGGCCGGCCACTGGGACCATGGGCTGGATGTAATCCGGTGTAGCGCCGTTCCAGACCGGCGTTCCGCTTTGGGCGAAGTTCCAGCCGGTAAAGACGGCCGCGAGGCCGAGGATGGCATCCTGATTGTAAGTATCGATGGGAAAGCCGGCGGCGTTAAGGGTAAGGCTGCCATCGAGATTGAGGCGATAAAGGCCAATGGAGAAAAGCTGCATGATTTCTCGTGCATAATTCTCGTTAGGATGAGTGCCTTTTTGAGGGTTCGCCTTGTCATTGTGCAACATGTCGAGGAACTGACCCATCACCGGACTCAGAGTCACGTCTTCGAGTAGCTGGCGGTAGTTACCGAAGGCATCGCGCGCGAGGAGGTCGAAGTAGTTGCTCATGCCGGCAGGTTGCTGGCCGAGTTTGGCGCTATTGATTGAGACGACCAATAACTCGCTCAGGGCAAAGGCGACGCGCTGGCGCAATTGGTCGTTGCCGACGATGGCCGCAGTCCAAAAGGCGTCGAGTGACTGGGTATTAGTAGGCGGGTTTACCCCGGAAGAGTTAACAAAAGCCAGGTGCGAAGTAGGGGCGGCGGCGAACTGTTCATTGAGGAAACTATCGAAGCCCTGGCTGCGAACCTTGGTGATGAGCGCATCATTGGCGCCAAAGGTAGATTGGGCAAGAAAACGGCCGGCATCGGCGGTGGTGGGCGTGCCACCGGGCAAGGCTGGCGGAGGCGTGGGAGTGGGCGCGACCTGGCCCCCGGACGATAAGTTAAAGTAACCTTTGATTTCGCCCGCTGGATAAGCAGCGGTGTGAATATTGTAATAGGTGTTGCCGGATTTTAGGTAGTTCAAAATGTCGGCAACGGAATCGGCTCCGACGGCCGCAATAACCCAGATGTAACTGCCGTCGGGCTGAGGTTGAACAGCGTCGGCATCAAAAATGATTTCGCCATTTGGGCCATGCACGTGCATGCCGGTGACTGGGCCGGTGAGATTGGAAAATTCAAACGTGACGATCGCGGTCTTTTCATCGGCAGAAAGACGGAGGGCAGCAGTACCGGATCCCTCGGAAGTGGACCCGGTCTGCGGCCGCAATTGCGCGATGTAAAGAGTGGATCCATCGGCCTGCGGCGGAAAGTCGAGATCGAAAACTTCCACCAGCGCCACGCCCGTAGTGGTTCCGTTTCCGCGCACGACGGCGCTGTAGCCACCGGGCGCGAGGGTGGAAATTATGGCGGGCTCGCGGTCGTCCGTTGGTGCCAGGATGCTGGCCTGTATTTCGGGTTGCTGGTTGGTGCGCCAGTTATCGTTCGCAAGCAGAAGGGCGCCATTACCATCGTGCAGCTCCATCGTTGGATCGATCAAACGATTAACCAGTGGCTGTCCGTTGAGGATGAGAGAAGGACCAGCTACCCGCATAATTACGCGCTTGGGGGTATCACCAACCACGATGAAGCCACCGATCATGACGCTGTCCCCGGTTCCGACTGCTGCGCGGGTGGAGATATTTGCCAGGCGAATGCCAGTGTTGCCGGCATCAAGATCGAATACTTCGATCAAGCTGATGCCAACGGTATTATTGACACCGCGCACAACCGCGCTGTAGGCGCCGGGCGAAACGGTGGCAATGATGACCGATTCCGAGTCGTTTCCCGGAGCAAGTCCGGTAGCAATGATTTGATCCTGCTGAGTGGTGCGCCAACTATCGTTCGTCGTGATGATTCCGCCGGAGGCGTCGTGCAACTCGAGGAGCGGATCGGCTAGCGCGCCACTCACGCCGAGACCCGCCAGCGACGGTCCAAGCGCACGAATGGCGACCTGTTTTGTCCCGGTGCCGCTAACGATGAAGCCGGCGATGCCGACGTTATCGCCAGTCTGCACGTCCACTCGGGAGGAGATGTTAGCGAGATTCGAAAGCGCATGAGCTTGCTGCGTCGCAAACGCAATTCCAGCGCAGAGTAAAATTGAAAACTGCAGCGCCCGCCGTCTCCCAGAAATTTTGCCCATAAGCTTGCTTTGCTGCCGCAGGAGACTCAACCGAAGTGAGGTGGCAGAAGGAAAGTTGAGCACGAAACACGCCAGCCGATGGGACAATGTTTTTTGAAAGCGCGTGCGCGGGAAAGGCATCAAACGCATGCTCATGAAACCGGCGCGGCGAAAGGAAGTCGCGCTTTTTTCTCGCTATGCTTAATTCTTGTTTCCCTGAACCATGGCGACTGCAGTAACAAAGAGCGAAAGCGAAGTCAGTTTTGAAGTCGCAATGACGCGGCTGGAAAAGATCGTGGGCGAGATGGAGTCGGGAAAATTATTGCTGGAAGATTTGCTGCGCCGCTACGAAGAAGGGATGAAGCTGGTGAAAGTGTGCCAGGAACGGTTGACACGGGCGGAGGAGAAAATCGAAATCATCACGCGCGATTACGCCGGCAAAGTGAAGGTGAAAAATTTCGAGCAGGCAGAAACAAACGAAGCAATAGCACCGAAAAGTAATAATGATGATGAAGACGTCCGCCTCTTCTGAGAAAACTGTTCGCCTGCTCGATTCGATTCACGGGCCGGCCGATGTAAAGGCGCTGGCGGAGCAGGAGTTGCCGCAATTGGCGCAGGAAGTTCGGGAAGAACTGATAAAAGTTCTTTCACAAACAGGCGGTCATCTCGGCCCCAATCTCGGAGTAGTGGAATTGACGATCGCGCTGCATCGCGTTTTTACGACACCGAAAGATCGATTCGTTTTTGATGTCAGCCACCAGGGTTACGTCCATAAAATGTTTACTGGCCGGCTGGATCGGATCGGGACGATGCGGCAGTACCAGGGACTGAACGGATTTTTGCTGCGGACGGAAAGCGAACACGATTGCTATGGCGCCGGACACGCTGGAACCGCGCTTTCCGCCGGACTGGGAATGGCGGTTGGGCGCGACCTGCGAGGAGGAAATGAAAACGTGGTGGTGGTGGCGGGCGACGCTGCCTTTACCTGCGGGATCAGTTACGAAGCGCTGAACAACGCCAAGTCGCAGACGAAAAGATTCATCGTGGTGTTGAATGATAACGAATGGTCGATCGCGAAAAATGTCGGCGCGATTGCTTCGTATCTAAATGCAATCGTCACTAACCCGACCTATGCAGGGTTGCATGACAAGGCGGGGCGTTTCATCGCCGCGATCGCGGGCAAGAGCGCGTTGACTCTGGCGCATAAATTTGAAGAAGGGGTAAAGAATCTGCTCGTGCCGAGCGTGATCTTCGAGGAACTCGGTCTGCGCTATTACGGACCGATCGATGGCCACGATATTCCGCTGTTGATTAAAACTTTCGAGTTTCTCAAGACGCAGGATGAACCGGTGCTGCTGCACATTTTGACCAAGAAAGGCAAAGGTTACGAACCGGCGATTGCCAAGCCGGATAAGTTTCATGGCCTGGGAAAATACAAACTTGAGACGGGCGAAACGGCACCGGCACCCACGCCGACTTACTCGGAAATCATCGGCAAAACGCTGGCGAAATTTGCCGACTCGAACAAAAATATTGTCGCAATTACAGCGGCGATGCCGAGCGGGACGGGGCTGGGATTTTTCCAGGCCGCGCATCCAGATCGTTACTACGATGTCGGAATCGCGGAGGAACACGCGGCGTTGTTTGCCTGCGGTCTGGCGACGCAGGGGCTGAAGCCGTTCCTCACCATCTACTCCACTTTTATGCAGCGCGCGTACGACATGATTATTCACGATATCGCGCTGCAAAACCTGAACATTGGGCTTTGCATGGACCGAGCCGGACTCAGTGGCGACGACGGTCCGACGCATCACGGTTTGTTCGATATCGGTTATCTGCGGCACATTCCGAATTTCGTCCACATGCAGCCGAAAGATGAAGATGAGTTTGCGGATATGCTTTGGACGATGGCGAATTATACTTCGGGCCCGATTGCGGTGCGTTATCCGCGCGGGGCCGGCACGGGCGCGAAACTGAAGGAGTCGCCGCGGCTGCTCGAGATCGGCAAAGCCGAAGTAGTGCAGCACGGACGCGACGTCGCCATCTTCGGGCTTGGCAACATGTTCGAGGTGGCGCAGGAAGCGGCGAAGTTGCTGGAAGCGCAGGGAGTTTCAGTCGCGCTCATTAATCCGCGCTGGATCAAACCGATCGATACTGGGACGCTGGAATTTTTTGCGCGCAGCGTCGAAGTCGTCGCCACTCTCGAAGATCATGTTTTGCACAACGGTTTCGGTTGCGCGGTGATGGAACATTTGTATTCGCAAGGCGTCCACACGCCCGTCGTCCGCATTGGCTGGCCGGATCAATTCATCGAGCACGGCACCATTCCGATCTTGCGCAAGAAACACGGTATCACAGCGGAAGCGCTGGTGGAAAAAGTGCTGCCGTTGTTGCGGAAAAAGCCGGTCGCGAAACCGAGCGCGGCCTAGGCAGCTGGATTCCCGTTGCGATATGGCAATGGTGCCATATGGTTATTGGAAATGAAAAAGATGACGATGTTCATTGACGAGGCGCGGTTGGCGCGAGTGATGAAGCTCACCGGCTTGAAATCCAAGACGGAAACAGTCGCCCTGGCGTTAGCGGAAATCGAGCGCCATCGCAAACTGGCAAAATTCTTAAAAGAAAGGAAGGCGATTGCCTTCGATTGGAAAAACAGCGTCGATCCCAATTATGATTTGATGAGACTTCGTCTGGCCGAAGTGCCGCCGCGCTATCGAACGGGTCGTGGTTCTCGTTGATTCATCAGTCTACATTCGTCTTCAGCGTCTTGGGATTGATCCAGTAGAAGCGCTGACGGATCGATTTGGTCTGCGACACCTAATCGGTTGCGATCTCGTTCGGTGCGAGGTGGTGCGAGGGATTGTTTCAATGGCGGAGCGGCAAGACCTGCGCAATTTCTTCGAGCTGATTTCCCACGTTGATTTCGACCGCACGGGCTGGCGGGCGACCGAAGAACTCGCCTGGAAACTGGATCGCGAGGGTAAAGTCTTACCATTGGCCGATCTCATTATCGCAGTTTGCGCCTTGCGCGTTGATGCAGAAATCTTGACGCATGACGCGCACTTTCGATTCATCCCGAACCTGCATCACGCGAAATGGTGACGTCGTATGAGCACAATCGAAACCCGCAATCTCACAAAAGTTTACCGCACCTACCGGAAGGAGAGTGGATTGGCGGGGGCGATCAAAGGTTTGGTGCGGCGGCGCTACGACGAGACGCGCGCGGCGGACAGTGTTTCGTTTCAGATTGAGGAAGGCGAGTTTGTCGGTTTTTTGGGACCGAACGGCGCTGGAAAAACGACCGTTCTGAAAATTCTCTCCGGCTTGCTCAATCCCACCTCGGGCGAGGCGCGCGTGCTCGGCTTCGTCCCGTGGGAACGGAGCAACGAAATGAAGCGGCAGTTCAGTCTCGTCATGGGACAGAAGAACGCGCTCTGGTGGGATTTGCCTGCACAGGAATCGTTAGAACTTAATCGCGCGATTTACGGAATCGATCGCGGCCGTTTCAAAAAAGTCGTTGGCGGTTTAAGCGAGCTGCTGGAGGTGACCGACAAGATGAACGTGATGGTGCGCGAGTTGTCGCTGGGCGAACGGATGAAAATGGAACTGATCAGCGCCCTGATTCACGAGCCGCGGGTTTTGTTTCTGGATGAACCGACCATCGGTCTGGATGTCGTTAGCCAGAAACGGGTGCGCGAATTCCTGCGCGTTTATAATGAACAACATCGCGTCGTTACCATGCTGACGAGTCATTATATGCAGGACATTCAGGAGCTGTGCGACCGCGTGATCATCATCGATCACGGAAAGATTTTTTTCGATGGACCGCTGGACGAGATTATCGATCGCTTTTCCGCGGACAAGGTGGTGAGCCTGACTTTTGGCGAGCAGGCGCAGCGCGATTTTTCCGCCTTCGGCGAAGTGGTTTCGCAAACGCCGGTCTCGGTGCAGATAAAAGTGCCACGGGCGAAAGTGACCGAAACGTCGCGGCGGCTGCTGGAGGCGTGCGATGTGAGCGACATCAACGTGCAGGAGATACCGATTGAAGATGTGATTCGGCAGCTTTTCGGCGAGCGGAAGGCGCTGCAACCGGCGGTGGCCTAGTGCCGCAGGAGAGCGACGCGCAATTCCTGGACGTAGGAGGGATTAATCTCGAATGCGATCGTTGGCATTTCCGCCAGATCGACTTGCTCGCTGTAGGGAATCGACTCGACCAAACCGGCAGCGATCAAACCATTGACGGTGTCGCCGACGTCCTCGAGCTCCATGCGGGTGCGATCGAGAATATCGGCCCCGAGCATTGATTCCGCGAAACCGATGGCGCGCACGACCGCCAGTTCGCGACCGGACAACCGAATTTCTCGCATGCATTGGTTTCCGAGCAGCAAACATGCCTCATTTCTGCGCGGGAAGGATTCCGGCGGCGGGAAAAATTGAGCGCTCGAAGGCTTCGATGTAAGTGGGATAAGTTGGATGCCAGCCGAGTGCGCGCAGCCTGGCGTTGCTCACGCGTTTGTTGGAGTCTCCGCGTTTGGATGGCGGTTCTTGGCCGGCGATTTGATGGAGCGGAATCGCCAGCCGGCGCGAAATCCACTGCAAGATTTCGCGCCGGAGAGTTGGCGCGTCGTCAACGACATTGAAGATGCGGGGCGATTGGATTGGTGATTGCTGCGCCAAAAACAAAATCGCGGCCGCGATATCATCGCGATGCGCCTGATTGACAAAATGATCGTGCCCGAGCGCGACCGGTTTCCGGTCGAGGACGCGTTGCAGTAGAAACGAGCGGCCAGGACCGTAAATTCCGGCCAAACGCAGGACGGTCCCGCCGTTTGCCAGCACGATTTCTTCGGCGGCGCGCAAGATTTGCCCGTTTTCATGCGCCGGCTCGGCGGAACTTTCCTCGCTCACCAGAGTGCCGTCGCGCTGCGCGTAAACGCTGGTGCTGCTGGTGAAAATCAGCCGCGCATTTGGCAAAACACGGACCAAGTTCTCCGCCCCATCGCGGTAAACTTTGGCGTAGTCGTTTCCTCGCGCACTGGCGCAATGAAGAACTAAATCCGGCCTGACGCCATCCCGCGCCAGGTTTGTCCGGTCGGTCAGCTCGACCGCGCGCGCTTCGATTCCACGTCTCGTTAGCTCTTGCGCGGAGTTTTTCGAGCGCGTCCAGGCAACAACTTCCCAGCCGCCGGCCAAAAACAGTTTCGCCGCCGCTTCACCGACGTAGCCGCAGCCGGCAATGAGAGCGCGCGGCATTAACTACGCCGCGGCGATCTCGATTTCGCCAAATGGCTCCGGCTGAAGCGCGCGCACCTGCCGCAGACGTATCAACTCGAGCAAGGCGAGAAAGGTCACGACGATTTCCACGCGCGAAGCCATCCCAGCAAAGAGCTCGGCGAATTTTAGCGAGCGACCTTCCGCGATGCGGGTCAGGATGGTCTCGATTTTGTCGGAAACGGTAAAGTTTTCGCCAAAAATTTCCCGCAACTCTTCCCGCGCCTCGATGCGTTTGACGACGTTTTGAAAGGCATTGATGAGCTGGAAAATTCCTACTTCGCCCAGGCGAATCGGCGCCGCCAGAGAAGCGTCGAGCTCCGACGCGCGGGTAAAAAGTTTTTCCTGCGCCAGCGCGCGTTGCTGCAAATTGTCGGCCGCTTCCTTGAATTTTTTGTATTCAATCAATTGCCGAATGAGGTCCCAGCGCGGGTCGTCTTCCTCGGCCTCTTCCTCCGGCGGCTGTTGATCGAGCGGCAGCAAGCTGCGGCTTTTGATGTAGAGAAGGTTCGCCGCCATTACGATAAACTCGCCGGCGACATCGATATTCAATTCCTTAAATGCCTGGAGATATTCGAGGTACTGGCGGGTGATTCGCTCGATCGCGATGTCGTAGATATCGAGCTCGTCACGCTTGATTAAAAAAAGCAGGAGATCGAGCGGGCCCTCGAAAATCTCGAGTTTAACTTTGTAATCGGAGTCCATGGGTGCGCCGGTGATTGCGCAATTGCTCCGAAACCCTAGCCCAGATTCGCGCGCCGGTGAACCCAAACGCTGTTCACGATGCCGAGGCCGAACATGATCACTAAAATAAACGAGCCGCTGTAACTAATGAGCGGCAAGGGCACACCGGTGATGGGCATCATGCGGATGGTCATGCCCATGTTTTGGAAAATGTGGGTGAAGATGAGCGCGGTTACCCCGACCACGAGCAGCAAACCAAAAAAATCAGCGGAACAAAAGGCGACGAAAAGACAGGTGAGCAGCAGGAGGGCAAACGCGCTCAAGAGAAATAATCCGCCCACGAATCCCCACTGCTCGCCGATGGCGGAAAAAATATAATCGTTTTGCACCGCGGTCGCCGGCAGGAAGCCAAGCTCGATCTGGGTGTTCGGCGCCTTGAAACCCTTGCCAGCCCAGCCGCCGGAACCGATCG
Organism: Chthoniobacterales bacterium; assembly: GCA_036758965.1. Taxonomy (GTDB): domain Bacteria; phylum Verrucomicrobiota; class Verrucomicrobiia; order Chthoniobacterales; family UBA10450; genus AV69. Next base: position 30,965 of record DAIOVO010000026.1, read on the forward strand.
CGATCATGGATTGATTGATCGCCCAGGAAGCGCCTTGTGGATCAATCGTCGGGTCGAGAAAAGCGGTGATGCGCTGTTGCTGATACGTTTTTAAGCCGAAGTTCAACGCCAACGGAACCATCGCGACCACAATCAGGACGATGCAAACCAGATAGCGCACCGGAATTCCACCGACGAACAACAGCGCCATCAAGACCGGCGCCCAGATGATGCATTCGCCCAGATCGGGCTGCATCAAAATGAGCAGACACGGCGCGCCGACGATCGCACCGCAAAGCGCGAGCTTCAGCATTGGATGCATGCGTTTGAACTGGCTCAGAAAAAGCGCCAGCACCATGATGCCGGCGATGACGGCGACCTGCGCTGGTTGAAAATTGATTGGCCCGAGATGGAGCCAACTGCGCGCGCCATAAACTTTTTGTCCGATAAACCGGGTTAGGATCAAAAAACCGAGCCCGGCCAGATACATCGGCAACGCGCCCCATCGAATCCAGCGGTAATCGATCAGGCTCACGATCATGAAGGCGAAAAAGCCGACTACGACCCAGTTGGCCTGTTTGCGCCAGAAATCGGCGGCGATCGGGTCCTCGCGCATGTAAGTGGCGCTGTAAATCGCGATCACGCCAAAAATGGCGAGCGAAATCATGACGGCGAAGAGTAGCCAATTTAGTCCGAGCAATTTTCGAAGAAACGGCGTCACAAAATTTTAAGGCGAAACGGCCCTGCGAATATATCCAAGGCGCGCCTGGCGCAAGGGAATGAGTGCAAAAAGGGTGCCGCGGAAAGGAGGTAATTGGTTTCGCATTTATGAGAAATTATCAAGTTTGCAAAACAAACATTAACTATCTTATTGTAAGTATCTTACGAAGGAAAAAATAGTTTATCAGGCCGGTTGTTTCCCGATTCAAACTCAGCTAAACTTGATCTGTCACAGACGAAGTTAAAGTAGGTTTATGGCGAAACAGACGAAACGAAAAATCGCGCGGCCGCGTTTGCCGCTGCAAAGACAGCTCGAGCTCGAAAATGAGGGACGTTATTTTGATCTCGGCGCGATGTTCGACAAACTGAACGGGCGCCACTTTGGCAACCGGCTTCGCGGTTACAAAGTCGCGTGGGGACGCAAGCGGAGTGTGCGGCCGAAAGAGTATTTCGTTTTTGGCAGCATCCAGGAAGAAGACCGCGTCATTCGCATTAATCCCTGGCTCGACCAGCGTTTTGTCCCCGCTTGGTTTCTGGAATACATTTTGTATCACGAAATGCTGCACGCGGTCGTGCCCGATCGCACCCACCGGAGCGGACGGCGCTGTGTCCACACCGAGGAATTTAACCGGCGGGAGCGCGAATTTCGTTTCTACAAACGCGCCCGGCGCTGGGAAGAAGAAAATCTGGCGCGGCTGCTGCGCTAGCGCGTCCGCGCCGCGGGCGATCTTTCCAATTCAGACGGCGAGGGCGTCGTCGTCACGTTCTTTTTGATCAGGTACCAAAGCGTGATCGCGAGCAGGAGGGAGATCAACTTCGCGGCCCAGTTTTTCAGGATTAGTTTCTTCATAATTTCCCTGGAGCAAAATTTCGCCGATGCGTTTTCGAAAATCTTCCGGGGTAAAGCCGCGTTCGATACGGCGGCGATGACAGATGGAAATGCCGCCGGTTTCTTCCGAAACGACAATCGCGATCGCATCCGATTCTTCGGTTAAACCGAGACCGGCGCGATGCCGCAGGCCGAGGCTGCGATCGAGCGTCTCGCGCTGGCTAACAGGAAATATGCAGGCGGCGGCAGCGATGCGGCCATTGCGCATGATCACGCCGCCATCGTGCAACGCGGCTTTGGGATGGAAAATCGTCAACATGAGCTCACCCGAAAAATCGGCTTCGAGCTGGACGCCGGTTTCTTCGTAAACGCGAATGGAGGTGTCGCGTTCGAGCGCGATGAGAGCGCCAAATTGTTTGCTCGCGAGTTGAGTCACAGCTTCGACCAAACCATGAACGGTCTCGCGTTTCTCGCTCGTCAGGGAAAAAATCGGGTGCCCACCAAGTTCGGCTAAACCGCGCCGAAGTTCCGGCTGAAAAATCACCACCAGCGCGATGGCGAGAAAAACGGAAAAACTGCGCACGATCCAGCCGATGACCACCAGGTTCAGCAGGGTGGAGATTAACGTGAGCGTAAGAAAAACAATCGCCAGCCCGGTCAACACTTTTGCGCCGCGGGTGCCGCGGAAATAGAGGTAACCGTAATAAATTCCAACCGCGAGAATGAGAATCTCAAAACCGCTGCGCCAGCCGCGCTGCAACAGTTGAAGTGCCTGCTGGATCATGCGGCGTGGCGCAACGCGTCGGCGACGCGAAGCGCTTCGAGATTGGGCTGGACATCGTGCACCCGCAGCACATCGGCCCCGCCCGCCCGCAAAAGCGAGGTGAACCCGACGGTGGAATAGAGGCGCCCATCGATTGCGCCGTTGTGGCCGGCAATTTTGCCGAGAAAAGATTTGCGAGAAACGCCCACCACCAGCGGGCGATCTTCCACTCGCAGCGCTGGCAGATTTTTCAACAATGCAAGATTGTGCGCAGACGTTTTTCCGAAGCCGATTCCCGGGTCAAACGCGAGCGTCATGCGATCAATGCCGCAACTTAGGGCGCGAGTAGATTGTTGTCGAAAAAAATCGCCCACTTCCGCGGCCACATCGTCGTAGTGCGGCGAGCGTTGCATCGTGCGCGGCTCGCCTTGCATGTGCATAAGAATCAGTCCGGCACCGCTCGCGCGCGCGACCGCCCACATATCGTCGTCGCCGCGACCCGCCGTGACGTCGTTTATGATTTTCGCGCCAGCTTCAATCGCAGCGGCGGCGACTTCCGCCTTGGAAGTGTCGATTGAAATCAGGGCGCCGTTTTCTTTTGCCAACGCTCGGATGACCGGCAGCACACGCCGTTTTTCTTTTTCGGCAGAAACCGGTTCCGCGCCGGGGCGAGTTGATTCGCCGCCGACATCGATAATGCGCGCGCCCTGCGAAATCATTTCGCGGCCGTGTTCGATGGCGCGCTCAGGTTGGAAAAATCTTCCACCATCGGAAAAGGAATCCGGCGTCACATTCAACACGCCCATGATCCAGCCCCGTTCTGCGAGATCGAAAATCTCGCCGGCAATTTTCCACGGGCGCGCGTCCATACGCGTGAGACTAACACGCGCGTCGGATTATTCGACGAAGGATCTAAGCGAGCGCGTTCTGTAATTATAGGGCGGGCGCTTCGCCTGCCTCGTGTGAACCCGGCAAGCGAAGCGCTTGCCCTACAATTAATGCTCAACGATGTATGCAACATTCCATCAACTCGCCCTGCGCGATGAGGTGTCCGCGCATCGCCGCGTCCAGTTCGCTTCTGCGCGCGCCCGCCTTCAAATCGAGCGCGATCGAGCGCGAAGACCCGGAAAAAATATCGATGCGTGCCCGATGGCGACACGGGCCGCCATAGCCGCGCTTGGAAAAATCGTTCGTGGACGACCCGGACGCGCCCAGCGGTTGTTCACGCATTGCCTGGTTTGGAACATCGAGCCGACGACGAAAGGCCTTCGGTCTGGTGGGATGACGAAGTGATTCTGCGGATGGTGGACGAGCTGGCGGAAAAGTTGCCGCTGAAAATCTGGCTCGATACCGGCACGGCCGAGCCCGGCTGACAAAATGCGCGCAAGCTGCGCGATTTGCTGATCGAGAAAGGCTGGCGGCTCGATAACGATTTGCAGTATTGCGAGGATCAAAACGCCGGTCACGACGAAGCAGCCTGGGGCGCCCGGATTGATCCCGCGCTGCGATTTTTTGTTTCCGCCGCCGTCGCCGCTACGTTCACGGCGGTTGCAGCGCGAAGCGCCCCTCCTTTCGGAGCAAACTTAGATGGCAAGCAACGACGCGACGGTTTCAATACTTAGCTCTGACCCTCCCCCTAGGGTTGCATTGATTTGACGGACAGTGGGCTTGGGGTCAAAAACCCGAGGAGA
>DAIOVO010000027.1:0-17367 GCA_036758965.1 Chthoniobacterales bacterium
AGTATGTACGATACTGCGACTGTGAAAGCTAAGACGACCAGAGCCCCAACCAGAATAAAGGCAAGTTCCGCGCGATCTCGATCTTTATTTCTCCGTAGATCGCGCGTCGAGGCAATCGACAGAGCGATGAGGCCGCAGGCGCCATAGAGTGCGAAAAGATAAGAGCCGGGACCGTAGATGGGGCGTGGTGCGTAACCATGTGCAGTGGCGTTCAATTGCACGCCGCGGATGAAAAAATCAGAAACACAAACCGCGATGATCAAGCACGCGCTGGCGGACCACGGCCAGGATTGAATGAGCATTCGTGTCCACTTTTTTTCTCGAATCGAAAGACGAAGTAGGTTGAGGGCCGGTAGAATCAGCGCGCCAGCAATAAACGAAGCGCGAATCGATAGCTCAGCCTGGCGCGCGGTTGTTGCCGCAAAGGCACTATAAACACTGAATAGCCATCCGACGCCGCAAAGCGAAAGCAACAGAAAGCACTGGTTTGTCGAACGCCTGGGATTGGCAAAAACGACGGCAAACCCTATGGCGGCCGATACTACTAGAGCGACTAATAGTGGAGCGTTAGCGCTGCTCATTCAAGCCGCGGTCCGTTCCAGCACTAACGAACTGGCACTGCCGCCGAGGCCCCGGACATTTAATAAAATACAATTCAACTCGGTTTGCCTAGGACCTTCCGAAATAAAGTCCAGGTCGCAGTCTGGATCAGGGAACTCGCAGTTGGTGGTCGGCACTACCGTTTGGTCGCGCAAGCTCAGTGCGCATGAAACGATTTGAAGAGGGCCTCCGGCCGCGAGCGGATTGCCAGTAATTCCTTTGATGGAACTAATGGGCACAGAGTACGCGCGCTCGCCAAAGACTTCCTTTATGTAACGAACTTCTGCGGCATCTAGCATCAAGTCTCCTGGACCGTAAGCTGAGATGTAATCGACGTCGCCCGTGTCCCTCCCGGCATTGGCCAAAGCCAGCCGCATTGATGCAGCCAAGCCGGAAGCAGGTTCATCTATGGCTGAATCGCGCTGACTCGCGTAACCGCTAACTTCGAGATAGATCCTGGCTCCTCGAGCGACCGCGCGGTCGAAATTCTCCAAGACGAACATCCCAGCCCCCTCGGAAATCACTCCCGACTCGCGATCGCGATCGAATGGCCGGCTGGCAGCTTGAGGGTTTCCGTTCTGGGTGGTAAGGAGTCCGCTTGCGACGAAGCTTGCGACGCCGTGCTCGGTAATCGGCGCGTCTGCCCCACCTGCAAAGGCAATATCAGCTTCGCCCGAGCGAATCAGCGAAGCGGCAATGGCCACTGCATCCAAACCAGAGGGGCAAGCCGACGAAATGGTTCCGGCCTTGGCGCAACTTCCAATTCGGTCAGCGATTACGTTTGCCGCCGCTTGTGGCTTGGAAGCGCCGATAGCAACGGGAGAAACTCCATTGAGTCCCTTCCTATCCGAATCTCGAAACACTTTTTCAATTATGTCCAGCGCACTGGTACTTACGCCTACTATTACCGGCGTTGGGCTGGGAAGCTCGTCTCGCCACAAGTTTATACCTGCATCGCGCAGAGCCATCATCGCCGCCGCGTAGGCGAACTGGGTGTGGCGCGCCATTCGTTTCGGTTTCAATTCAGACTCGATGAAATCGTGCGGATTAAAGTCTTTAACCTCGCCCGCGATTCGGCTCTTCAGTCCACTGGCATCAAACAACGTGATAGGTCCAATGCCGCTGCGGCCGGCGAGGAGAGATTCCCAGAAGGCTTCCAACCCGATGCCGTTGGGAGCCAGCACTCCCATGCCGGTGATGACGACGCGATTGCGCTTAATCATAGTGAAGGGCTAACAAGAAATGAGAGAGGGATTTTTGGCCTTGCGAAAAAAAGAGGAGCAAGCCGAGGAGGAGAGGCAACCAGCGGCAGAGTTATCGAGGCGCACAAATTGTCCCCGTTTTTCCATGCCGTAAGCGAATTCTGACGGCTACATTAAATACAGTCATTATATTTCAGCGGACCCTAATCGCCGAAGTTATTCACAAATTCGGACTTATTCACAAGTTGTTTCTTGCTTCCACCGAATTTTTGTTTCATCCTGCGCGCCCGCTCCGCCATGGTTTTCCCTTCGCGTTTTTACTTTCCCTCGCGGCACGCTGCTAGCTTCTTTCCGTTGCCACTCTCCTTATGACCGCTACCGCCGAGCAGCCAAAGGTGCTGATCATCGACGACGAGATGGGCCCGCGCGAAAGCCTGCGGATGCTACTCAAGCCGAGTTATCAGGTGCACACGGCCGATAACGTCGAAAAGGGCCTCGAGCTATTGCGCGAAAATCGTCCCGACGTGGTGGTGAGCGACATCCGCATGCCGGGCTCGAGCGGAATCGAAGGTCTCCGCCGGATTCGTGAGATCGATCCGCACGTCGCTGTCATTATGCTGACCGGTTTCGGCGCACTGGAGACGGCGCAGGAAGCGCTGCGCCTAGGCGCGAACGATTATATCAACAAGCCTTTCGACGCGGTGAAAATGCGCGACGTGATTAGCAAGAACGTCGAGCGCACGCGCACGCAGCGGAAAAGTTTGGAAGCGGCGGAGGAAATCAAGCAGCTCAATAACCGGCTGCGCAACGAGCTGGCGCAGAAAGAAAAGATGGCCTCGCTCGGCCAGGCGTCGGCGGAGTTTGTGCACGATCTTAGTAATCCGCTCACGATCGTTTGGGGTTACGTGCAAATTTTAGGGAAAAAGCTGGAGCAAGCCGAGAATGCCAGCGGCAAAAATGGCAGCTCTCCCAAAGAGATCGGGATCATTGAGCAGAATGTCCGGCTTTGCCGCGACTTGCTCACGATGTGGCAAAGCTACGGCAACGGAAACGGGTTCCGCGCCAAGCCGGTTTCGGTTTCAAAGATTGTGCGCGACGTGGCCGGGAGTGTGGGGGGAATAGCGGCGGAAAACGGGATCGAGTTAAATGTCGAAATCTGCGAAGACGAATGCTCCATCATGGGTGAGCCGACCCAACTGACGCGCGCCATCCAAAACGTGATCGTTAATGCGATCCAGGCTTCGACGGAGAAGAAAAGCCCGGTTTCGATCGTTTGCAGCCAGCGAGATTTTTATGCGGACGTGCGAGTGGAAGATTCCGGACGGGGTATGCCCGAAGAGGTGATGTCAAAAATTTTCGATCCCTATTTTACCACTAAATCAAACAAGAGTGGCACTGGTCTGGGCTTATATATTACCAAGAAGGTAATCGAAGATCATCAGGGATCGATTAAGGTGAATAGCGCACCGGAGACGGGCACTACTTTTATCCTGCGCTTGCCGCTGCGGAATCAGGCGCTCTGATTCTAGTCGGTAGCGCGCGCTGATTTGTCGTCGCGCGGCCGATAAATTCTTTCGTCGCACTTTCTCTTGTCAGCAGTAGGCGCTTTCGGTTTGCTGCCGGTGTGCCGCCAGCTTACCAAGTCGCGCCGCTGTTTCTTATTCGCATGGCGGGAGTGCCGTTCGAAAACATCGAGCGCCTGCGAACGACCGGTAGCACAGCTGCCGCGCGCGAATTGCTTGCTCAAAAGCGCGAGCTGGTAAAAGCGCGAGATGCAGTAGAGCATTTTTTTCAATCGCGCGAGCGTTTGCTTTCGGAGGAGGCATTTAGCGCTTTGCGGAGAGCCTTTCGCCTGAAGCAGGCGCCGGTGAGCGTGGCTGGCGAGCAGCCCGCTTTTTTTACAGACTTTGTCGCGGCTACTGCCGGTGTCGCAGCCGCAGAATCAAAACTTGAAACTGTGCTTGCGGATGAGGTGAACGCAGCGCGAGTTGCCCTCTGGGATTCAAGCCGGAAATTTTTGCCGCGGCTGCTGATCTTTGGCCTTGGCGGAGTACAGGAGCTTCTTGATGAATTATTGTCGCCGCACGAAATGGCGCGGCGTATTTCGCGAGGCGCGGAACGCGAGCGACACCTGCTGCTTTATTTGCAAAGAGTTGCAACCAAGAACGACGCTTTCAGCGAGTTTGGACCGACGAGCTGGGGTAAAGTGAATAACGAGATTAGCGGTCTCCGCCTGGAGCCTCGTCCAGGAATCGTTAGCCGCGAAGTTTTTCTCGAGCGCTGGACTGCGAGCGTGGCCGCCGCGGCGATGAATGCCGATCCTGAAATTTTTCCCGAGCTTTTACCGCGTCCGAATCCGAATGGAAGACTGGCTGACAGCAAATTTTTGCTGCTCGATTCGGGCGAGATGGTGGAGTTGAGCGCGAACGAGCTGGAATTGATTCGACGCTGCGATGGATTGACTCCGGCCTGCGAGTTGTGCGAGGCGGCCGACGATATTCTGAGCCTGGTCGAACGAAAAGTTTTGCGCTGTCAGGTGGAAGCTCCCGCCCTTGAGCCGCACGCTTTCACAGTTTTGCGGGATGATGTTTCCAGATGGCGTCCTGGCATTGTGCGCGAACGATGGCTCTCACGACTTCAACCGCTCGCTGAGATGCCGGAAAAATTTGCGCGAGAAACAGATCTCGCAGGTCGGCGCACCGTTTTGAATAAGGCGAATGCGAACCTCAAAGCGTTTGGCATCGAGCGTAAGACCACCGGACGCGCGCTGTATTCGGCCGGTAATCCGATCGGCGAAGAGACGATGCGAGTTTCGGGATTTGAGATTAACGAGCAACTGATTAACGAGGTCGCGATTGAGGCGGAGCCGTGGATCGATTTTTGGCGCGATACTTTTGCGTTTATCGCTGCGCGCGTCGCTGCCGGTTTGCGAATGGTTCTCGAAAAGGCGCCCGGCGGCGATAGCGCGCTGCCGTTGCCGGCGTTTTTGCGCGCCTGCGAAATGGCAAAACTGCCGCTAACAGGACCTGGATTGGTGGGCCTGGCGGTGATGGCATTCCAGGAAGTGAAGGCCGCCTTTCGGGAAAGAATGAAACCGCACGCACATCTGCGGGAATACGAATTGACGGCGGCGGATTGTCATTTTGTGCGCGACAATTTTCGCTACGAAAAGTTCGACGAATTCACTTTTCCGTCCGCCGATCTGCAACTGGCGGCGAAATCTCCGGAAGCGGCCGGGCGCGGCGAGTATCAATGGATTTTGGCCGAATTGCACCCGCCCGCGGCGCTCTTGCATCACGGAGCGTATTGGAGTTGTCCCGATTTTGATTCCCTTAAGAAAGCCTTTCGCCAATCGATTGCCGGCAAACCAAATTTTCATTTCGGTTTTTTCGCGGCCGATTTCACGGCGCACACCGCCATACGAATTTTCGATGCGCTTCCGGAATTTTCCTACTTCGTCGCGCCGCAGCGCGGTAATCCAGCCTGGAAGATTGTCCCGCCGGCCGAGGCCGAAGTTTATGTCGATGAAAAAACGAACGACGTCCGCTTGCGACACGCGCGCACAAAAGAGGACCTGGGATCATTCGCGCGCAATTGGATTATTCCGCTCGGGTTTCACCCCTTTCAATTTGGCATGGCGCCGCAAATGCCGCGGTTGCGTTGCGGCAAAGTAATCGTGCAGCGACGCGCCTGGAGCGTGACGAAAGACGAGCTTGGAGCCGGCGATTTTTCCGGCATCTCACGCGATCTGGTGGTGGCGATGGAAAAGTTGCGCGCAATGAAAGATTGGCCGCGCTACGTTTACATTCGGCCGACCGAGCAGGCGTTGCGGCGCAGCGGCGCGGAAGGCCGGGACAAGGATACCAAACCCGTTTTTATCGATCTCGAGAGTTATCTTTTCCTGGAAATTTTTCATCGCTGGCTAACAAAAGCTGGAGAACTGGAAGTGACCGAAATGTTGCCTGCGCCGGACGAGCTTTGCTGGATAGAAAAAGACGGGCGCCGCACTTTCGAGCTGCGCACCTTGATTGTTCCTCGCGCGTGAAAATTATCGCGATCGCCAATCAGAAGGGGGGCGTCGGCAAAACGACGACGGCAGTCAATCTTGCCGCCGCTTTGGCGGAAAAGGGCGAACGCATTCTGCTGATCGATCTTGATCCGCAAGGCAACGCCACCAGCGCCCTCGGGATGCAGGAAATCGAAGGCGAGAGTCTTTATGATCCGTTGCTCGGCGACGCCCGTGTCGCGGAGAAAATTTTGCCGACGCGCCTGGAGAAATTTTTTCTCATCCCGGCCGATCTCGATCTCGCCGGCGCAGAAGTTGAAATCGCGCGCATGCCCGATCACATGCTGCGCCTGGCGCAGGCGCTGCGGCTGTTGCGCGAAGATAACGCTTTCGATTTTGTCCTGCTCGATTGTCCGCCTTCGCTTGGAATTCTGATGACGAATGCGCTCGCGGCCGCGGACGAAATTCTCACGCCGATTCAATGCGAATATTTTGCGCTGGAAGGGTTGGTGAAAATTGTGCGGGTGGTGGAGCAGGTGCGCGATTCGGGTGCGAACGCGGGCCTCGAGATCACCGGAATCGTGATGACGATGTTCGACAGTCGGACGAAACTGAGCGCGCAAGTGGTGGCGGAAGTGCGCCAACATTTTGGGGCGCGCGTTTTTGAAACGATGATTCCGCGCACGGTGCGCTTGAGTGAAGCGCCCAGTTTTGGGCAAACCATTCTGGAATACGATAATGCTGGCGCCGGTGCGCGCGCCTATCGTGCGCTGGCGGAGGAATTCCTGAAACGTAACTCAGGCTTCCAGCCTGATAGGTGACGCAGGCATCTCTGCCTGCGTTTGGGCAGGCTGGAAGCCTGAGTTACCGATCGGGCAAGTTGCCTGGGTTACACCATTGGGCGAAAGCGCCCGACGATTTCCTGCAAACGCTCGGTGATTTGCCCAAGCGAGCAGACTTCCACCGCCTCTAGCAATACCGGAAAGGAATTTTCTCCACGTTCGACAACGGTGGCGAGCTTCTCCAAAGCGCCTCTGGCTTTCGCGGCATTCTTCTTTTTAAATCTCGTTAGCCGATTAATTTGCAGTTGCTGCTTCGAGCGCGGCGTTCGCGCCAGTTCCATCTCCGCCATTTCATCGGCGCCGTTCCGATAGCGATTCAATCCCACGATCGGGCGTGTCCCGTCGTAAATCTGCTGTTCGTAACGATGGGCGGCGTTTTGAATTTGTGAACGCTGATAACGGTTCTCGACCGCGCCCATCACGCCGCCGAGCGATTCGATTTCGCCGAACTCATCCAGAATCGCTTTCTCCACTGCGCGCTCCACCGCCTTCATCCCGGGCGAACCGCTCAGCATGTTCATGGTGTGTTTAAAAATGCCGGATTCCTCCAGCAGAATCGCCTGTCCGTGCGCAGCCAGGCGGATCCATTCTTCGCTCGGAGTGGTGAACGGCTCGTCCGCGCTGTTCGAGTGACACGAGTTCGTGCCGTTCATGTAAGCGAGCATCAATTCCGCCGCCGTGCGCGTGAGATTATTTTTGAATTCGGCCGCGATAAGGGAGCGGCCGCTGGTTTGAGTATGCAGCTTGAACATTTGTCCCCGGGCGCTCGCCCCGAACACGTCCCGCATGCCGATCGCCCAGATTTTTCGGGAGACGCGCGCGAGCGCGATGTATTCGACATCGAGCCCGCAATCGAGAAAAAACGAAAGGCGGGGCGCGAATTGATCAACTGGCACGCCGCGCGCACTGAGCATTTCGGCGTAGGCAAATCCGTTCGAGAGGGTGTAGGCGGCCTGCTGTACTGGCGTCGAGCCCGCTTCGCCGATGTGATAACCGCTGATCGAAACCGGGTACCAGCGCGGCATCTGTTCGGTCGTCCACTCGATCATGTCGCAAAGAAAACGGAGCGACGCTTCGGTAGGAAAAATCGTTTCATTTTGCGCCTGCACTTCCTTGAAAATGTCGGCTTGAATCGTGCCGCGCAGGTGCGGCACGACTTTCGCGCCGAAACGCCGTTTCGCCGCCGAGATGTACATCGCCATGATGATTGGCGCCGGTCCACTGATCGTCATCGACGCGGAAAAGTTCGGCGCGCCGAGCTCGAAACCGTCGTAGAGCCGCACCATGTCTTCGACCGTATCGACCGCCACGCCGCCCTCGCCTATTTTTCCAAAAACGCCGTCCGCATCCGAATCGATGCCGTAAAGCGTCGGCCCATCGAAGGCAGTGCTAAGACGTTTCGAGCGTTGGTGCGCGCTGAGAAAATGGAAACGTTTGTTGGTGTCTTCCGCCAGCATCAGGCCCGAGAACAGGCGTGTTGGTTCTTCCTGCGGCTGCACTTTTTTGACGCCGCCCTGTTTCTCGTTAGCTCCATTGGACGATTTATTGTTGCCGTAACTTCCAGTCTCGATTTCAGTCATCGGCTCGAGATACATCTCGCGATAGGCGCCATTCAGATAGGGAAACTCGCCCGGCAACCCGTCGCCGAACAAATAGCGCGCGATCTCGCCCGGCTCATCTATTTCCGGCAAGGCGAGGCGCGGCAACGGCAGACCCGTCGGCGCTTTTGAAATCGGAATGCCGGTTTTGATTTTTGTCCAGCGCGTTGACATTTCGGCGCCGAATTTCTCGTCGGTGCGCGCGCTTTTTACTTGATCGCACACGAATTTCTTGTGCTTCTCCACCGCCTCGACCACTGCTCCGAGTTTACTCATAATTTAATCTTCCCAAGCCCGTCATCCTAAGCCCCGAACGCTTTCGGGGTCGAAGGATCCCGCGGCGCTGCCTTTGAGGTAACATATCGGGATCCCTCGACTTCGCTCGGGATGACAGTCATTTTGTAATCAATTCGTAAAGTTCATCGACCCCGCGATCGCGATGGCGTTTCGCCACCGTCGCCACGATTTGTTGAGCGCGTTTGTTCTGGTGCAAGCGCGCTTCGATTTCCAAGCGCGCGGCCTTCGCCCGCTCGAGATCGGTTTTGTTCACCACCACGATATCGGCCACGTCGAGCATGACGATCTTTTGCAATTGCAAACGCGCGCCGTAATCCGGATTCATCACCAACACCGTTTGATCGATGAGTTTGCTGCGAAACGGCAGCGCTTCTTGCCCAGTGCCGACCGTCTCGATAATGACGTAATCAAAATTCGAGCGTGCAAGCAAATCGAGACAGCTCTCAGTCGCCGGCGAAAGCCCGCCAGCCTGGCCGCGCGTTGCCATGCTGCGCATGAAGACGCGATCGTTTTGCGAATTGATCATCGTCGCGCGATCGCCCAAAAGCGCGCCTTTGCCAACGACGCTCGGATCGTGCGACAAGATCGCGATGCGCGCCTTCGGTTCTCGCATTAAAATGCGCAACACCAGCTCGTCGATCAGCGTTGTTTTTCCTGCACCGCCTGGTCCGGTGAACCCAATCACCTTGGATATTCGATGTTGGTTTTTGGCTGTTCGGCGTTTCCTCCGCGGCGCATCTTCGATCGCGGTTAATTTTCGCGCGAGGACGAGGTCCGCATTTTTATCGCCGATTTTCTTGCGCTTTTTGCCGTAATGTTTGTCTACGTAAGCAGCCATTTCTTCCAGCGAAGTGCCGGCGAAGAAAATTTCGTCCACGCCTTTGCGCTTCATTTGCCGGGCGTCATCATGGGAAATCGTCCCGCCGCCGCCGCCGAAAACCTTGATCTCGTTAGCTCCGCGTTTTTTTAATTGGCGCACGGCCTCGGCAAAAAAATCGATGTGACCGCCGTTGTAACTTGAGATGCCAATGGCAGCGACATCCTCTTGAATCGCGGCCCGCACGATGTCGCCGGCGTAGCGATGGAACCCAAGGTAAACGACCTCGATGCCGTGCCGGATGAATTCGAGGTTAATGGTATTGATCGCGCTATCGTGGCCGTCGCAAATCGGGACTGCGGTGAGAACGCGGACCGGCGATTTCATAAGCGCGAACCTTACTGGCTATTCGCGCGAGCGGCAATCGCCGAGCGCGCGCTAGCGAATGACCCAGAGATTACAGGGAATCACGTCGGTCAGCCATTCCAGGTGCGGCGGTAATTGGCCGCCGTTTTTGTTCGGATCTACCGGCACGACGAGGAGATTGGCATCAATCGATTTCACGAAATCGGCGGCGGCGAAACCGGTGTTGCCACGGATTACCCGCACTTCCATCGGCACATCGGTCGCGCCGAGGTCGAGCACGAATTTTTCCAAGGCGGCTTCTTCGTCGCCGGCGCCGGCTGCTTCCTTGCCCGCGCGCGCCAGATCGAAAGTGGTAATGATTCGCACAACATAGAGGCAGTCGGTTTTTTCCGCGCGCGCGAGATGGAGCGTTCGCCAGAGCGCATGAATGCTGTGCTCGGAGTAATCCGTCACAAAAACGATTTTGGCGAAAGCCGCGGGTTCCAGCGCGGGCGCGGTAAATAGCAGGACGGAGCTGCGGCTCTCGCGTAGCAAACGGCGGGCAACATTCCCGAGAAAAGGATGGAGAATGACTTCTTTATTGAGCGCGCCGGCCATCACCAGCTCGACCGTGTGGCTGTCAATCGCGCGCAGGATGGCGTCGGCTGGATTGCCCTGCTCGAAGTAAATGGTCGAATCCGAAGGCAGGCTCAGCCGGTCGAGCGCGGCGTTGAATTTTCCGCAAACTTCGTCAGTCTTTTCGCCCACATAAATCAAGCTTAACTGGGAGCCGAAACGATCGCGAATTCGCTTCGCTTCGGAGAGCACCGGGTCGAAGCGCGGAGAAAAGGTGCTGGCAACGGCAATGCTGCGATAGGGCGACGGCTCGATCATGTGGTCCGGTAATTTCCGCGCGCGCGGCCTGCATCGCAAATCGAGTCGCCGCGCCGGCGCGCTTTGGAACTTTCCAAAGCGAATTGATTCTGCGAATGGTTAGAAATGCGGCGCGCGATTTACCCCGGCAGTTTCGATCCCGTAACCAACGGACACCTCGATGTGATCGAGCGCGCGCGCAAAATGGTTGATGAAGTCATCGTGGCGGTGGCGGTGAACGAGCAAAAGCAGCCGCTCTTCAGCCTCGAAGAACGGCTGGCACTTTTGCGCGCAGCGATTCCTCACCGGGACGTGCGGGTGGAGGCGATGCCGGGGTTGCTGGTGGAATTCGCGGCTGAGAAAAAAGCACAGGCGGTGATTCGCGGTTTGCGGGCGATTTCCGATTTTGAGTTTGAATTCCAAATGGCGCTGATGAACCGGAAACTCAACTCGAAGGTGGAGACGATCTTTTTGATGCCGAAGGAGGAATACACCTATCTCAGCTCGCGGATCGTGAAAGAGATCGCGCGCCTGGGGGGCGATGTCTCCGCCTTTGTGCCGGGGCAGGTGGCCCAAATGCTGAAGAAAAAACTGAAGCGATGAAAATTCATTTAAAACAAATTCCAGCGGAGGGATTGCATCTCGAGGGCGAGGAGGATTGCCCGCTGAATGAAGTAGCCGATGTGCGATGCCTCGGTCCGCTGCATTACGAACTCGAGCTTGGCCTTTCCGACGGCGCGCTGTGGGCAAACGGCGATTTGTCGCAGAAAGTGGAACTGCGATGCGTGGCGTGTCTGGAAAAATTTGACCACGAAATTAAGGTGCCCGCGTTTGCGTTGCACACGGAATTGCGCGGCCCGGAAACGGTCGATCTCACGCCTTTCATGCGCGAAGATTTGTTGCTGAACTTGCCCGCGCACGCGCATTGCGATCGCGACGGCGGGCGCGATTGCCGCGGCACGAAAATTCCGGTGAACGACGAGGAGTCGGAGAAGGAAACGACCGCGGAAAAACGCGAGCACGATTGGGGCGCGCTGGATAAATTGAGAATGACGAAATCCCAATGATGAAGCCCGAAACGATGACGAAACCAGAATGAAGAAATATTCTTCTTCAGAATTCGGCATTCGTCATTCGAGCTTCGTCATTTGGAAATGAAGATGAATGGCAGCCCGAAACGAACGCCGCCATTTGTCTTTTCCCATTTTCCTGCTTTCCTAAGCGGCTCTTATGGGAGTTCCCAAACGTAAAACCTCCAAGATGCGGCTGCGCACACGCAAGGCGTCGCTTCGCTGGCATGCGCCGCAGTTGAATAAGTGCGCGCAATGCGGCAGCACGGTGCCTTCGCACATTGCCTGTCCCTCGTGCGGGTATTATCGCGGACGCCAGGTGTTGAGTGTGGGAGCGTAACCCGCCCAGGCATTCCGAGCGCAGTTAGCTTAAAGTTTCGCATCCGGATCTTTCGGCTTCGCGCGGGATGACGGAAGAGCGCTTCAGTTCATTCTGGTGATACCCGTCTGTAAACGGCGAAGCCGCATCCATGTTCGCCGAACCAGAGCGGAAAACCGAAAAACGTCGCGGGTGTTTGATTAAATTCGTTGTCCATCAATTCAAATCCGGCGTATTTCGGAGGAGTGCGTTGAGGCGGAGGATGTGCCTGCGGATACACCCAGAGAGTGGCGTCGGCGGGCAAGCCGTTTTCATCGGCAAAAACGATGTGGGTCAAATCCTCGGTGAGCGGGAACAGACTCTTGTGCAATGCGATAATCGCATCGGGATAACGCGCGCGTACTTCCGCGAAACGTTCCCGCGCCTGTGGCAGCGTGATGCTTGCGCGCAAGAGGTAGGCGCGTTCCAGCAAGTCGCGTGGAAAACTGAGCGCGGCAAAAAGCGCCAAAGCGATGGTAAGCCAGCGATAAAGGCCCGGCGTCCGCCAGACGCTGAGCAAAACCGGGACGAGGCCAAGGGCAACAAAAGGTAACAGGTTATACCAGGTCCACGGCGCATAAAACGAGAAACGACAAAACGCCGCCACCGTCAGAATTAGTGTGGCCACAAATAAAATCGGGGAAGGAGGACGCCAGCTACTTCGGAGAGCGCTTAACCCGGTCTGGACCAGAGCGAGAACGATCAGGGCAATCGTGGCGATAAAACGCCAGGTCGCGCCATTACTGAATGTGTCGTGCCATTGCATCAAACTTCCGGTATTACCCAGGGCGTAGCTGCCCATTCCGCGAGTGCCGGAAACCCACTCCGCAAGCGAGTATGGATACCACACAGCGCAGGCGCCAAAGCTGAGAAGAGAAACCCCGCCCGCAAGCGCGACCCGCTGCAGGCACGCTCCGGGAGCGGATCGCGCCACGCAATAGGTCGAGAAAACCAAGCCTGCCAATGGACCGATCACAGGATCAGATGCGGTCACCAAACCGATGGCTATGCCAGCGATGACGCTGCCCCACAAAATAGAAACTCTGCTCAATGCCATGACCGCGCAGCAAAGAATGATCGTCGGAAGTGGTTCCGGTCGGCCCATTTCACTGCGGGCATAGGAGGCGGCGATGAACGAGAACAGCAGAAGCAGAGAAAGCTGACCCGGAGTGAATTTCCATCGCCAGAGGCGGGCGAAATGGAAAAGGAGAAAAACGCTGCTTAGAATCGCGATTGCCTGGAACGCGGCATAGACCTTGATCGCGGCCAGATAATTCGCGGCAGGCATCAGGCCGCCGATCAGCATCGGAAAGAGAAAACCGTGATAAACCATGCGCTGACCGGTGCGATTCAAGGCCGCGGCGGCGGGCCAAACTCGATTAATCAGCTCGCCTTTTTCCCGGAATGAAATCGTCTGCGGCAGAAAGACGCGAGCATCGCTGCCGAGGAGAGGAACGCCTTGGGCGGAGGCATAAAAGCGCAGCAGCAGACCGGCAAAAAAAAGCAGAAAACCGGCAAGAAGCGCGATGCGCAGGAGCCGTTTCACAAGGGGTGACCGCGAATAAGATAGCCCCAGCGGACCATTTTTTGTTATTATATCAGGCATTAGGTAGTCTGGTTTTTATAAGTCGCGACTTGCACCCGAGAGTAACCTCCTACCTGCGAAAGGCTAATGATTTGCGTTGTTCGGTTGTCGTGCCCGTCGCGGAAGCCGGCGCTTACTTCGCCGCCTGCTGATCGCTGCTTGTCTTGGCGCGTTGTGGTTGGCTTGGGCGCTAGTCTTCGTTCCGATCTGCGTAGTGCTGTTCGTTATGCTGCATGGGTCGCTCTTTAGATTTTTCCGCGAAGCTCGCGGGATAGGCTTTGTACGCGCGCAGTTTTTTGGCGATTGCTTTACGATCTCTACAGCGGCGTAGGTTTTCTTTACGGACAGCCAGGTTTTGCATACGACGGTGGCCGCGGAGTTTCTCGGCAGCGAATAGAAATCTGCTACTGCGCGCGGAGCGTTCGCCGGCGGCAGTTACGCGCAAGTAAAATTTCGGCAAAAATTTGCCGCATTGATCGCACATGGCGCTCGATGCTAGACGTCTCGCGCGCTCGCTCGACCGCATCCGTCGGCAATCTTTGTCTCGGAAACGATTGTTCGCTTGCGACCGCGCGAAGCGACTCGAGCAACGCATCTTCATCGTTGTTGGGGAAGAGCAGGCCGGTTACGTTTTCTTCCACGATTTCCGCCAGATCGCCGATGACACTGGCAACGACGGGGACCTCACCAGTGCGATACTTACTTGTCCGAGCACGACGGCGGTGCCGGAACGAATAGAGTGGGTCTGGAGTCTGGGCCGCAGTTTGTCGATCTTAAAATGCCGATCATGAGCCGCCGTCACCTCCTTCATCGACATCGATTAAAGCAAGTGTTCTACCTTTCTAGAAGTTCCAGCTTGATGACTCGCATCCGCAACCTTACCGCGCGCAACCCCTCGCTTCCCGGAACTTGCAATCAAATCAAGACCGCCACACACTTAACGCTTCGATGAAAATCGCGCTCGATGCGATGGGAGGGGACTTCGGGCCGCCAAATCTTGTTAGCGGCGCCGTCATGGCCCTCCAGGACTGCTCGAAAGTCGAGAAACTTTTTCTTGTTGGCGACACGGCGCGGGTGAAAGCCGAACTAAAAAAACATCGCTGTCGCGACGAGCGAATCGAGATCGTGCATTCGACCCAGGTGGTCGATATGGCGGACAAGGCAGTCGATGCCGTGCGCCGGAAAAAAGATTCTTCCATCAGCCTGGCGGTTAATCTGGTGAAAGAGGGCGCGGCCGATGCGGTGGTGAGCGCGGGACACACCGGCGCGGCGGTCGCGGCGGCAACGATCAAGTTGCGCACTCTGCCCGGAATCGATCGCCCGGGAATCGCGGCCCTCATCCCGACGGAAACGAATTTGTTTGTCCTCATCGACGCCGGCGCCAACACCAACTGCGAGCCGGTGAATTTATTGCAATACGCGATCATGGGCTCGGTCTACTCGCGGCACGTCTTGAGATTTGACAATCCAAGCGTCGGCTTGATGTCGATAGGGAACGAAGATGTCAAAGGAACCGACCTGACCAAGGAAACCTTCAAGCTGCTCAGGAGCGGCACGCTGAATTTTCGCGGCAACGTCGAGGGGCACGATCTCTTTGAAAACCCGGTCGAAGTGGTGGTGTGCGATGGATTTGTCGGCAACGTGATTTTGAAAACGTGTGAGTCGATTTCGAGCGCTATTTTTCATTGGCTCAAACACGAATTAAAAAAAAATCCGGTGCGGATGGTGGGCGCGGTGATGGCGAAAGGCGCGTTCAAAGCCATTCACAAAAAAACCAACTGGGAAGATTACGGCGGCAGCCCGCTGCTGGGCGTGAACGGAATTTGCATCATCGCTCATGGAGCGAGCACGCCGCTCGCGATCAAAAATGCATTGCGGGTGGCGGTGGAGTCGATTGAACACCGCGTCAACCCGCATATCATCGAAGAGCTTCAGCGTTATAATGAAACGACAACGGCAGCCCCGCTCGAGCCCGCGATCCACTAGATCGCAGCGCACGGCTTCCATCATCGGCACCGGCAGTTACGCCCCGGAGAAAATTCTCACCAATGCCGACCTCTCGCGCATGGTGGATACGAGCGACGAATGGATCACCACGCGCACCGGCATTAAAGAACGGCGGATCGCGGGCAAAGACGAACTGACCAGCGACATGGCGGCAAAAGCGGCCTTGCGCGCGCTCGAGCAGGCGAAAATTTCTCCCAGCGAAGTCGATTTGCTGATTGTCGCCACCGCCACGCCGGACATGGTGTTTCCTGCGACGGCCTGTTTTGTGCAGCAAAAAATCGGCGCCACCAACGCCGCCTGCCTGGATGTCTCCGCCGCCTGTGCCGGTTTTCTGTTCGCGATCGAAATCGCGCAGCAGTTTATTACGTCGCAGACCTACGACACGGTTGTCGTGGTCGGCGCCGACAAACTGACGGCGATTACGAATTGGACTGATCGCAACACCTGCGTGCTTTTCGGCGATGGCGCGGGCGCGGCTGTCCTCGGGCATCGCGGCCGGGCGCACGGCGTCATCAGCACCTACATGGGCAGCGACGGCGCGTTCAGTAATATTTTGTTCATGCCCGGCGGCGGGACAAAAACGCCGATCACGAAAGAGAACGCGCACTTGAATCTGCAAACGATCCACATGTCGGGCAAGGAAGTTTACAAGCAGGCTGTCACCGCCATGCTGGCCGCGGCCAAAAAAGCCATCGCTCAGGCCGGCTTGAGCGTGGAAGACATCGATTGCCTCATTCCGCACCAGGCCAATCTACGCATCATCGAAGCCGTCGGCGAACGATTGGGAATTCCGCGCGAAAAAGTTTTCGTGAATGTCGATCGCTACGGCAACACCTCCGCTGCATCCGTCGGCATCGCGCTCGATGAAGCGAACCGCACCGGTAGGATCAAGAAAGGCGATTACGTCCTCATGGTCGTCTTCGGCGGCGGTCTGACCTGGGCCAGCACCATCGTCGAGTGGTAAGATAGCGGCGTTGGCATTAAGCATCGATAGGGCAAGCAAGTTTAGCTGCAGGCAAGATTACCGAGCGAAAGGCCGTTCCGAAATCGCTGGTTAGGATTTTTATTTCGCTGCTTCGGTCAACTTCGCTTCCTGCGCCTGAATCGCGGCCAGATTCTTCGCGGCCGCGAGGGTGATTGGATTGTCTGAACCGAGCTTCTGTTTCGCCATTTCGTATCCCTCGTTGCCGATGGCCTCGGCGTCGCGAAGGCGATTCTGCGCCAGCAACGCCTGACTGAAGCGCATCTTCAAGGCGGCAATCGATACATAATTTTTTCGCGGTTGTCCTTCGTAGATGGCGAGCGCGTTTTGGTAGTAATCTTCGCCCTCGCGGCTACGCCCGTTCTTCATTAGTATCGCGCCGAGAGTTTGCATGGGGGTTCCCCATAACAGTTTGTTATTAGGAACTGACTCTCGCAGCATGGTAAGCGCTTCGAGGGCCTTTGCTTCGGCTGCATTCAAATCGTTTTTAAGAAGGAGGAGAGCGGCTTGTTGATTCAAACAAGAAGCGAGATAGAAATTCTTATCGCCGAGTGTTTGCCGGAGAATTTTTTCGCTCTCAAGAAGAGGCTTCTCCGCTTCCTTCAGCCGATTTTTGCGCATGGCTACAATTCCCAGGTAGTATGTGGTTACACCTTGCTCCCAATGCGGCTGGCTTGAGATTCGACCGTATTCCTCCAGCGCCTCCCGAATCAAAGTCTCGCCCCGGTCAAGCTCTCCCAAATTAACCAGGAGCGCGCCGGTGTCGCCTTTGTTGAAGGCGCGAA
>DAIOVO010000027.1:17418-28533 GCA_036758965.1 Chthoniobacterales bacterium
GTTCGGGTCCCTGCAGGTTTGCACCGGAAGAAGTTTGCAGAGCGTCTTCCATCAGCGCACGTGCGGCAGCAACATCGCCGTAATAGAATTTAACTACGCCAAGATAATCTGATGCGAGAGCAAGCTTGGCCGGAGAGTAATCAGGCGCCTTGGTTTGCCGCTGCTTGCGATAAAACGCCAGAGCTTTTTCCAATAACTGGTTCGCTTCTTCCAACTTAAATTGCCGAAGAGAAAGGACTCCCAGCTCGGTCATGGTGGAGGCGGCTTCTACGTTTTCTTCCCCGTAAACTCTGCGCTCTCCTCCAAGGCCTGGCGTAAGTATTTCTCGGCCGAGAGGTAATCTCCCTGAGAAGCGTAAGCACTGCCGATGGTCCGCAAAATCTGGCCACGCACTTCCGGCTGGTCCGCCAGTTCGTCCTCTACTTGCGGTGTAATGTGCTTGAGCATTTCGTTGACTGTCACGTCCTTCTTTTGCGCCACGGGCAAGACGGAGGTGATACTTTGATTCGAGAACGAGAGCATCCGCTGAAGAAAGTCATTGATTCGCTCGGCTTTCACTCGTTCGCGTTGTGCCAGGTCGCGTTGCTGGCGCGCGTTGTGGGTCTGGTAACGTGAAACGACCAGCGCGCCGACGATCGCCAACGCGACCAGTGCTGCCGCTGCGACCGCCAGGCGGTTGCGAGCGACGAATTTGCCAGTGCGATAGCGAAGCGTGTCCTTGCGCGCGATCACTGGCCGGCCCTCGAGATGATTCGCGATGTCCTGCGAAAATTGGCTGACGGAAATGTAACGCCGCTCGGATTCCTTACGCAACGCCTTAAGCACTATGTTATCGAGATCGCCGCGAAGCAGCTTCGACCTTTGGTGTTGGACCGTGGACTTTCGCTCGTTGTCTGCGATTGAGCTTGGCCGCGCCGGTTCCTGCTCGGTAATAGCATGGGTCAGCTCGGCGCTGGTGTGAGTGGTTAATCGGTAGGGGCGCTGTCCGGTCGTGAGCTCGTACAAGATCACGCCAAGTGAGTAAACGTCGCTCGCCGTCGTCATCGTTTCGCCGCGCACCTGCTCCGGGCT
The DNA here is from genome assembly GCA_036758965.1 of Chthoniobacterales bacterium. Classification (GTDB taxonomy): domain Bacteria; phylum Verrucomicrobiota; class Verrucomicrobiia; order Chthoniobacterales; family UBA10450; genus AV69. The sequence goes on from DAIOVO010000027.1 coordinate 18,490, forward strand.
GGCGTACTCAGGCGTGAAGGCCCGCTGCTCAGGAATCGTTAGAGCACTGGCTTCGTCTTCGCGCACTAACTTGGCGATGCCGAAATCGAGCAGCTTCGGTTCGCCTTCACGTGTAATCAGAACGTTCGATGGCTTGAGATCGCGGTGGATAACCAGGTGCCGGTGCGCATAGGTGACCGCGCCGCACACGGTCTGGAATAAACGCAACCGTTCTTCCAGCGACGCCTGCATCCTATCGCAGTAGGCAAGGATCGGCTCGCCTTCGACGTATTCCATTACCAGATAGGAAAGCCCTTCTTCGGTCGCGCCGGCATCGAGCAAGCGCGCAATGTTAGGATGCTCGAGCGTGGCTAGTATTTGCCGTTCGTTGCGGAACCGGCGCTGGATCTCGTCCGTATCCAATCCGCGCTTGATCAGCTTGATCGCGACCTGCTTTTGAAATTGATCGTCCGCGCGCGCCGCCAGATAAACGACACCCAGCCCGCCGCGTCCGAGCTCGCGCACGATGCGATAGGCGCCGAGTTGTTTGCCAATGAGTGAATCTTCACGGTCACTCAAAAATTCTTCGGGAATACTAGCAACCGGCTTCTCGATAAAGTTGGCCGTGCGCGCATCGGCTGCGAGAAGCGATTCCACTTCGCGCCGCACTGTTTCGGGCTCGCCCGCAAGCAGCCGGGCGCGCGCCGGTGATGGAAGATCGGTCGCCTCTTCGAAGAGTTCTTTGATTCGTGGCCAGCTATTCGGAGCTAACGACATATCGATTCAAGTTACCTGTTCGTCTCCAAAAATTTCCCGCCGCAACCACGCCTTGGCCAGGCGCCATTCGCGTTTGATCGTGCGCGTGGAAAGGTCGAGCACTTCCGCGATTTCATCATTCGTTAGCCCGCCGAAGAAGCGCAGCTCCACGATCTGGCTTTGGCGCGAATCGAGCGCCGCCAGGTCGCCCAGGGCGTCGTCCAGCGCGAGGAGATCGACGCTCTGTTGCGGGGCAATGTCCGCCGTCTCGTCCAGGACCAAAGTCTCCTGCGTGCCACCGCGTTTTTCCGCCCGATGTTTGCGCGCGTGGTCCACCAGCACCCGCCGCATCACCTGCGCGGCCACGCCCATGAAGTGCGCGCGGTTTTGCCAGGTCGCCGTCGTTTGATCCACCAGTCGCACATACGCCTCGTGCACCAGCGCGGTCGCCTGGAGAGTGTGGCCGGCGCGTTCCCGCTGCAAATATTGCCCGGCGATCGCGCGCAATTCCTCATAAACCAGCTCTACCAAATGCGCCGGCGCTTCCCGATCGCCTTCGCGCCAGTTCGCCAGCATACGGGTGACTTCGGTCTGGGCGCGGGGGGACTGGTTCATAAACGGGGGGAACTCCCGGGATTATAGGTTTTTCCTTAGTAAGTGTGCAAATCCAAAAAAGGGTGAAAAGCGCTGAAACGCTGAAAACCTGAAACGCTGGAATGATGCGCCATGTAGCCGCGTCGCTGTGAGGACGCGCAGCGCGCGAGAATCAGCGGCCCAATGAGAACCCCCACGGCTCACAGAGCCATGGTTACATGTACAACGCTGAAACGCTGAAAAAATCGATTCTTACTTGGCGCGAAGCAGGAATAATTTGTCGTCAGCAAGTCTTCTTTTCTGTCCCATTTTTCTTTCGGATCGCGCGTTAGAACAGTGGAGACCTCTCATGAACAAAACCAAATCCCTCTTCCTGACCGCGCTTGCTCTGTTTACTACGCTCGTGGCGCCGCAAATTTGCCGGGCCATATCGCCCGGCAAGATCACCTTCCGCAGCTCGCGCGACGGCAACCCTGAAATCTACGTCATGGACGCCGATGGCGCGAACCAGACGCGTCTGACTAACAATGCTGCGAGTGACGATGAGCCGCGCTTCTCCCCTAATGCCTCGAAGATCGTTTTTCAAAGTGACCGCGATGGTAACTTTGAGATTTATACCATGAATGCCGACGGCACTAACCAGGTGCGCGTCACGAACAACGCCGCCACCGATCAGGTCGCCAGCTTCTCGCCCGATGGTTCCAGGATCGTCTTTGTCAGCAATCGCGCCGCCGCCGCGAACTTCGACATCTATGTCATGAACAGCGATGGCACGAACGTACTCGGTTAACCACCGACGCTGGCGCCGATAGTGACCCTCGCTTTTCCCCCGATGGTAGCCACATCATCTTCGACAGCGATCGCTCCGGCCAACAAGAAATCTGGACGATGAATGCCGACGGAAGCAACCAAACTAAGTTAACCAGCACCGGTCCAAATTTCTACCCCTCCTACTCCCCGGGCGGCACCAGTATTGGCTTCACGAGTTTCCGTGACGGGAATACCGAAGTCTATACCATGGACGCCAACGGCATGAACCAGACCCGCCTGACCAATAATGCCGCGGACGACTTCTTCCCCGTGTATTCCCCTGATGGCAGCCAGATCGCCTTCACCAGCAGACGCGATGGAAACTACGAAATCTACGTCATGGATGCCAATGGCGCCAATCCTACGCGATTAACTAACAATACCTTGACGGACATTTTTCCCAGTTGGGCGCTAACTGACTTTCCGCCGCGTTCCGCAACCTATCCAGTCGGTCGCATGTGATGGGTGGGAACGAGATTGCCATTGGTGGGTTCATCCTAACCGGGGACGCCAACTCGACCCGGCGAGTGCTGATTCGCGGGATAGGACCTTCCTTGCCCAGCTTCGTGTCGAACCGGCTACCCGATCCGAATTTAAGCTTGCATGCGTTTGTGAACAACCAGGACACGGTAGTAGCGAGTAACGACAACTGGAAAGTGCGCGATAGCGATAGCGTGAGTCAGCAGGCGCAGATAGAGGCTACCGGCATTCCACCGACGGACAACTCGGAGTCGGCCCTTATCGCCACGGTCTCGCCGGGAATTGCCTACAGCGCGCTGCTAAGCGGCACGGGCAGCAGCACCGGCATCGGGCTGATGGAGATATTCGATCTGGATAGCGGCGTCCAAACCAAGCTGGCCAACATGAGCACCCGCGCGCTGGTAGGAATGGGCGACGATGTCCTGATTGGCGGCATCATCATCGGCGGCGGAAGCAACGTAGCGGTAGTTATGGACGCCCTGGGTCCATCGCTTCCGCTTAGCGGCACCTTGACCGATCCATTCCTGACCTTGCATGACAGCAACGGAGCGGTCGTGGCGAGTAACAACGACTGGCAAGACGATGCGAACCACAACATGATTCCTTCCAGCATCAGTTCGCGCTACAACACCAAAGATAGCGCGCTCTACCGGGTGCTGGCGCCGGAGGTTACTCCGCTGTCGTGACCGGCAATGGCAGTGGTACCGGCAGCACCGGTGTGGCGCTAGTCGAGTTCTTCGATTTGAGTAACTAAAAGAGGCGCCATCGGAGATCGCAGCGAAGGTCTGTAGCGGCGCCGCCCCGTCGCCGAAGGTGGTCGCGGCGCGCCCCCGCCGCGATTGCCTGAGACCTGGCGAAGAAGGCGCTGCCGGCACTTCCTGTGACGAGGGCACTGCAGCTACGAAGCTTTCGGCTAATCAATCTTCGAGGGACGGGCGCCATCTGCGGCCGCATGCCTATGCGTTCGACGATGATGATGAACGCGCCCGAGCGATAAGCGCCGTTGATTAGTTTTAGTTGCGCGGCGTGCCGATTGCTCGTTAATGTTCCCGTCGCACATGGGAATTGTTCAACGCGCCGGCCTCATTTTAATCGGCTTCGTTATTTTCTCTTCCATTTCCTGCGAAGAGCATCATCTCGGCGAATACCCTGAGGTGCAGCGCGAACAAATGCTGCCGCCTGATTGCTCCGCGAAAACCGAGGCAGTCGCGCCGGCCGCCACGGCTACATCCACGCCGGTCGAGTTTTTTCCCGAGAAAAAATCTCCGTAGCTAGGAGTTCCTATGGCCAACCACAAATACGCAACGTCGCCACCGAACATCACGACTATGCCACCAGGCGTTCCCTACATCATCGGGAACGAATGCGCGGAACGTTTCAGCTTCTACGGCATGCGCGCCATCCTGGTTGGGTTCATGACGCAATTCCTTGTCAATCACTCCGGCGTGCTGGAAGGAATGCCACAGAATGAGGCTCAGGGTTGGTTCCATCAATTTGTTTCCTCGGTCTATTGGATGCCGTTTTTCGGCGCGATTCTTTCCGATGGATTTATCGGCAAATACCGGACTATTCTTTACCTTTCCATCGTTTACTGCCTGGGACACTTCACGCTCGCGGCGATGGATACATCCTTCGCAATCCACTTTGGGCAGAAATGGGTTCTCGCCGCGGGTTTAGTTTTGATTGCTGCCGGTGCGGGTGGGATTAAACCCTGTGTCTCAGCGAATGTAGGCGACCAGTTCGGTGATTCTAACAGCCACTTGCTGTCGAAAGTTTTTGGTTGGTTTTATTTGTCCATCAATCTCGGCTCGTCCTTTTCGATCTGGCTGTGTCCAGTCCTGCTCCGTAGTCCAAATTGGGGACCTAAGTACGCTTTCGGTCTCCCCGGAGTCCTGATGTTGCTCGCCACCGTAGTCTTCTGGCTTGGTAGAAAAAAGATGGTGCACATTCCTCCGGCAGGGCTTGGTTTTTTGCGCGACCTAAAGAGTAAGGAAGGACTCGCTGTGATTGGCCGCGTTTGGACGATCTATGTCTTCACCATGATCTTCTGGGCTCTTTGGGATCAAAGCAGCGGCGGGGAGTGGACCATCCAGTGTCAAAAGCTCGATTTGCACTTCCTGGGTGTGACCTTTCTGCCGGAACAGGTTCAGGTAGTTAATGGAATTCTGATTCTCGCGTTTATTCCTCTGTTCAATTACGTAATCTATCCGGCGGTTAGCCGTATTTTCCCACTCACTCCGCTGCGCAAGATCGGTATCGGTCTCTTCCTTACCGCACTCTCCTTTGTCGTTATCTGGTGGATTCAACTGCAAATCGATCACGGCGCCACGCCCAATGTAGGCTGGCAGCTACTCGCCTATGTGATTCTGTCCGCCGGCGAAGTTATGGTATCAATTACCGGGCTCGAGTTTTCTTATACTCAGGCGCCTAATCGGATGAAGAGCTTGCTCATGGCCATGTGGTTGTTATCGATCGCTCTGGGAAATCAACTACCTTCGCTAATCAGCTTTCTCCTTCCTAAACTAAAAGCGATGGGCCTGAACTTGGAAGGCGCGAATTACTTTCGCTTCTTTACTCTTCTTATGTTCGCAGCGTCGATCATCTATGTGTTTGTCTCCCGCCACTATCGGGAACGTACCTATCTTCAAAGCCAGGTAACCTCGGATGAAGTAGTGACCGAACCGATCCTCGCCGGGGGCACTCCGACCTAATGTGCAAGCGCCGGCGGCTACTCTGGGGAGCGTACCCCGCTGTTTTGCTGATTTCGGCGGCCCGCCGAAACCATCTGCGTGCGGTGCGGCAACCTCCAGCGAAAAAGTCCGCGACTCGCGAAAGCTTTCGGAGTCGCCAGCACGCCAGCGGCATGCGCTCCCCGGAATCCGTTAGCGCGCTTCTACTACTCGCATGAATAAACTACTCATTGTAGCTGTCGCTTCTCTATTAACTTCACTCGCTACCGCATTCGCTACTCCGCAGGACGAACAGTTTCAGAAAATCGCGCACGATTATATCGAAGACTTGTTAGCTGCTAACCCCGAATACGCCACCCAGCTGGGCGACCATCGCTTTGATGATAAGCTGACTGATTACTCCGCGGAAGCACGCACGAAGGAGCTGGAACGAGCGAAGAGCTTTCGTCAGCAACTGGAGGCTTTCAGCGACCTCAGCCAGCTTACTGGCCCCAATCAGGTCGATGCCCGAATACTAAAAGACAACATCGACAACGAAATCTTCGGCCTGGAAGAGCTAAGAGAGTGGCAATGGGACCCGCTGCTTTACAACGAATCACTTGCTGACTCACTTTATCTTTTGGTCGCGCGGGATTTCGCGCCCGCCGAGCAACGAATTCCCAATCTCCGCAAACGGATGGAAGCTATTCCGGCGGTAATCGCGCAGGCGAAGGTAAACTTGAAGAGTCCGCCTAAGGTATTTACTGAAACCGCGATTGAACAAACACAGGGCGCGATTTCGCTCGTGCGCGAAGGTTTAACTCCGTTGCTAAATCAGGCTCCTCAGGCAGCAGGAGACATCGGTCAAGTGCAGGCCAAAACGGCCAAAGCACTGGAAGATTACAAAGCCTGGTTGCAAAAGGAGCTGCTGCCGAAGTCGAACGGCGATTTCCGTATTGGAGCGGATAAGTTCCGCAAGAAGCTGCGTTTCGCGCTCGCGTCCGATCGTTCGATGGAAGAGATCATGCGACGCGCGCAAGCTGACCTCGCGCAGACGCAAAAGGCGATCTACGAAACCGCGCTCCCGTTTTATAAAAAGTATTTTCCGAAAGCGGACATGAAGACGCTCGGGGACAAAAAAAAGGTGACTTCCGCGGTGCTGGATAAGCTGGCGGAGCAGCATCCCGATGACAACACGATCGTAAGCTATTGCCAAAAGGTATTGCGAGAAGCGACCGACTTCGTTAAAGCCAAAGACCTGGTCGCTGTTCCCAGTAAGCCGATTGATATTATCGTGATGCCTGAGTTCAAACGCGGGCAGTCGATTGCGTATTGTGATTCGCCAGGGCCGCTCGAGCAGAACGGCAAAACGTTTTTCGCGGTCGCGCCTACCCCGAACGATTGGAATGCGCAGCGCAAAGATTCTTTCTTCAAAGAATATAACAACTACATGATTCGCGATCTGACCGTGCACGAAGCCATGCCGGGTCATTATCTGCAACTAGCGCATGCGAATGAGTTCCGCGCGCCTACGATGGTGCGAGCTATTTTCCAAAGCGGCACCTTCATCGAAGGCTGGGCGGTTTACACCGAACAAATGATGGCGGAGCAAGGTTACGGAGGACCGGAAGTAAAGATGCAGCAACTAAAGATGCGGTTGCGAGTTATCTGCAACGCCATCATCGATCAGGGAATCCACGCTGGGCACATGAGCGAACAGGAAGCAATGACGTTAATGATGAAGGAAGGTTTCCAGCAGGAAGGCGAAGCGGTGGCGAAATGGAAACGGGCGCGACTTAGCTCGGCCCAACTATCGACTTACTTCGTGGGCGTAGCTGAGCATCTTGATCTACGGGAAGCAGCTAAAGCTAAGGAAGACGCGAGTTTTAATCTTAAGAAATATAACGACACCGTCATTTCCTTCGGTAGTCCGCCAGTAAAATATGTGCGGGAACTGATGGGACTCTAGTTCATCCCTCGGCTGTCGCTCGGGATGACCAGCAAAGTAGCCCCTCGACTTCGTTCGGGATCGGCGGCACATTCAGAAGTGCCCAATGTAGCTACCTGGATGCGGAGCAAGGACGAAAAATATTTCGCTCCTTTCTTCGATGCCTATCCCGAGGTGAAGATCTGGAATGCCGCGGTCGGAGATGTGCCGTTGGAGAAGATGGATGGCTTGTTGCTGACAGGTGGGCCCGACATTGCGGCCGAATTTTTGCGCCAGCCAGTTCCCGATCCTTCCGTAATTGAGACGGATGTGAATCCCAGGCGTGATCGCTGGGAATTCGACGCGATTGAAAATGCCCTCGACCGCCAGCTACCGATCTTCGCCATTTGCAAAGGAACGCAGACGCTCAATGTCGCGCTCGGCGGCACGCTTCGGCTGGATATTGCCGGGCATAATTTGCCGGAACAGAAGACGCACGACATCCAGCCGTTGCGGAACGAGCGAGCGGCGCGCCACCGTTTTGAGAAAGTGAATAGCTCGCATCACCAGGCGATTGATCGACCGGGCGACGGGCTTGAGATTGAATCGTGGTGCGCGAAGGATGACATTATCGAGCAGGTAAGGCTTCGCGGCCATCCTTTCGTTCTCGCGGTGCAGTACCATCCGGAGCGCGGCGAAATTTATGATGAGCTATTCGCCGATTTTGTGGCGCATTTGCCTTCCCTTGGAGTAGTTAACTAACAACTCTCATGAATGCCTCGCAGAATGCGATCGCGATTGTGTATGACTACGATCAGACGCTGAGCCCGAGTTACATGCAGGACGAAACAGTGTTCCCTGCTTTTGGAATCAATGGCGAAAGCTTCTGGCGGCGTTGCTCCGATCTCGTGCGTGAGCATGGCTACGATAATGAGCTGGCCTACATGAAGGTATTGCTGGATCAGCTGGGAATGGACCGGCCGACGAACGAGGAGTTACAGAAACTGGGCGAGAAACTGAACTTCTACAAGGGGTTGCCGGAAATGTTTGAGCAATTTCGAGACGGGCTCCTTACGGAACAGCATCATGCCCATGGCATCAGCGTCGAGCATTACATTATTTCCTCCGGGTTAAAGGCGCTCATCGATGGCAGCCGGCTGCGGCCTTTCGTGCGGGCGGCGTTTGGTTGCGAGTTCGACGAGGATGAACAAGGACGGATTACTTTCCCGAAACGGGTGATCAGTCACACCCAGAAGACGCAGTATCTCTTTCGCATCAACAAGGGAATGCTCGATATGTCGCAGGATGTGAATGATCACATGGACGCGGAGATTCGCCCGATCCCGTTTTCGAACATGATCTATGTCGGGGACGGGCCGACCGATGTGCCTTGCTTCACGGTGATGAAGAAGAACGGCGGACAGGCGATTGCGGTTTATAATCCCGACGATCCACAGCGCGTGGGCTTTAAGAAATGTTACCAGCTATCGACCCACGCTGACAGGGTGAAACACATCGCCCCGGCGGACTATCGTCCGAACACACATTTGCGCATGTTACTTGAACAGATGGTCGCGGAAACTGCCGACCGTATTGTCGAGCAACGCAAAGTGGCGGTCGAGACTGGTACAGTGCGTGCGCCCAAGCATTGAAGCGCTGCTACCCGGCGCTTCCAATTGGCGTTGACCCGTTAACCGACTCGACTGCGCGTGCCAAAGCCTCAGCAAAGCCTAGCCCACCTTGCGAAGTAAGAGGCTGATACTTCCGCGGCGCGGCACTCAGATCGCGGATGGCGAACTCCAGCGGAACCTGTCCCATGATTTGGACGAAGAACTCGGTTTGTTGTTTGGTGAATGGAAACAAGGAATAGAAGGCGTAGCCGTTCAGTCCATTGTTGAGGGCGGTGCGCGAAACGGTGGAAGAGACGGAATAGACTGCTTCGATCGCGGGGTAGTTGCGCAGGAAATAAAGTTCCGCGGCTTCCTTGTCATCTTCGATGGTAAAATCGTCGAGCTGAAGTTTCTTGGACTCGTTAGTTTCTACCGGATGTGGACGGTAAACTAGCTGGCAACCGGGATGGTTGCGCCGAATAAAATCGAGACATCCGTTCAAGTGTTCGATGTAGATGGATGGCGCCAAATTATGAATGAAGAGGAAGGGCGTGCCGAAGAAGATCACTTTTCGCGTTCCCGCCAGCTCTTCCGTCGAAGTTGGCAGGTCGCGCAGGTGCGCGATGCTGGGGAAACGGGCGGCCATTACCTGATCGCCGGCTTCGCCTTGAAGGGCGGCGCCAGTATTGCTAAGGACGATAACTCGATCGTAAATGTCGCGGGGATCATTTTGCATTCGCTCAAATCGGACACCGTCGCCGCCGGGGTTTATTCGCGGTTTGAAACGCTGGGTGCGATTGATTCCCGCCATGGGTTCGATGAGGCGGTTTTGAAACCAGCTCGCAGTCGTATAGCGAAAGTGTTTCCGGTCGGTCGGACGAATCAAGGCGCGGTAGGTTTTATCGGAAAGGGTGAGAATCTTTTTTACCTCTTTGTGGGCGGATACGGCAACGTTCGCAATCTTGAGGACGCCGCCAAGGCAGAGCAGTAGATCGGATCGCGCATTAATTGGTAGCTCCGCGAGGGCGCGCCGGCGCTCGATGCTTTCGCGGTAGAGCCGGGGAAGGTCGCGCACGCCGCGGCAAGTTTCGACGCGCCGAAAGGCGTGCACCTGAGCGAACTGAGAAGCATACAGTTCCCAATCCGCGCGCTCCCACCATTTGGTGTGCTCGCGCAAGAGATGCACACCGCCGGTAAATTTCTCGCGCAGTGCCTGGGC
>DAIOVO010000027.1:28552-32519 GCA_036758965.1 Chthoniobacterales bacterium
TTGCGCCGGGCAAACGGTCGGGACGCGAGATGACGATCCAAAGTCGGGGGATTTCAGCCATGCCATCCTGAGGCATGGGGAAAGAATGGCAGAGTTTCATTGTCCGCGCGAATCCGCCGCAGCGCGAACGGACGACCCAGGAGTAACTAACGAGAAATAGGCTGAGCTAGACGCCACGATTTTGCGGAGGCCAGATGAACTTGTGCATCTGTAACTGGAAACGCACGGGCAAGGCATCGACTAAAATCCACTCTACGATCTGTCGTGGCTCGATGCGGCCGAAGACCGGGGAGAAAAGAACAGCGCGACAGCGCGCCGCCAGATTGTAGGTGCGCAACTGCGCGCGGCACCATTCGTAGTCTGCGCGGGAACTAATGACGAATTTCACTTCGTCACGCTCCGTTAGATGATCGAGGTTCGGCCACAAATTGCGATCGCACTCGCCGCTGCCGGGCGTTTTCAAATCCATAATGCGATGCACCCGCGGATCTACTTGCGAGATGTCGTGCGCGCCGCTGGTCTCGAGCAGGACAGTTTTGCCGGCTTCGGCCAGCGCACTCATGAGCGGCAGAACATTTTTTTGCAGGAGCGGTTCGCCGCCGGTGATTTCCACCAATGGACAATCGAACTTCGCAACGTCGGCCAGGACTTGATCGATCGATTTTTTTTCGCCTTCGTAAAAGGCGTAGGCGGTGTCGCAGTAGTTGCAACGCAGATTGCAAAAGGTCAGCCGGACAAAGACGCACGGTTGGCCGGCCCAGGTGCTCTCGCCTTGAATTGAGAAGTAAATCTCATTGATCGTGAGCAGGAGCGGCTCGGCGGCAGTCTTCATGGGAAATGGAGCAGTAAACGAATAGCGAACCATAGCATGACCGCGGCCGTGATCGCTTCGGTCGCGACTTGCCAGATCGGATGCGAAAAAATTCGCGCGCCCAGTTTCACCGCCGTGCAGAGCACGACACCCCAGGTGAAAGCGCCCAGCACAACGGCGGTGGCGGTAGCGAGCGAATGCTGGATGCTCGCGCCTTGCGTGGGCTGGCTACCGATGACCGCGAGCCAAAAACCGATGTTCCATGGGCTGGTCAGGACGACAAAAAAGCCGAGCCAGAACCCGCCGCGGTTTGAACCTCGGGGCAGGGGAGATTCGGCGCTGCGATGGGAACGATAAATTTTCCAGGCTCCAAGCGCGAAACGCGTCGCCAGAAACAAGAGCAGCGCCAGACTGATAAAAGCAAGCGCGCGACGAATCGTTAGTGAGTTTAAAATCGCGCCTGCGCCTACGGAAACGCAAAAGGCCCAGAGGAAATCACCGGTGCAGGCGCCGAGACCGATCGGCCACGCTGACCAGAATCCGCCGCCGCGCTCACGCGGCAGCAAACCGCGCCGGATCATCTCGGCGTTGATCGGCCCGGGGGGCCAGGCGACCGACCAGCCCAGGAGATAGCCATTAAGCAGAGCAGCGACATTCATTCGATTGCAATTGCGACTCGGAAAATCGCGCCAAGTTGGATCGAATCGAATGTTTTTTATGCATCGCGACCCATCATCCCTCGGCTGCGCTTGGGATGACGGAGGCGGCTGGTCGTGTTACATGAACGCATGCTGCGTTTCACTAAAATGAGCGGCGCGGGGAACGATTTCGTCCTGATCGATAATCGCGCCGGCGAAGTGCGTTTGAGCGGAGTGCAAGTCGTGAAGATTTGCGATCGGCATGATGGCGTGGGCGCGGATGGAATTTTATTGATCGAGCCGGCGAGCAACGGCGCCGATTTTCGCATGCGCTATTACAATAGCGACGGGGGCGAAGCGGAGATGTGCGGCAACGGCGCACGCTGTTTCGCTCGTTTCGCGCAGCGGGTGGCGAATGCGGGCGAGAGAATTTCCTTTGAAACGCCGGCGGGAGTTATCCGGGCCGAGCTGCAAGGCGACCTGGTGCGGCTAACCATGAGTGAGCCGCGTGACGCGCGTTTCGATTTATCGCTCAATACAGCTAACAAAACGTGGCACGCGCATTTCATCAATAGTGGCGTACCGCATGTGGTGGTGCCGGTGGAGGACCTTGAAGCGACCGATGTTCAGCGCGAAGGGGCAGCGATCCGGCACGATCCGATGTTTGCGCCCGCGGGTGCGAATGTGAATTTTCTGGAAAAACGCGGCCCGAAATCGATTGCCATCCGCACTTACGAACGCGGGGTGGAAAATGAAACGCTCGCTTGCGGTACTGGCGTGGTTGCGAGCGCGCTGATTTTTTCCGCGCTCGAAAAAACAGAAGGCCCGATCACGGTGCGGGTGCGTGGGGGCAGCGATTTGAGCGTCGATTTTGAGCGCGATGGCGAGCGTTTCCAAAATGTGACGCTAACCGGTCCGGCCGAATTCGTTTTCGAAGGGACGATCGAAGTTTAGGCATCGCCTTTGTCTGGGGAGCGCTCGCCGCGGCGAGCTGGTTTCGGCTGTCAGCCGAAACGAACTTTTGACGGCGTCCTTTGATCTAGCGTGTCGTATCAAATGCTTCGTGAATAAAGATGCTATACGTGATTCACGTATAGCATCGAATAGTACGCTTTCAGCGCGAGCATTCCGCTACCAGCGAAACATGGCAGTTCACTCACGTTTTCTCTGATACAGTCCAGTCTGGCGTGTCGCGACACCGGGAAGCCTGTTTTGGCGAGCCGCCAAACCAGCTCGCCGCGGCGAGCGCTCCCCAGAAACAGAACCCGTCGCGCCTTGCGTAAGCTGCAAACTTGCGCCACGAGTTGAGCCATGTTTCGCGGCACGTTCACCGCTCTTGTCACTCCGTTTCGCGAAGGCGCGATTGATTTCGCCGCGCTGGAAAAATTAATCGAAACGCAAATCGCCGCTGGCATTGATGGCCTGGTCGCAATCGGAACCACCGGCGAATCGCCCACCCTTTCGCACGAAGAGCGCGAAGAAGTAATTCGCTTCACCGTCAGCATCGCGAACAAACGCTGTGTGGTCCTGGCCGGCACCGGTTCCTATTCCACGCGCGAAGCCGTCGCCGCGACGCAGGCGGCGGAAAAGCTCGGGGCCGATGGCGCGCTGGTGGTGGCGCCGTATTACAACAAGCCGAGCCAGGAAGGTTTGTTCCGCCATTTTCAGGCGATCGCGCAATCGACCGCGTTACCTTTGATGCTCTACAATATTCCCGGGCGCTGCGGCGTGGACATCAGCGCGGAAACAGTGTCGCGGCTGCAGAATGATTGCGCGAATGTAGTCACGATCAAGGAAGCGGGTGGCAACGCCGATCGGGTGAGTGAATTGCGCGCGCGTCTGCCGGAAGCATTCACGATTTTGAGCGGCGACGATGTTTTAACGCTGCCGTTTATGGCGGTCGGCGCGGTGGGAGTGGTGAGCGTGGCGTCGAATTTGTTGCCGGCGGAAATCTGCGAGCTGGTGCGCGCTTTCGCGGAAAAAGACGTGTCGCGCGCGGAACAACTGCACCGGAAATTGTATTGGCTCTTCAAGAATTTATTTATCGAGCCGAATCCGGTTCCGATAAAAACGGCGATGGCCTGGCGAGGAATGATTTCGCCGGAAGTTCGTTTGCCGCTGTGCGAGATGACAGAGGCAAACCAGGCGCGACTGCGCGAGACGCTGGAGGAATTCGAGCGCGCTTGATGAAGGATAAACTGCGGATTGCGTTGATCGGCGCGAAGGGCCGAATGGGACAGACGATTTGCGCGGTGGCGGCATCGGAGGATGTCGAGGTCGGCGCGCAATTCGATCAGGGCGATCAAATCGTGACGGAAAAAATCGATGCGTTGATCGATTTCAGCCACACTTCTGCTGCGGCCGCAATTTGTGCGGCTGCGACGAAATCGAAAACGCCGCTCGTGATTGGAACGACCGGTCATGACGCGCGCGAACAAAACGAAATCGAGGCGGCGGCGAAAACCATTCCAGTTTTGCAGGCATCGAATTTCAGTTTCGGCGTGAACGCTCTTTTCGC